>CAJPTV010000074.1 GCA_905373665.1 Bacteroidia bacterium
ACCTTCCCCTGAAAGAGCGGCGCATAACCCCCACCCTCGGGTAAAAAGGTTGCCACCGCTGGCACGAGCTCCTCGCCCACAAGCGTATACCCCTCACTAGAAGAAAAGAGCTGCCCATAAAACGTCCCATCAATCACATTCCCAAGCGCACCTGCGATTACCCCCACCGTGGCATAATAGATCCCCTTGGGAACTTGCGGCGATCGCGCCACCCAGTGAGCTAAATAGCAAAATGCTCCGACACTCAAAATACGCCCCAAACTCAAGACAAGCTTCACGATCTCATTCCCGGGCTTTAGCCCAAAGGCTATGCCGAAATTCTCCACAAAGTAGAGTTTCGCCCAATTCCCCAAGAGCGCAATCTCCTCCCCGAGGCTCATGTTAGTCTTCACCCAAAACTTAAGCCACTGATCCAGAAAGAGGATCAAAAGCACCAAGATTAAACCTATCCACTCGCAGCGTCTCACAATAGCGCTCTCCGTAACAAGGGGTTAAGAACTGGACTATAGTTTTTCGACAACGACCTTCACCTCGCCATACGGCGCGCCAAAATCGACGACAAGCGTCCCCGCATTCTCGGCAACGCACTCGAAACGCTCGCAAAGGGTTTGCGTCTGAATATACTCTTTGAAATGCTCGAGGGCATCTAGTGTCTCACGCGCCCCTGCGATTTGCAAGGAGATACGATCCGAGACCTCGTAACCATTCTCCTTACGTTGGTTCTGCACACGGTTCACCAACTCGCGCGCCAACCCCTCTTCCAGAAGCTCAGGGGTCAACGCATAGTCGAGCGCCACAGTCAACCCGCCCTCCGAAGCAACGAGACACCCCGGGATATCCTCCGGCGCTATCTCCACATCACTCAGCGAAACCGTATAGCTCGTCCCCTGCAAATCAAGCGTAATGTCCCCCTGCTGCTCCCAAGCGGCAATCTCTGCCTGCGAAAGCTGCTGCAATGCCGCAGCGAGTTCCTTCATCGCCTTACCGAACTTCGGACCGAGTGCCTTAAAGTCGGGCTTTACGCGCTTCACAAGCACCGTATTGAGCGGATCGAGGTACTCCAAACTCTTCACATTAACTTCGTTCAGGAGCAAGCTTTCTACAGCCCGCAAACGCTGTTCAAACGCTGCGTTTAAGACGGGGATCATCAAGCGTGCCAACGGCTGACGTACCTTGATAGCCACCTTCTTGCGTAGCGCCAAAACCATCGACGTGAATCGCTGCGCCAATGCCATGCGTTCTTCCAACTCTTCGTCGATAGAAGCCCTGTCGACCGACGGGAAATCCACAAGGTGCACACAACTCCCCACCTCGGGCTTTTCCACCTGCAACAGATCAGCATAAAGCCGATCGGCATAGAACGGAGCAATCGGCGCCATAAGCTGCGCCACAACCTGTAAGCAACGGTAAAGGGTCTGATATGCCGCCAACTTATCCTGCGTCATTCCCCCACCCCAGAAACGCTTCCGACTCAGGCGCACATACCAGTTACTCAGGTGCTCAGTCACAAAATCCTGAATCAGACGCCCCGCACGCGTGAGGTCATAACCATTATAGGCGTCGTCCACCTCACGAATCAGTGTATTAAGCCGCGAAAGTACCCAACGGTCAAGCTCTGGGCGCTCCGCAAGTGCAATCTCTGGCGCTGCCGTATCAAAGCTGTCCACGTTAGCATAAAGAGCAAAGAACGAATAGGTATTGTGCAGCGTGGAGAAGAATTTCCGTACACACTCATCCACGCCCGTCGAGTCATACTTCAGATTGTCCCACGGCGCCGAATTCGTCAATACATACCAACGTACCGCATCCGCTCCCTTGCTTTCAAGCTCCTTGAACGGATCTACGGCATTGCCCAGACGCTTACTCATCTTGTTCCCCTCCTTGTCGAGAACAAGCCCATTCGAGATAATATGCTTAAACGCCACCGAGTCAGACACCATCGTCGCGATGGCATGAAGGGTAAAGAACCACCCTCGTGTCTGATCAACCCCCTCGGCAATGAAGTCCGCAGGGAAATGAGAGTCAAAAGTATCCTTGTTCTCAAACGGATAGTGCCACTGCACGTAGGGCATCGCCCCCGAATCAAACCAAACATCAATGAGGTCTGGCTCGCGATACATCGGCTGCCCGTCCGCCGCCACAAGAACGATATTATCCACGTAGGGGCGATGAATATCTACGGCGTCATAATTCGCATCTGAGTTATCCCCCACTCGGAAACCCGCAAGCGGATTCTGTTCCATCACACCTGCCGCAACCGCCTTTTCACACTCCGCGCGTAACTCCTCAAGCGAACCGATACACTTGAGCTCCTTCCGATCGCGCGTTGCCCAGATAGGAAGCGGCGTTCCCCAAAAACGCGAACGCGACAAGTTCCAATCAACGAGGTTTTCTAACCATTTCGCAAAGCGCCCCGTGCCCGTAGACTCTGGATGCCAATCGATGGTCTCATTCAGCGCAAGCAAGCGGTCACGGAAAGCCGTTGTCCGAATAAACCACGAATCTAGCGGGTAGTAAAGTACGGGCTTGTCCGTACGCCAGCAGTGCGGGTAACTGTGCTTGTGCTTTTCAATCTTAAACGCCAAACCACGCTGCTTGAGGTCGACACAAAGGTCTACGTCCAGCTCGCCCCCCATCGGGTCTTCCGCGGTCGTATACCCTGCCTTTACGTAACGTCCTGACCACTTCGCATATTCGTCGCGATAGACATACTCTTCAACATAATCAGGGGCAAGCTCTTCGATGCAATAAAAACGTCCCTTGCGATCGACCATCGGAGCGATATCATCGTCGAGCGCCTTAAGCTCCATCCCGACAATCCCTTGTTCCTTTGCCACCCGCGCGTCATCTGCCCCAAACGTAGGCGCGATGTGCACAATCCCCGTACCGTCCTCCGTGGTAACAAAATCGGCAGGGATTACCCGATAAGCATCCCCCCTCGGCTTCGTCCAACGGAAAAGGGGTTCGTAATGCAAGCCCACGAGCGCACTCCCCTCCACTTCTTGCAAGCGACGCCACGGTAAAATTTTCTTCGCATTCTCCGACACGCCCAAAGGTTGGTCTAACCCCTCGGGCTTGAAATAAGCCGCTACGCGCGACTCTGCCAGCACCACCACGCACACTGTCCCAGTATAGGGGTTCTGCGTCTCGATATATTGATACTGGATGTTCTTTCCTACCGCCAGCGCCGTATTCGATGCCAATGTCCACGGCGTGGTCGTCCACGCAAGGATATAAAGCGGCTTACCTTGAAAATCGGCAGGCTGCCCCCCTTCTAAAACTCGGAACATTCCCACGACGGTCGTATCCGCAACATCGCGATAACAGCCTGGCTGATTAAGCTCGTGCGTACTCAATCCCGTCCCAGCCGCTGGCGAATAGGGCTGAATAGTCTTTCCCTTATAGAGGTAGCCCCCCTCGTAAAGTTGCTTAAGCAGCCACCAAAGCGACTCGATATACTTGGTGTGATAGGTCACGTAGGGACGATCGAGGTCGACCCAATACCCCATCTGCTCCGTCAGTTGCCGCCACTTGTCGGTGTATTTCATCACCTCCGTGCGGCAGGCTTGGTTATACTCCTCGATAGAGATCTTCTTCCCTATATCCTCCTTTGTGATACCGAGCAGCGCTTCCACGCCCAACTCCACAGGCAGCCCATGGGTATCCCACCCCGCCTTACGTTCCACACGAAAGCCCTTTTGCGTACGATAACGACAAACGGCATCTTTGATGGTACGTGCCATAACGTGATGAATCCCTGGAAGACCATTAGCCGAAGGCGGTCCCTCAAAGAATATATACGAGGGCGCTCCCTCGCGAATCGACAGACTCGCTTCAAACGCGTGAATAGAGTCCCAACGGACGAGCGTTTCCTTGGCTACCTCCGCGAGGTTCAAGGTGGCGTATTGTCTGTACTTCTTCATCGTTCAATCTGTGACAGTTCTAGAAGACAAAGGTAATAAAATCGTATCGCTCAATGTGCCTACCGCCCTCCCACCCCAGCGCGGGGCACTAAAGAGAAGCTCTTTACCGCAAAAAAAAGACGGGACGCGTCCCCCACCTCATTTCGGGGGGAACGCATCCCGTCCTGTTCAACACGCTATGACTAACGCTTCACGACCCGAAGGGTACGCGATGCGCCATTCGACGCTCTCAAACGCAAGAGGTAAAGACCAGAAGGAAGATCTGCGGTCTCAACAACCGTTTCGCTACCCACGAGCTTACCCACTCGTACCACCTGCCCACTCACATTCAACAAGCTGTACTCCTCTACAAGCTCTGATGAGCTCTGAATACGCAAGTTCTCAACAAACGGATTCGGCGCTACCATCACCTCTGACAAAGCTGCCTCCTCTACGGAAGTAATCGTATTGTTGCTAACCACCTGCACGTGGATTGTGTACGTTGACCCCAACTTCTCATCGGAGACTTTCACCTCAGTTTCGCCAACCGACACCCCCGTAATCACGCCATTCTCGACACTTGCGACCTGCGAATCCGCACTCTCCCAACGGAGATGGCTAATATCCGCATTCTCTGGCCAAGGTTGCAAAGTAACCACCGAACGATAGTTCTGAACAACCACTACGTCAGTACTTTTAACCGAAAAACGTTGCAACGCAGGCTTCTCTGAACCACCGCCACCTTGCTGCGACGGATCAACCACCGTAATGTCAAACGACGTCTTTTTGCCAGTCTTCGGATCAGTTACCGTGATGGTCGTCACGCCGCCCTTATGCCCCGTTACCACACCCGTCTTCTTGTCGATCGTTGCCACACTCTCGTCTGACGAACTCCACTCCAGACCACTCGTATCCGCATTCGCTGGGTCGGTCTTCAGCGGGAGTTTCGTCGGATTATCCTTCAGCACATTCACAGGATGATCAGGCTTCTCAAAGTCCTTAAGTTCTGGCTTCGGCGCTGGCACTACAACCACTTCAAAAGTCACAGGAGGCTCAGCGGGCTTAGCCCTATTCGTTACCGTAATCGTAGCCTTACCCTCCGTAACCCCTGTTATCACACCGTCATTGTTTACCGTCGCCACGCCCGTAGCTGAGGACGTCCAATCGAGCGTACTCAAATCCGCATTAGCTGGCGTGTAAGTCAGTTTTACCGTCGTCGTATTCCCTACCGTAACGCTAATCTGCGTCTTCGGTCCTTCAAAGGTTTCCAGCGGCGACTTCGGACCGTTCGGGTCAGTTGCAGGATTGGTCGCATTCGCAGGCAGCACCTTCACGCTTACCACCAGACGATCTGCCTCTGGCGTACCTTCTACCGAGACTCTCACTTTCCCATTCTCACTCACAGACACTGGCGTTACCTTCCCTTTTTCAACCGTACAAATATCTGGCGTTAACGCCTCCCAAACGAGCTTATCCGTCGAAGCTCCCGCAGGAACGATATTCTTCAACTCAATAACGCCCGTACTCCCCATCACCACCGTCAACTTGTCAGAGCGTAGCTCAAAACCAGTAGCGTATGTCAAGTCTTGCGGCTGCGACGGCTCTACTACCGTAATATCAAATTCTACAGTCTTGTTCGTCTTGGTATCCGTTACCTTAACCTTCGCAGTACCGCCCTTCTTACCCGTTATCACGCCCGTGGTCGGGTCTATCGTTGCCACATCGTTGTTTCCTTCAATCAGCTCCCACTTGAATCCACTCCGATCCGCATCCACGGGGTCTGTAGTCAATGGTATCTGTGTCGGCACATCTTTCAACACCTTAGGCGTTGGGCTTGGTGTCGTGAAACTATTAAGCGGTTTCGTTGGCGTAGAAGGCGTTGCCCCCCTCTTTTTCACGAAAATGTGTACTTCCTTAGAAACGACTGGCGTCGTCTTAGTCTTTACCACGAGCCACTGGTCACCTTCTTTCTTAGCCGTTACCACCCCATTGGCATCAACATCAAACTTATTGTTCGGATAAAAATCCTCCTTACGAGCCCACTCCAATGTCGAAGGTAGCGCATTCGCAGGCGTCACCTCCTTGAGCAATACAGAACGTTTTTCGCCCTGCCCATTCTCATCAATGTAGAGCGTCATCTCCGTTTGCTCCACATCAAAAGACGTAATCTGTGCTACAGCATCAGGGTCAATCACGTGTACCGTGACTTTCTTCGTAAAGCCAGCACCATTATCGATCGTAATCTCCTGATCACCTGGCACATCCGTAGCTTGCACTACCCCCGTGTTCGATACATTGGCGTGTGCCCCACCCGTTGCGGGCGACCACGTCAACTTCTGGATGTCGTATTGAGCAAGATCTACTCCCGTTAACTCAATAAAGCCAATCCCTCCCTTCACAATCGTCAACTCAGACTTCTTCACATCAAAGGTCGGCGGCGCAGGCTTCGTCGGCGCCGTGGGCGGAACAACCGTCACGGTCAACGTAAAGGGCGGTCTTCCCTCACCATCTCCTTGCACCGTAATCTTTTGCCCATTAGAGCGGAGGCGACCATATACCGTCACCGCATTCTGCTTGTTTTTAGAAGCACTAACAAGCACGTAGGTCGGGTTCTTGGACGTATAGGTAACCGCTGGCATCGCATTCACGGGCTCTACCGCAAGCTCCACATCCACCTCTTTACCCTCTTCTACCGTAACTTCCGACTCCTTAAAGCTGAGGCTCGTAACCGCTGGCGTCGTAGCAGCCTCCACCGTGATCGTACATACCACCGTCTTTGTGGGGTTCGCACGTAACGAAGCTTCAATCTTAGCCTCCCCAGCCATCTTTCCTTTCACCGTACGCTCCTGCTCATTGAACTCAATCTTATCCGCCCCCTCAAGTACCCTCCAAGCAATACGCTGGTCTGTCGCATCTGCGGGCGTCACCGTGGGTGCAAAACGATAAGAGTTCCCCACTCCGAGCGTAATATTCCGAATCATATTCACCCCATCTGGCAACACTCGCTGCAGCACACGCACATTACACTCGCCCTTGATCGCTTCGTTCGTCACAAGCCAAACCGTCACCGTTGTCGTACCTGCTTGAAGAGCCTCGTACGAACCATCATACCCCACTTTCAGCACCTGCGGGTCACTCGCTCTCCACTTCACCAAGCGGTTCGTCGCATCTGCAGGCTTATAGGTCAACGGCAACTTGCCCGTCTCGCCTGGGGTCAATATCAAGTCTTTAGGAATGATGAGCTCTTCTGGATCCTTATTACTCACCACCTTCACATTGAAATAGGGACTATAAACGTTAGACCCACCAAGCGCTTTAAGACGAACTTTCGTTGTCTGACCAACGATCTTCCCAACCAACTTGCCCGAGACCACAGCGATCACCTCTGGCTTCTCTATCTCATACTCTATCGCCTTATTGCTTGCCAACGTGGGCTCGATGATATAAGGAATCGACGAAGGTATCCCCTCCGGGATCTCAAAGTAGCTATTCTCTGCAGGTGTAACCGTCTTATAGTTCGACGCCGTCCGATCCGCATCGATCGACATAACCGCGATCTCGTTCACCGTCACCTCTATCTGGTCAAAAACTTTCAACGAGGTGTGCGATCTTACCACAATCTCTGCAGTACCCTTCGCTAACCCCACCACGCGACCATTGTGCACAGAGACCACAGCAGGGTTAGAGGAGGTCCACCCCACCTCTTTGTACGGCGTATTGCTTGGCGTAATCGTCCAACTCAACATCTTCGCCTCATTCACCGCAAGCTCCAACTTCTTAGGAAGAAGCATGATACTCTTCGGTACGATATCGTGAGAGCTCAGCACGTTCACCCGACACGTACTCTTGAGCGTCTCCTGCGATACCTCTATATCTACATAATACGGCCCATCTGCCACCGAAGCAGGCTCTACTTGGATTTTCCCCTTCTCCTCATCCGTGACCTTGATACGATCCGGACGCGTCGAAGTCCACTTCACTTTCTGATTGGTCGCATTCGTCGGCGTAAGTATCGCATTAAGCTCTGCCGTCGCACCCGGCTGCAAATAGAGCATTTGCGGATCAGCTTCAACCTTCTCTGTCACAATGCGCTTAGCGATAACTTTCACCTTTTTCGACTTGCGCTTCCCCTCCGGACGGTCAAGGCTCGTCACCGTGATCCACGTTTCTTGCGTATCGCCATCGCTTTTAGCTGTAGCCATCCCCGTCTCTTTGTCGATGGCTACTATCGAGGCATTCTCCGTAGTCCACTCCACCTTCTTGTTCGACGCATTGTTAGGCAGAATCGTCAACTCTGCCGCAAGGTCGAGTGTCTGTCCCAATGGGATCTCATACGTCTCTTGTGTAAAATTAAGGTCGCTCACCAAGATCACCACATTCACCAACCACTCGTCATATACCTGTGCGCCTGGGACAGATACCTTAATCACCGTACGCCCTGGCTTCAACGCCGTAAGCTTAAAGGTCTTCGCTGTTTTGTCAGCCTCAACTTTTACAATCGTCGGGTCTAACGACGCCCACGTAGCTTCGTAAAGAGGAAGATCCGTCTTCACAGCACCGTCCGTCTGTACCAACTTCCAAACGACATCCGCTACCGTTAACGTAGCTCCCCCCACATACTCTTTCCCATTATCCAACTCGATACTGTAGTCTGGATCGAGCTGAATCTTCTTCAGCGACACCTGCGTATCTTCTTTAATTCTCCAATTCTTGCTAGCACCGACCAAACGGGTACGTGCCGCAACTGCCTCATCGCTAAAATATTTTAGCCCCTTCGCATTGATTGTGATGTTTTTCACATCGCTCTTATCCCAGCCAATCAACGAACGGTCATAATTCGCAATCCCCATCCCAGACTCCTCGAGCGTCAACTCACTCTCAAGACTGGATAAAACCCACGTCCCCAACGAACAGTCAAAAGCCTTTGCACTGCGGAACATCTTCGTCATATTCTTGACCTTCGAGACATCCCACTTCGTAAGATCCGAATTGAACGATTCTGCCCAACCGAACATCAAGTTCATATCCGTTACGTTCGACACATTCCATTGGCTAAGATCCGACTTGAATTTTTTAGCCGTCAAGAACATTTCGCTCATATCCGTAGCGCTACTCACATCCCATTGGCTCAAATCGCTCTCAAAAGCATAAGCCTGTGAGAACATACCCCTAAAGTTCTCGCCGCGCCCCGTCTTCCATCCCTTCAAATCTTGGTTGAATTTTTCCGCCTTGTAGAACGTGTAGCTAAAATCTCGTACTTGACTCACATCCCATTCCTTCAAAGAGTAATTGAAATCTGTACACTCATAAAACGTCTTCTCCAAACTCAGATTAACCGGCGTACGCCACCCACTCAGATCCGCATTAAATTTCTTACAGCCTAAAAACATCCTAGCCATCGTCGTGACCTTCACCGGACGCCATCCACTCAAATCTGAGTTAAACTCTTTACACTGAAAGAACATCGAATGGAACGTCGTCGCATTCCCAACAATCCACTTGGAAAGATTACCCTTAAACTTCCCATCTTGGAAAAACATACTCTCAAAAATCTCTCCGCGCGAAACGTCCCAATTTTCTAACCCATTCCCGACAAATGCATCACAGTTTGCAAACATCTCTCGGAAGTCCGTGACCTTGCCCGTCTTCCCTGCCCAGCCAGACATATCCTGATTGAACGCCTTACACAAACGGAACGTCTTATGTAACGACTTCAGGCTCGAAAGATCCCAATCAGAGAGTGACTGATTAAAGATGACGGCCTCCTCAAAGAGCCCCTGCATCGTCTTAACATTACCCACCGTCCACTTATTCAATGGTTTATTGAACTTTTTACACGCATAGAAAGTACGGTACATCGTGGTGACCCCGCTCACATCCCATCCATTTAGCCCATCTGGGTTATTCCCCACATTAAACTCTTTGCAGAGTGAGAACATCTCATCTAAGCGCACCGCCGCATTGCCCCCTGCATTACCAATACTAAGAGGATCACCTGGGTCTAACCATGCACTAAGATCTTGGTTAAAGATGTTACAACCATAAAACATCTGCATAAAGTCGGAAACTTTCTTCACCTTCCACTTGCTGATATCTTGATTGAATAAGCTACAGCCTGCGAACATCGCCCGCATCGTGGTCGCCTTCCCCGTATCCCAATTCCCGAGCGGCTCTACGAGCTTTTCACAACCATTGAAAGTGCTAGAAAAATCCGTGACATTGCTCACATTCCAATCCTTTAACCCCTTTCCCGCAAATGCAGAACAGCCAGAAAAGGTCTGATACAGATTCGTGATATGCTCCGTATACGTCTTCCAAGCCGACAAATCCGCATTGAAATACTTACAATCCTTAAACATACTCTGAACATTGAGCATGCTTACAGGATTCCATTGCTTAAAACCTTCATTTTCGCTATTTTCCTTGGCGAGGCGAAGACACCCATCAAACATGGAGGTGAAGTTGGTAACATTGTTCACCGTCCAATCCTTCGCATTGATATTCTGCAGATTGGAGCAGTCCTTAAACATTGCGGTCAAAGACTTACAAGCGCCCACATTCGGCACACCCGCAGTGGACAAAATGTCCATCTTACTGCACCCCGAGAAAGCCTCCCGCAGATCATTCCACTGCGCCTTCCCCCACTGCTCTACCTTCTGAAGATCCGAGGTACTTATGACCCGAAGCCCTGTTAGGCCCCCCTTCAATTCGACGATATACGTCTTGCCCTTCTCTACCGTCGTAGACCACACATCGTTCGTTAGCGTTGCTGCGCTAAACGTTCCTTCTGCTTTTCCATATTCATACACCCTCACCTCAATCCCCGTCCCAAACAGCTTCATCTTAAGCACCGTCCCCGTAGCCGTCCACTTGGTGACAAAAGCGTTGGTGTCATACCCTGCAAACACCTGCCCTACCCCAAAGAAGGAGAACAGGAATACCGCAAAGAGCAATCCATAAATAGGTCTTCGACTCATCATTGTGTTGAACTAGTAAAAAATATGTTTTTTATTACCACACCGCGGCGCTTTCTTCCTTAAAACAACAAAAACTCCCGCAATATGGACAGTATCCACCTGTACGAGATAGAATGTCCTTTCTATCAAATTTGTTACACCGAGGAATGCAAACCCCACGTTCTTGTTGACGAATCCGCCCTCACGCCAGACAGGCGAAGCGACTACTTGATTTTATCAAACTGATAACCGATCATCAACTCGTGCGAACCGATCGAGTAGGCTCGCAAACGTGTATAGCTGTAGTCGAAACTATACCCAAACAAAATGCGGTTGTCGTGTTTGTAGCCAAGCAGGAAACTCACCGCATCCCCATAACGAAATGACACACCCGCCCATATCCTGTTAAGATAACTAGCCTTGACCCCAATATCAAATTGAAATGGAGAGGGAGGCGCGAACTTGGCTACCACCCCAGGCTCTAAATCAAAGCTCTCACTGAGATAGATGAGATAGCCCGCATGAAGATAATAACTCCGCCTTAAAGTATTAGGCTTTACGGGCTTACCATAAAGCGTTAGGTCATTCCCAAAGAGCTGCTGCGAAGAGACCCCTAAGTAAAGATGCGAAGCATAAATATAAGCTCCAAGAGCTCCATCTGGAATAAGACTCGTACGAGACTCATTGTTCAACAGCGCAGGATCCTCAAGCGGATTCGTATTGTCCCCCAAATCGAACTTAGAACCATCCACCTTAAACGCCATGAACCCGAGCGAAAGACCCAACGAGAGGCGCATCTCACTACTCAGCGCCAAGTTGTAACCGTAAGAGGCAGAAAGCCCTGTGCGAGCGGTCGGCCCCGTAAGGTCGTTGTAAAAGAGCGCACCAAACCCCATTGATTGCTTCGCAAGAGGTCCGTAAACCGTCACCACATTCGTGATCGGCGCATCATTCACACCAATCCATTGAAAACGGTGGTGCGTACGAGCTTGGAAATAATTGAACGTCCCGACCACAGCGGGGTTCACGACATAGTTATTGAGCATATACTGAGTCACCTGATACATCTGCTGCCCACGTGCCTCATGCCACAACAGGAAAAAGAAGAGG
>CAJPTV010000075.1 GCA_905373665.1 Bacteroidia bacterium
TACACCTCCAAGTTAATATAAATGGAGCTTACACACTTTTTTAGGACAGTATCTCCATTCCCTGCCTTTTTCCTACCTTACGCCACCAAACAAGACTTAGGGATGATGCGTCAAGCGCTTTTTACTCTTCTGTTCCTCGTGTGGGGCACAGTGCTCTTTGCAGGCACGCCACAACTCTGGCGAACGCGACTCGGGGAGGGAATGTCGGTCGAACGGTTAACGGAGCTCCGTGCGCGCGGTATCGAGGTGGTGGACTATCTCGGGGCAGGGGAATACCTCGTGCAGAGTGTCAGCAGATCGCCCAAGCGGGTAGCTGCGGCGATCGGGGCGTCCTCCGTCCCATTAACCCCTTTTTCAGCAAAAGAGAAGCTATCGCCCGCCTTGAAACGAGAGGCAGCAACCCTCTCTTTGCGTGTCATCCCCTTGCCACAAACAAGGGAAGAGCAGATGAGGGAAACCCTCCTATCGCTTGGCGGCACATTCGTAAGCTATGACCCCCTTACCCCCTCGCTCGCCTGTCTGTTGCCCAACCAAGCTGTGGAGGCGCTCGCTGCCCAACCATGGGTGCTCTGGGTACACCCCGCGCCGCGCCCACGAAAAGCCTTAGACTACACCAGCAAGCAACTGAGCAGCGTCCCACTGCTGGAAGGCGTCACCCCCGATGCCCCTTACAACCTGACAGGGGCGAACGTGCGCCTAGGTATATGGGACGAGACCCTCGACCCACACCCCGACCTCCGAGGGCGCTACACGCAGGAGGAAGCGCAATTAGTCAGTAGCGGACATGGGACGCACGTGGCGGGGATTATCCTCGGGGCAGGGTATGATAACCCGACGGCGCGCGGGATAGCCCCTAGGGCACACGCATGGTGCTACAACTTCCGAGAGGATGAAAATGGTCCTGAGCGCGAGGAGTGGGAGGAGATGGCACGTGCGCACCGAGACTACCATATCTCCCTCACGAACAATTCCTACGGCATCGCGTATGAAGAGAAGTCGTGTGCCGATTACAAGGAGATGGTCTATGACCTCGATGCGCCTTACGACCGCGTGGCGCATCTCTTTCCTCTTATGACGCACCTCTTTGCCGTGGGCAACGAACGCAATATACCGGTTTGTCAGTCCAAATTCCAGTCGGGGTACGGCTCTACGCCCAGCCGTGGGAAGAACTCGCTCTATGTGGGCGCAGTAGCGGCAGATCGTTCGATGACGGACTTTTCGTCATGGGGACCGACCGATGACGGACGCCTCCTCCCCACCGTGGTAGCGCACGGCGCACAGGTGCTGAGTACCAAACGCACGGAGGGGTATATCTCCTATTCGGGCACATCGATGGCTACCCCCGTCGCAACGGGCGTCCTCGCCTTAGCGACCGAGTTCTATGCACAGCAACACGCGGGCGATGTACCGCGAAGCGACCTCTTGCGTGCCCTTGCTGCCAATGGCGCAGACGACCTCTTTGCCCCAGGACCAGACTATACCTCGGGTTACGGACTTATCAATGCGCCAAACATGATAGAGATGCTACGCCAAGGGTGGTATCATCTCGGGCGCTCGGCTTCGCAAGGCGAACGGTGGCAGCAGGAGATCGCCGTCCCGGCGGGGACTACGCGGGTGCGCCTGATGTTAGTTTGGAATGATGCCGTCTCGTTTCGTCCGCACCGTTGGGGGGATGCTGCGCTTATTAACGACCTTGACCTCCGCGTCACCTCCAACGAGGGGCTCGTCTTTCCTTGGACGTTGAACCCGAAGCTCCCTTCTGCCCCTGCTGCCCGCGGCGAGGATCACCTCAACAATATCGAGCAAGTAACCATCGACGCCCCCACGGGGACGCTCCGCGTTGAGGTGGTGGCACATGCGCTACCTAAGCCTGCACAGGATTGGGCACTGGTCTGGTTCTTTGAACGGGATGCTGAGCCCGCTTTTCGCCTTCCGCGTGCAGGGCAGGTCGTGGGAAAGACGATGTCCGTGGCAATTGATGGGCTAACCTACCCTATCCGTTTAGAGCTCCTGCAGGGGGCGGAGACGCTCTCTAAGATCACGCTCCAACGTCCCCTTACGCAGCTACTTTTACCCACAAACCTTAGGGGCGATTTCCGTCTGCGTGCTACGGATGCGTATAAAAATACGCTCCTTTCCCCTCAACTCCATGCATTGCCCATACCTACCCACCTTGCGGTAAAAGAGGAGGAGGGCGGGCTCGTCCTCTCGTGGGACGCCGTGTCGGGGCTCGCAGCCTCGGCGCACTATAGCGTAAAGATGTCGTGCGGGGCGAGTGACCCGTGGCAGGAGATAGCCCAGGTCTCTACGCCGCAGTGTTCGCTCCCCTTTGCTACGCTTTTTGGAGCTACGCAGGTCGCACTTGCGGTAAATGTGGTGGAGGATGGGAAGGAGGGGGCACTTTCCGAGCCTGTACGTACGGCGTCGCTTCCCAGTCTACGAGCAGGGAGGTTCTTTTTTGGAAAGGGGGCTGGGGTGAATATCGCTGCCACGGTCGATGGTACGGCGATCGTCAGCGGTACGTCGCTTCCCGTGGGGACAACCGTACGCTTGCAGGTGGAGACTGACGCTGGGAGTGCCCTTGGTACACTATGGGTTAACCAAACGCCTATTGATTTCACACGCGAGCGGGCGGGGCACTACGTGGCACAATATACGTTGCCCCATACGGGACTGCACCCGACGTTCCGCGTGAGGGCACGTACACAGCCGACCGAACGCCCCGAGGTGCGGCTACGGCTTACGCCTGCTGCGCATGGGCAATATGTGGTGCTGCGTGGCGGGGATACGTTGCGCGATGGGGCACGCCTTACCACGGGGACGTGGTTGCGCTTCCTGCATCCCGAGTGGGGGCGTTTTCAACCCTCTCATTTCTTACTCAATGGTAAGAGGCTGGAGGGGTTCTCTGATGATGATAGGCTCTTTGCTTCGCTCTACCGCGTTGCGGAAGATTACGCGCTCCCTGACTTGCAGGTGGGGTGTGCCTATACGGAGTTGCCGACGCGTCCGTTGCGCTGTCTGGTGCGTGGGGGTGAAGCCGAGGTAGAGTGCTTTACGAATGGTGCGCCCATCGAGGCGGATAGTCTCTGCGTACAGGGAGCACCATTAGAAATAGGGGTGCGTGTCGCAGAGGGCTATGTGCTTGATAAGATGCGGTGTGACGGTAAGCTCTTACAGGTCGTGCGGCGCGGTGGCTGGCAAATGGGGAGTTACACGGTACCTACCACGAGTGCTGCACCCCTTCGGGTAGAATTGATCTTGCGTGTCATGCCGACCTCGGTTGAGGAGGCAGGGTTTTCATCCCTTTCGCTCTCGCCGCAGCCCTTCTCGGATCGCTTGCGTATTGCGAGCCAAGAACCGTTGACGGGACGTTATGAGTTAGTGACGCTGACAGGTATTCCCGTCCGTTCAGGAGCGTTAACGGGCACAGAGCACTGGATAGAGACCGAGGAGCTCCCCGCAGGAGTCTATTTTGTGCGTTTCTACGGGGTAAATTCTTTAGTAAAAGTAGTGAGGGTAGTGAAGTATTAACTTGGTATCAAGCGCGCCAGAAATGCCCCAATAACGTAATTCTCTTTTGATGCATCATTGGGCGGGTCCTAAGGGCGGACGGGTCCTTAGGGCGGACAGCCCGTGGTATAGATAATCCCCCAAGGGGGTGTTCGCCCCTTCTTTCTTTTTACTCCCCATCTCTCTTTTTACTACCTTCGTATGTAGAAAGAGGTTAGAAAAATGATGGCTGAACGAATACAAGTGGGGGAGCAGAGCTTCCAGAATCTACGTAGCAGAGACGCCTTGTATGTGGATAAGACGGAGTATATCTATAACATCGTTACAAGTGGGCGATTCTTCTTTCTAAGCCGTCCGCGGCGGTTTGGGAAGAGCCTGTTACTATCCACCCTCGCAGCGTATTTCCAAGGACAAAAAGAGCTGTTTAAGGGGCTTTACCTAGGACATGCCGAGCCCGAACGCGCAGCCCGCGAAGGACGCGAGGCGTGGCAGGAGCACCCAGTGCTTAGTCTTGATCTGAGTAGTGACAATAACAAGATTCCGCAGACGCTTGAGAAGAATCTCAATACGCAGTTGATTGCTTGGGAGAAGCTTTACGGGAAAGAGGCTGATGAAGATACGCTTGCGCTACGCTTCCGAGGCGTTATCCGCCGCGCTTACGAACAGACGCAGCAACAGGTGGTGATCTTGGTAGATGAGTATGATAAGCCGCTCCTAGATACCCTCCAGCTTCCAGAGCTACATAAGGAGCTGAAAGACATCCTTCATGGATTCTATTCGGTGATAAAGGGCAGTAGCCACTACCTCCGCTTCGTCTTCTTTACGGGCGTAACGCGCTTCGCTAAGGTGGGCATCTTTAGCGGGCTCAATAACCTGAACGACATCAGTATGGATGCCGCCATGGCGGGGCTCTGTGGTATTACCGACCAAGAGCTTGTGGATAACTTCTCGCCCGAGATTGACGCCCTAGCCGCTGCCCAAAAGCTTACGCGCGAGGAGACGCTCCGTACCCTTAAGAAGAAGTACAACGGCTATTACTTTAGCGAGGAGTGTAACGTGAGCGTCTATAATCCATTCAGCCTACTCAACACCTTCTACAAGAATCGTTTTAGTGACTATTGGTTCGCTACGGGCACGCCTACCTTTCTCGTTGAGGAGCTTAAGAGCAAGCATTTCTATTTCCCAGACCTAGAGGACAATATACTGGTGCGAAAGCAGTGGTTGGAGAACTATAGTACCGAGTCGCAGGATATCGTCCCCGTCCTCCTCCAAGCAGGCTATTTAAGCATCAAGGAGTACATCCCGCAGCGTGGGGTTTATCGTCTTGGCTTTCCCAATGACGAGGTGCGCTATAGCTTCCTAGCCAACCTCTTACCCATCTTTGCCCCCATCACAGACTCGGATACAGGCGACGCGGTATGGGACTTCCAGCAGGCTATCGAGACGGGCGCCGTGGAGCAGGTAATGGAAAAGATGGTCGCCCTCTTAGCAGGCGTCCCCTACGGGAGTATTGACGATGCACGTTACTACGAGCGCGATGCACAGGTAGCCTTCTATTTCGTATTTAAGCTATTAGGGCAGTTTGTAGAGACCGAGGTGCATAACAATAAGGGGCGCGCGGATATCATCGTTCACACCCCCGAGGTGATTTACATCTTTGAGTTGAAGCTTTGGAGTGCGGGGACGCCCGAGGAGGCTATTGCACAAATCAAGGCGCAGGGCTATGCAACGCCCTACAAGGAGTCTCGCAAGAAGATCCTTCTCGTCGGCGCTTCGTTTGACCCAGAGAAGCGGAACATCGGTGCGTGGAAAGCTGAGGAGTTTACGCCAGGCGCTAAGGGCGCGCAGCCCGTGGTATAGATAATCCCCCAAAAGGGGGGCGGGGGAGGGTAAAGGTTTATCACCAAGGCGCGGCGTATGCCGCCTGTGATGATTTACATTTTACCGCACATTGCGCCCACTGGGCGGCGCGCTCTTAGCGCCGCATCGCGACGAGCTCACAGACCATCGAGCCTAGGAAGAGCTTAAACTCTATACGCAAGGGCTCGTAAGCACCATCGGCTGCAAACCAAAGTGTTATCGCGTCGTTTTCCTTAAACAAGTCCCCTTTCTGAATGCAGGGCACAAACTTGTAACAACGGCGTTTACCAAAGTTCGTCTTTATCACCTCTTCGCCTAAACAGCGTACCGAAAAGGGAATATAGTCCGCATTGAAATAGATGGGAAAGAAGAGGATCGTCCCCCGCGCTATCGTCTCTTTAGAGAGCTTTACCCGCATCGCATAGCCGAGCGAGACCAAGTCACACACCTGCTTGGGAAGGACGACCTGCTTACCATTCTCGCGCGTCACGATGGTGGAGTCTTGCCGCGAACGACGGTCGAAGTTATCTACCTTGTAGTCCCGATAGCTCTGTTCTTGCACACTACGTACCGCACGTACGGGCAGGTGTGTCCGCGGGTCAGTGTACGACCGATAGACGTCGTGCAACGGATAGAGCATGCCCACCATGCCCGTCGTTTTCCCATCAATCGTGAGCCCATAGCAGCGCCGCCCGTCAATCACCGTATCGCCCACAGTAAAGAGCACCTCTGCCCCCTTGGCAAAAGTATAGCGCACGTCGTAACGCAAGACTTCCCCAGGCGAAAAGGGGAGCGACGACTTACTCTGCCCCAGCGCCCTTGGTAGGAGCGTGAAAAGGAGTGCGAGTAGAAGGAGTAGCTTCAAATTCTTTGACATACAACGGTTCTGAATAGGCAATATCCTCAAATACCTCTCCCAAATAACGTGCCTGCAAGATAGGCAGGAGATCTGCTGCCCGCACCGTGGGGCACTCCACGTAGGTCCAATCCTCTGGGGCTAACACCCGTTGTGCCTTCGCTGCCCCACTCCCCGCATAGTAAGCGTGTAGCCCCTCAGGACGCTCGGGCAACCGCTCCTCTAATATGCACGGATAGGCTGCTGTGGTCGCCTGTAGCCCCGGGAGGAAAGTCTGTGTATAGACCTCCATGCGGCGCGCGTCGATCATCGGCACGAAACAGCACTTTTGCCCCTCGTGGGGCGTCCCTACGAGCTGCTCCATTTTCCCAGCAAGTGCCGCTAACGTGGGCACGGCAATCATTGGCAAGCCCGTTGCGAAACAGAGCCCCTTGACGGTCGCATAGCCAATCCGCAACCCCGTGTAAGAGCCTGGCCCTTGGCTAATGCCTATTGCGGCAAGGTCGGGAAAGCCGAGCCCCGCCTCGGCGAGCACCTCTTGTATCATCACGTCGAGCACCTCGGCGTGGTCATTATGCTCGGTAGATTCTCTGACAAAGAGCGTTTCGCCACCACGAAGGAGCGCTACCGACGTATACGCATCCGAGGTCTCTAAGGCGAGAAAGCTCGGTTGAGGGGTGTTCTCCATCCTCTTTACAGATTAACGCTTTTCTTGCTTCCTAGCACGCACCTTGGTCTTTCCACTCAAGTCACGCGAGACTGCCGAATAGGGGGCAACGATCACCCGTGCCGAGTCCTCCAGCGGGGTCTTGATGTGGATATAGTGCGAATCTTGTATGCCCGTCTGTACGGGCACAGCATACGCCGTATCCCCACGTGCGACAAAGAGCATCTCTATCGGCTTTCGGTTTTCTTCCAGTGCTTTGGAGGCAGCGGTCATCCCCGCCGAGTCGCCTCGCGTGGTCACTGCCTCGATGGGCAACGACCAGACATTCTCCTCGCGTTGGGTCTGAATATCTACCGAGACCGACATCCCAGGCTTGAAGGGGATGGGCTGTTCCTCCGTCACAAGATACCTGTAACTCTCTTTCAACAAGAGAATACGGACTTGGAAGTTGGTCACTTGGTCGGTCGAGCTGGTGGAGTTTGCCGTGGTCGAAATGAGCGTTACTTTGCCCCGGAACGTCGTGTCTGGGTAGGCATCAATGTGGACTATCGCCGTGTCGTTCATACTTACGTTCACGATGTCGGCTTCGCTCACATCTACGCGCGCTTCCATGAGGTCGAGGTTTGCAAGGCGCATAAGCTCCGTTCCCGCCATTTGTGCCGTCCCTACGACTCGTTCTCCCAGTTCGACGGCAAGACGAGAAATTCGGGCATCTACGGGCGCGTAAAGGGTAGTTTTTTGCAGGTTCTCGTTTGCCTCTTTGAGGGTAGCCCGCGCACTCGCCACGGAGAACTGCGCAGCACTCGCCTCGCTGACCGCATTGTCATACTCGGTTTGTGCACGCTCGAAGTCTGCGTCTGAGATGGCGTGCTTTTCGTGCAGCTGTTTCGCACGCTCATAGTTGGCCTTGCTCTGTTTGAGCTGATTGTTTGCTTGTTCGACACGCGTGCTAGAGGTGTTGAGCGAGGCCGCCGCCCGGTCTTGTATGCTGACGTAGGTGTCGGGGCGTATCCGACAGAGCAAGTCGCCCTTTTTCACCTGCTGCCCCTCTACGACGGGGAGCTCGATAATCTCGCCCGAGACCTCGGGGCTAATCTTTACCTCCAAGACGGGCTGAATGCGCCCGTTGGCGGTAATGGTTTTGATAATCGTACGACGCTCTGGATAGAGGTACTGCACCTCTTGGGTTTCTTTGTCACTGAAAGCGCCCCCAGCTGCCATAGCGCCAATAATGGCGATCACCCCAACCCCGATCACTATCAGCAGGTTGCGTCGTCCATGCTTCTTTTTCCCCTTGCCCATCTTTTCTATAGTTACCTCCCCTTACCCTCTTAGAGAGTTACCGCCATGCCGCGGTAAAAGTTGAGAATCTTGGTCTTAAACACATATTCGTACATCGCTTGTAAACGCGACACTTCCGCCTGATTGAACTTGGTCTTGGCTTGTGAATACTCATACGCACTGCTCGCCCCGATGGCGTATTTCTCTTCTGCCCAACGATACGCCTCTTCGGCAGACTGGTAGGTTTGCGCCGCAGCTTGGAAACGCTTGAGCGCGCTCGTCGCATCGCTAAGCGCCTGTTGTATCGCCTTAAAGAGGGTGTTTTCGGTCTTTTGCGCGTTGATTTCCGCCTGCTGCAGCCCTATCTTGGCTTGTGTGACCCCCTCGCGTTCCGCGAAGCCGTTGAATATCGGGACGGTGAGGTTGAGGTTGATGTTCTGGCTCGCATTGTCTTTAAGCTGCTGCGAGAAGGCTATCTCCGTGGGGTGTCCCTTGCTGTCTAGGTAGTGGCGTGCGCCGCTGCCGTAACTTGCGCCGAGGGTTAATCGCGGGGAATAGCGAGAGTAGGCTATCTGTATATTCTTGCTCGCGAGCTCTTTTCGTAAAGAAGCTTCTTGTAACGGAGCATAGTGCCCCCGCGCCTCTTCGTAGAGCTCTTGTAGGGTCTTGGCGGGGAGCACGGGTAGATTGTCAGGGGAGAGGGAGGGGCGTACTACGCGGAAGTTCTCGTCGCGTAGGTCAAGAAGCTGCATCAGCTGAATGTAGGCTAACTGGATGGCACTCTCCGTCTCAACGACCCGCTGGCGCTCCGTGGCGAGCTGTGCCTCGATGTCTAACAGTGCCCCTTGGGGTAACGAACCGACGGAGACCTTAGCGCGCGAGGTCGTGAGCTGCTGCTCGGTGAGTTCGCGTTGGCGCTGTTGGCTTTCTAAAAGCGCCGTTTGGTAAAGAATCTGGAGGTAGGCGGAGGCGACACTTAGCGCCAAGTTCTGACGGAGGGAGGCGTTCGCTGCTTTCTGTACGTCGCGCGAGATGCGGTTGGCTTGTACCGAGCGGTAGTGCCCCAGCCCCTCAAAAAGCGTTACCGAGGCTTGGATGGTGAAGTTGGTCGACTGCAAGTCGTTAGACACCGAGTTATTGCCATAATCAATCGCGCGCCCGAAGGTATACCCCAACCCCGCATTCGCATTGAGCGACGGCGCATACTGCCACCACGACTGGGTAAGCTTAGCCTCTGCCGCCGCCTCTTGAAGCTTACCGCTCCGCACGTCGAGGCTCTTCTCCAAGGCGTATGCTATGCACTCTTCCAATGTCCACTGTTTCACAGGTTCTTGCGCAGTGGCTGTTATCACGCTGCCACACCCCACGAGTAGGGTAAAGAGAAGAGTCCATCTGAGCCGCATCGTTTCTTGTTTTCTAAAGAACGCACACAAATGTAAGCAAAGTTTGCATGGCGATGCACTTACCAATGTCAAAACACTTGCTATAAAAAAGGCTGCACCCCCGGGTGGGAGTACAGCCTTGTAGCCTTACTGCGCAGTTTACTCCTTCTTCCCTTTGAAGAGGAAGCTCTTATCAGACTCCTTCATTACAACCTTCAGGAGCAGCGGGAGTTTGGCAGAGCTCGTAATGGCTAGCTCACCGCCTTCAATCCCATGGGCTTCGTCCTTTACCACATCCCCTTTGAGTACGGCTAGGGTATTGGTTGTAACTGTCACCTTAATTCCCTTCACGTCCTTGGTGTCAATGGTCAGTTCTTTCTTATTCCCCTTGATTACGATCTCTCCGTTCGGTACGATGTCATCGCTATCAATAGCATCTTTGAGGGAAAAATACGCACCCTTCCAAGTCTTTGTCACGTTGGCCATATCCATCTCCACAGCCTCGCTCACAGTCTTCTTGACGTCGTCTTTAGAACATGACACACAGGTTACCGAAGCCATTAGCGCCATAGCGCCCAAAATCCACAAACTCTGCAATTTCATCGTTACAAGTATTTCTAGTTTTCAACCTCTCAAAGGTCGTAATTTTTTTACTAATAGGGGAGGAGTATCCTAAACGTTGTGCCGCGTTGGGGGGAAGATTCCAAGACAAAGATCTTGCCCTTGTGGTACTCCTTCACGATACGGCGTGCCAAAGAAAGCCCCAGTCCCCAGCCGCGCGTCTTGGTGCTATACCCTGGGCGAAAGACGCTCCGCCACTTCCGTTTGGGGATACCACAGCCCGTGTCCGCACAGTCTATTTGTGCCCTATTTTCGCTATAACGCAGCGTGAGGGCAATACGCCCCCCGTGCGGCATCGCATCCATCGCATTGCGCAAGAGGTTCTCTATCACCCACTGTAGTAGCACGGCATTGTGCTGTACTGGTACGGGGGTATTTTGCACCTCAAGCGACAGCGCTATACGCTGCGACATTCGCCCGCGCATATAAGCCACCGAAGCCTCGACCGTCTCTCGGAGATCGAGCTGTTCGCGTTGCGCCTTTGACCCAATTTTGGAAAAACGCTCCGCCACGCGCTGCAGACGCTGCACATCCATCCCGAGCGACTCGGACAAGACCTCTGTGTCGATCATGTCCATATCGCCCATTTCCAAGAGCTGTTGCCACGCCACAAGGGAGGAGATGGGGGTACCGAGCTGGTGGGCGGTCTCGCGAGCCATCCCCACCCAGACGCTATTTTGCTCCGCCTGTCGCGCGTGGTGAAACACCAAGTAGCCAAAGAGGATGAGCGCCACGATGAGCCCCAGCTGTACAAAGGGGTAAAAGCGAAGCTCGCGTAGCGTGGCGCTTTGCCCGTAAAAGACGTAGTGTTCGTCGCCAGAGGGGAATAGGATGCGGATCGGTTCGTTAAGCTGTATAAAGTCGTCAATGAGCGCCTGCATCCGTGCCGAGTCTCCAAGGACATTAGGAGGAATATTGCGCATAGAAATCGGCATGCGCTCAGCATTGGTAAGGACTACGGGGACAGACTCGTTCCGCTCGATAACGTGGAGAATAAAAGCGTAGTCTTGCGACGGATTGCTCAGGTCGACGGCGCGGCGCGTAGCCTCCGCCCAGAGGTGGATATTTTCCTGTTCCTCTCGCGTGAGTCGTACCGCTTGTCGCCTCGTAACATAGAGTGTCAGCACGACGACTGCCACTGCCAAAAGAAAAAGTATGTAGTTGAGATAACGCAAAATGAGGATACGGTTTTTATGACCCACACGCTCCTAATAACGCTCTCACTAGGGGGGCTATTGCTATCCTAATTTGGTTAGTTAGAAAAAAGAACCTACCTTTGTGGTGTCAAAGGGAAAGAACTTTGACGCTAGGATGCGGGGTGGAGCAGTTGGTAGCTCGTTGGGCTCATAACCCAGAGGCCGCAGGTTCGAGTCCTGCCCCCGCTACAACAATAGGAAGGGCGGTAATACCGAGAGGTGTTACCGCCCTTCCTTTTTCTATCGCTTACAGCGAGTAAGCACACAACCCACTTGTGCCACGAGCCCGCCCTTAGGTGCTTTGCACCCGCTAATGTCTAAGCTTCTAACATCCTGATACTGTCCTAAAAAAGTGTGTAAGCTCCATTTATATTAACTTGGAGGTGTA
>CAJPTV010000076.1 GCA_905373665.1 Bacteroidia bacterium
CACTTTTCGCATCGATTCATTATGCGCCTTACGGCGCAGGGCGTAGCATGCTGCGCCCCTACAGAACCCCACCATTCGGTTGAAAAGGGATAATCGGGAAGGCGGCACATAGTGCCGAGTTGCGGGTGTAGCACGCTACACCCCTACAGGGGACTGGGAATGTACATTTTAACACATCTTCTAGCCATGCTTTGCGCCGAATGCCTACCCCCTCCCATGACTCTCCCCAACCACGGGCGGCGCGCCCTTAGCGCCCGCAATACCGCCGCAGGAGACGATCTACGCCCGCATGTCCGACTTTCTGCGCCCGCTCAAGAAGCTTACACCCCGCCACCGAATCGCGGAGCTCGAGATAGGTCATCCCCGTTCTGCGTAAAAGCGCCGTATCCTGCGGACAGCGCGTGAGCGCCTCTTGATAGTCAAGGAGCGCTTGGCGATAATCGCCTTGTACGACAAGGATATCGCCATGCAAGCGCAACACCTCCAACTCTTGCTCTGGTGCTGCCAACGGACGCAAGCGAGCTAACAGGTTCAGAGACTGTGCATACTGCTTGTTTCTCGCCGCGGCTATCGCCGCACACCGCAACATCGCCGTATCTTGCGGATAATACCCCAGATAACGCTGTGCCGTAGCATACGAGACTGGAAAACGCCCAATGCCGAGCTGCGTCCAAGCAAGCGGGGGCAAAAGCTCTGGGTTGTGTGGGTCTCGCTTCTGGTACTCAAGGAGTTTCACCTCCGCCTGTCGCTTGTACCCCAGCGCTAACATCAGACGGGCACGCAAAACGCCATAACGTACATCTCGTGGACGGGCATCCGTCGCCATTTCTGCGGCTAAAAGCGCACTCTTCAAATCTCGAATCCCCTCCAAAGCTAGTGCGCGTAAGTAGGCGTACTCGGGACGTTTCGCAAGACGCGCATACGAGTTGTCGAGTTCCTCCAAGAGGAGATGCCAGTCGCCCTTGTAGGCAAGGTATTCTAAATGATTCAGTCCCTGTTGCTCAGTCGTATACCAACTCTCTTTCCAAAGAGTCGCCCACGTGGGGTCTGTTTGACAAGGACGTAGCAGCGTATCGCGTAGCAACTCTTGTTCCGAGCGCTTCACCTTTGCCGCGAGATACTCTTTCAACGCTTGAAGTCCCTCTACAGGCTGTGCTGTCGCACAGCCGACCTCCGCACGTAACAAGAGATACTCCGTTGCCTTCAGTGGGTATTGCCCTAAACGAGCCTGTGCCGAATCTGGGAGGTGAAGCGCTAAATACCCCGTCGTCGCACCGCGCAGGTAAGCAACATCGGGCTTACGCGCAAGCAAAGAGTCAAAGACCTGTACCGCAGCTTTGTGCCATCCACGTGCTTGCCATGCGAGTGCACGGTGATAAGCCTCGGGAAAGACCGTCAGTTGCCCAAATCCCTCAACAGTAAGCAATAAGAGGAGTATGAGGACTCCCCCTGCAAGACGTTTCTCTCTAGAAATCATACTTCACGACACTCCCGTAAGGGGGGAGGTGCATAAAAAGATCGTTATCAAACTTTACGCCACGCAACAACTGCGCACAGAGGTGTATCCCCCCATGCGCAAAGAGACAGATACGCTGATAGTATGGACGTTGCTCTTCTATAAATGCAGAAAGGCGCGCCTGCATATCGAGAAAAGACTCGCCGCCGGGCGTACGCGCCTCGATCTGATGATTAAACCAGTAGTGCACCTCGGGCGAATGATTCTCATAAATAAACGTCCATTCCCATTCCCCGAAGTTAAGCTCCTTGAGTCGTGCATCACGCCGCGCATCCGGATAACCACAGTGGGTAGCCAACCTGACACAGCGCGTGAGGGGGCTCGTAAAGACTGACTCGAAGGTTAGCGTAGCAAGCGTCTCTTTCACCGCTTCGGCTTCTTGGAGAAAAGAATCTTCTCGCACGGGGACATCCGTCTGCCCATAGCAGATGGCAGGGGGCACGTCGACCGAGGTGTGTCGTACAATATAGACCTCCATTCTATCCCTCTCTAAGCTTCGATTTGGAAGAAAGAGACTTGCTCGATCAGTTCATCAGTCTGCTTTACCAAATCCGAGACGAGCGAGGCTAGCTGTTGGCTCTCGATGGCGTTGTCTTGCGAATTCTTACTGAGTTCCTGTATTGCGTCGTTAATCTGGTTTGCCCCGATGGCCATTTGCTGACTCATCGCACGCCCTCCTGCCGCCATCTCAGAAGACTTGGAGAGCTCTGGCGCAAGTGATGTAATCTGTTTTGCCGTCTTTTCGTTGGCTTGCAGCGCTTCTGTGGCATAGCGCACCACCTCTGAGGCTGTCGTACCACTCCGTTCTGCCAATTTACGCACCTCGGTCGCAACCACGGCGAAGCCTCGACCATGCTCGCCTGCACGCGCCGCCTCTACCGCAGCATTTAGCGCGAGGATATTGGTCTGTTGCGCCAACTCGCTCACTACATTGATACGCGCTGCGATGTTTCTTACCGCCTCGACGCTCGCTCTACCATCCTCTGCAAGGGCGTCAAAGACCACCTTACTATGCCCCATAATCGACTCGGCTTGTTGCGCAAGCTCCGCGTTGTTGTCGATACTTGCCGTAATCTCCTCAACAGCATTGGAGACACTTTCCATTCCCCCCGCCTGTTCATCGGCTGTGCGATGGATCGTGTCAACGGTTTGATTGAGCGCCGTGGTCGCATTCTGAATTGCTGAGGAGACGCCCGTCACAGCCTGAAGGATGCTGGCAAGGCGTTCGCGCAAGATAAGCAATGAGCCGAACAGGCGTCCGATCTCGTCCTCTCGTTGCGCATAGTGTTGATAACGCTCCATCCGTTGGAACTGCCCTGTAGACATCGCCCCCACGAGCTCGGAGAGGATACGAAGCGGGTCAGACTGTAAACGAACAATCCAACTAATCACGAAATAAATGATAATGCAGACGCCAATAAACATTACCACCACGATGATGTAGAGGAAGTTGGTCTGCTTTGTCTTCGTGATCTGCGAAGAGGCGAGCTGCTCGGTGTAAAAGTCGAGGAGGGTGCTCGATGTCTTACGCAATGCCTCACATTTTTCCACCCGTAACAGATGGATGCGTACGAGTTCGGTATAGGACTGGGCAAGCGACTCCAAGTCTTGTGCAACCCCGTTTTGCCCAACAAGACGCGCGCGCTCGGTAAGCTGCGTAAGGATAGAGAGGATCTCTTTACTTTCCTGCTCTCTCTGTATAAGGGTGTTTTTCCCCGTCCGTATGCGCCCCATGACATCCGCAAGGCGAAGCTTATACTCTAGGAGCTCGATGGTCTTAGGGAGGGTCGCAAGGATACCATCGATATGGTCGAGCGCCTCGTCTATCGCGCGGGTCTGTTTCGCAAGACCATTCCACGCCTGCAATATCTCATCGCCCAACACGGGTACTTCTCGCATCTTCGCGAGCGAGACGCTTAGCCCCGCGCTGTACTCCGTGCCCCGAAGCTGCTCCTCGAGCTCTTTTGCCACTTTCGTAAAGATCTCGATACGCTTTTGTGCCTCTTGGTAGCGGGCATTGGCTGTCACAGGGTCGTTTACATCGGCAAGGAGGAGAATGGCATATTCGTTCACCGAGGCCATCCCCACGTCAAGGCGACTACGTGCATCTTGTAGAAAGGAAAAACGGTGAATCAAATAGAAGGTAAATACAACCCCCAGCAGGATACAACCAATCCCAAAGATGTTGTTGATATAGAGTTTGTGACGTAAGGATAAATTCGCAAAGCGCATTGCGTAATTTGGTTATTCGAAGATGAGAGAAAAGACGACGACTTGCGATGTGAGGCTCTTAATGGCCGTGTAATAGTGTTCCTTTCCTTCTGCGGTGTCTGGCGCGAGGACATTTTGAAAGCCCCCCGACCATTTCACCTCAGGCGCCATCTTAAAGTAAGGGAAATAGAGCTCGAAGCCAAAGCCGAGCTCGTAGGCCATATCAAACTTCTTGAGACGAATAAACTGGTTGTTTTCTATCTTAAGCTTCTTGAATGCCGCCATGTCCGAACGGAAGTTGATACCCCCACACACGTACGGGCGCACATTAGAGTGTCGCGAGACGGCGTAAACAAAGAGCAGCGGCATCTCGATATACGAAGACTCGATTGGCATCCGAATATCTTCCGCTCCGTACATCCCCTTTCGTCCGACGTTGTAAAACGTGAGGTCTCGCTGCCCAAAGCAAATCCCGGGCAGGAGGCGAATATGCATATCATTGTTAATTCGGAAACGGACGAGGGCATTCACGTTAAACCCGGGGTGCACCTTATCGACACTGCCCCAAAAACGGGTAGAATCGTCATAGCGCGGCGGCTGTACGAGCACCCCAGAGTTAAGCACCCGGAAGTCCATCACATTCAAGCCGATCCCGATACCGAAACGGAGGAAACGCTCTTCGTTACGCGGACGATTGAGCACCGTTCGCGAATTCTGTGCGAAGAGGGGCATGGTTTGCCCTAAAACAAGCACCCCAATAAGCCCCAAGAAAAGCCCTACGCGGCGCCACCTTGCGCAAAGGAAAAGATGTATTGTGTCGTGCACTTTGTTTCCCTAACTATAGACTGCGGGGGACAATATCCCCAAGCCCCACACAGCATTCTTAAAACGCCCAACCCTTCGACTTTATTGCCACCGTCCGCGCGCAGCAGGGCAAGGCCTTCGCCCCACCTTCCACTCTTATAATTCAAACGAGAGTTTCAAGATCTTGTAGACGTGGTTCTGTGTGTCTTTGAGAGGTAAATAGAACTCCAAGACCGTAATCTCCGTCTCGCCGATATGCTGCCGCATCTCGATACGGCGACTCTTCCCCGAACGAACCTCATTCCAAAAAGCATCGAAGCGTCGTCTATCCCACCCCGGGATCTCACATCCGTCAGAGAAGTGGGTGTGAACGATTTGCGCACGCGTCACCTGTAGGCGCTCTAGGTAATTGGCACTCGCGTTAATGGCAAAGCCATCGAGGTTATACTCCACGTAATAGAGATTGTCCGATAGTGCCACAAAGAGACTCTCATTCTCCTCGCGCTTGCGGTCCGCTTCTTCTTGCGTAGCCTTTAACTCTTCGAGGTTTTGACGCAACTCCTCATCCTGTGCCTTGAGCTCCTCCGCCTGTTCTTGAGACTGTGCCAAGAGCTGTGCCGTATTCATGCCGACCTGTACGGTAAACAGGCTCGCCGCCACGTAGACCGACAGGTTGTTCAAAAATTCGACGACATGGGGCGGGAACGGTTCAAAAGAAGCAAGCTCTAGGACGGCAATGGCCTCGCCCTCATGGAGCATCGGTACAATCAAGATACACTTCGGCGGCGCTTGCCCTACGCCAGCCATAATCACCGAGTAGTCATCAGGGATCTCCGTCAAATAGATATGGGTCTTCTCCATGGCGCACGAACCAATGAGCCCCTCGCCATATTTGAACTTTCCTTGAAGAAAACGCTTTTCGCCCCAAGCGTAAGAAACCTTGAGCAGATATTCGTCTGTTTGACGACGCTGGTGTCGCTCATCATCGCGGAGGTAGAGTGTCCCCATCTCAGCGTGCACGTAGTGTGCGATACTGAAGAGGAAGTTCTCGCACAGCATGTCTAGGTTGTTCGAGTTCTCGCGCAGGAGTGTGCTAAACTCCGCTAAGCCACGGTTCACCCATGCGCGGTTCTCGTTCTCCATTTCGCGCTTCTGCTCTTCGTCTCTAGCCTCTCGGAGACTATCGCGCATGGAGATGAGAGACTTCCCGAGCGAGTCTTTCGGACCGAGGAGAGTAATATCACTGGTCAGATCGCCGCTCCCGATACTACGCGCGAGGGCATCCATACGCCTTAGCCCGTTCAACAGTCGGTTCATCGCGATACTCATCCATTCGAGTTCGTCGCCCGAACGGATATTCAAATCCGCGTCCGAATCTAAGTCCCCTTGTGCGAGGATATTGAGCTTCTCGGTCATAAGGAGGATCGGGCGCGAAATGTGAAGCGATATCCACCAGAGTGCAATAATGAGCAAGATTGTGCCGATGAGCCCCGAGAAGATAGCGACCTTCAAGCTCTCATCCGCACTGTGGGTGATAACCCCGAGCGGGACACAAATCCCCATCCCCCAAGGGGAATTAGCGCCATTAACGATAATGGGGGAGATATAGACGTAATAGTCTACCCCCGAGCTCAGATCTTGGTAAACGAAGGTCGAGGAGAGCCCCTTACGCTGCCGCTCTTCGAGGTTTTCGTTTTGGGCAACAATGCCGAAAAGGTCATCAATGCTCTTATTCAACATCGAGTCTTGCGGGTGCGAGGCGATACGCGACTTGCCTGAGAGTAGGAAGGGGATAGTCCCCTCAAAGGGTTTTATCTCTTTGATGAAATCCTGCAACCAACGAAGCGAGATGTCCAAGCCGACCAGTCCCGCAAAACGGGCATTCTTCTGCAAGGGGGCAGCAATCGTGGTCATCATGATACCTCCGCCGACGTTCGCCTGCGTCATCGTGTCGAGGTAAGGATCCCAAATATCCGACACATTACGCTGTTTGAAGAGGGCATACGGTCCGTTGTCGCCATCGAGCGAAAGCTCGAGCTCTTCGTAAACGAACTTGTTATTTTCATCTAAGTTGAGCGAGCGTGTCAGACGCCCGTAGTCTTTGGTATAGCCAGGCAAAAAAGCCGCATACTCATAGCTGTCCCAAAAGCCCGTAACCTCCCTGTGCTGTTTATACACCTCGCGCATCATCTGCAAGTGGAGGGGTTTCCACACGGCAGAATCCATCTCATGGAAGTTGCCAAAGGCGCTGGCTAAAGTGCGCGCCGTAGCTAGATACTCTTCAAATTGGCAACGCACCTCAAAGGCGGAGCGCTCGACACTCAACTTCACCTTCTCGTAGGCTTCTTCCTTGAGGGTAAGAGAGGTCTTGTTGACGATGTAGCTAATCGATATGACGTAGATCACGAGCGCCACAGAGAGTACCAAGAGGACGATCTTGTTCCGAATATTGATGTGAAAGCGCATGGCGGCGTCTGGTTAAAGTCGTGCAAAGGTACTCATAGAAATATCGTTTGAAGGGCGCGCGAAATATGAAGACGAATCGTAGAGAGGTTGTATAAGTAGCGCGCCACCTCTCCGTAGGACTTGATCGCTCCAGGGACAAAGAAAGGCGAGTACTGGCAATTGATCTGCAACACTGCAGAGTTCGCATGCGCGAGATATTGTTTTTCGGCATACGGACGTGGTTTCCCCACATAGTACGAAAGGCCAGGGACCACAGGCGCGGCAAGGATAAGACTCCGCCCTGGCGAGGTATCTAAGAAAGCGCTGGTTAGGATCTCCCCGCGCAGGGTCGTTGTCAACGGCGTGTTGTGGAAGTCTATCTCGGGGTGATTCGTTGCCATATACTGACGGAAATTCACCTGTTCGACGAGCGCATTCTCCCCCTCTAGGTAATGGGCTCGCTCTTTCGCTGTGTTCTGAGGCGGGATCACCGTACAGAGCTTCACATTAAAGCTAGCAGCCGCAAACTTGAAGTGCGGGCGCTGAAGATCGGGCTCAAAGGGGTTGAGTACGTCAAACCACGCCTTCAGGTCGTCGTGAAGCGCACAGTGGAGCACCACGGCGCGCTCTGGGTAAAACTCGCCCGTCGAACCGTCAATCACCACTGACTCACGCATATCCTCTTTCCCACACTCCGAGCCAGCGACCCAACCGATAATGGGGGTCTCGACGTGCTGCGGCACCGTCGTAGTATAAACCCCGTAATTCAGGTGTACGGAACTAAAGGCAGGGATGGCGATGATAGAAAAGCCATTGGGGTAGACATCGCGTTCGATACTCTCAAAGTTAAACGACTGGTAAGAGTTGATGTGCACGCTCCGCACCCACTCGCTCAGGTCATTCACTTGTATGCAGAGGGCTTCGCCCGCATCGTTGTACTGTAGGGGGATCTTATCTGCAATACCGCCAATCCAGTTGCCCGTGGGGAGGAGCGCCAAGACCTCATCCGAGCCCGTTAAGATAAGTATGTGCTCGTTACAGATAAGTTCCGTAACCTCGCGAACGGAATAATAGACGCGCTGCTGCATGCTCTCCTGCTTTCCTCTCTCTGATGGCTTTGCAACAAAGATAGCGAATGTTGTCCTAAGGGGTGCACGCCCCCGTATTTGAGCGAATCTCGGAATGTACCTAAGAATAGCTAGGCACGGCGCGCTTTTAAGATAGGGTTAGTCATCCTCCCACGTGATGGTGGGCTTCTCCTTCTTGGGCTCTGTCTTTATTTCGGGCGTGCTGGGCTTTTGTTTCACAGGCTTCGAGGCAGCGCGCTGCGTACTGTCGAGTTCCTCCCATTCTATCCGATAGCGCTGTTCTTTCGACGGTTCTTTAGCAGGACGGAGCGAATCGGCGGCTGGGCGCAGGTGAAACTCCTCGTTGAAGAGATCGCGGAGCTCCTCCTTCTCTCGCGCTACCCGTTCTCGGTAACGATCGGCAAGCGCCTTCCGGTCATACGAGACCTGCACGCCCGTCGAGTCGCCCTGCAAGATGAGGTAAAGTACCCCTCCGTCCTTTCCATCCTCTTGGTAACTATCTTCGTCAAGAGAGCGCGACTTGGCACGAAGGCGATGAAACAAGAGGTCTGAGAGCGAAAGCTGCAAACGATACTGAAAACGCGAATCGAGATACTGCTCCCCTTGAAGACGCAATGCGAGCGCCGATGAGTTAATCAACATCTGAGGCACCGTAATCTTCTGTTGGAGGACCGAAATCTCGTTACTCAGGGTTGAGAAGCGGATATGACGCAGCTCGTCTAGCTTGATGAAGGTAGAGAGCGCTTCCAAGCCGTCCACCTCATTGAGTTCGCCGTTATAGACCGTTACGCGCGTGCGCAGCTGTAGATCGGGGATGTGAGGCGTCCCGCGGAAAAAGGGCAAATGGAGCGAGATATTCCCCGAAAGCTGCCCCGACAGGTTACGGTGTCCGAAGTTCTTTAATCCGAAATCATCGTAACGAAGAAAGAGCTCGCGGAGGTCAACCCGTTCGGGAAAGAGGTTGGCACGCAACAGATCGACGTCGCCACCCTCTGGCGAAAAGGAGAGATCTCCACGAAGGCGTCCTCCCAACAGATAGGCTTTTTGCAAATCCACCTGTAGGCGCTCTTTCGAGGCGAAGATATGTGCCTGTACGGAGTCTAGGAGCGCACCGCGATAGGAGCACTCCGAAAGATGTACGTCGCCTCGGAAACAGCCGAGTTTTTCCCATAGCCCGGACTTCTGTGTTGGCGCACTATCGCTTGGTGCAGCATCGGGATTCCAAACCGGTAACCCCTCTTTCGGGATATCCCAGTGCGCGACCTTCGCGTTGACCGTCCACTGTGGCGGCGCTCCCTTACGGAAAAGCGAAAGCACGTTCTGCACATTGACCCCGATGTCAAACTTAGCTTTGTTCCACTCCCCGCTGATAGCGCCTTTGATGAGGTCCTCGTTGTTGATCGTCACAGCGCCACTCACGTTGGAAAACAGCTGGTGCGGATTGGGTAAAAGGCGATCGATACTGAAGTCACAATCTAGGCGAAGCTTGGGGTTAATCAGTGTCTCTGGGGAGATATTGGCTAGGTCTTGCAGCGAGGTGACACACTCGCCCGTTCCCCGCAAAAAGGAATAACGTTCGATATAGGGGGTTAGGAAGGGGAGCATCACCTCATTGTTCACCCACGCAAAATCGACTTGTGCGTAGAGGTGTGGGTGATCGAGGTTGGTCATTCGGAACTTGCCCGAGAGCGTCGAGTTCTTACGCTGGAGTTCGCACTGCGAGATATCAAAACTCGTGGCGGCGCGCGAAGCATCATTCCCGTTCGTAAAGTGCGCTCGAAAGAGCTTGAGGGTATAACTCTCGTCGAAATATTTCAAGGCGAGCCCCTCACCCCAGATGTCCATATCGAGCCCTAGGCGTCCGTTCCCGAGCCCCTTCATGCGCAACTCGGCGTTGAGCTCCCCTTTGAGGTCGACGCTCGGGGGCAACTGCCACTTGTATTGCGAGGCGAAGGCGAGTATTGTCCGTAAGTCGAGGTGTTCGCCTCTTACGCGCCATTCGGTTTCTCGTGTCTTAAAATGGAGAAAGCCCGCCACCTCAAACTCATTCCGATCGAGGTTCAGGCGTGTCTGTTGGGTTTCTAGGCGATCGCCCACGATTTGGAAGGAACTCCCGAGGCGAAAATGTTGTTTTTGGGCGAAGATGAAATCCCCCTGCCGAGCACTCTCGACAAGCCCTTCGGCTTTGACGCGGAAGTAGGAGTCGCCCCCTAGGAACGAGAACTTTGCTGTCAACTCGGGCACGAAGAGGCGTCCCTGCAAAAGCGCTTGCTCATCCTGCAGTGCAGCGACCATTTGGTCAAGGCGGAACTCTCGGATATCTAATTCGATGGGGCGTTCGGCTGTCTTTGGGGTTTCTTCGGGCGCAGGCTTTACAAGGTCATAGTTCCGCACCCCCGTTTTACTGTGGCGCAAATTGAGGTAACCGTGGACGATCCGAAAGGATTCCACGCAACCACGTCCTTTCAACAACTCAAAGGGGTTCAGCGTTAAGAAGACACTCTGTGCGACCAGCAGGGTGTCGCTCTGTCCGAAGACCTCGGGGTGTGCGGACGGGATCGTCACGTCGCGCAGGTGTAGTGAGGCGTGCGGGAAGTTCGCAAAGAAAGTAAACTCAACCCCCGAGGTCGAGACAGGCACGCAGAGCGACTCGTTGAGCGTCACCAGACTTTGCTCCACGATATACGCCCCCCATTTCCTTTCAAAGAAGTAGAGCAACGCCAAAAGCACACAGACAAGCGCTACGACAACCAACAAGAGATTCCGGAGGATGCGCAAAATACCGTTTGATTAACCGTTTTACTTCCCTAAACGTAAAAAGAGCCCGCAAAGATACGCCGTAAGGCACAAGAGCGTAGAGATTGTAGTATGTAAACACTCTAAATTCGGTGCTAAGGTTCGTGAGAGCCGCCTATTGATGAGTTACTTATCTTCTTTACGTTAAAAAGAGGGTCTCTCATTATGGAACATTTACGAC
>CAJPTV010000077.1 GCA_905373665.1 Bacteroidia bacterium
GCTGCTGGAGGAATGAAGAGAGGGGGGGGCTTACACACTTTTACAGACACTACCTGAAAAGGGATAATCGGGCAGGCGCGGCATATGCCGCGAGTTGCAGGCGAAAGCACGCTACACCCCTACAGAAGAGGGAAAGTTGTATTTTGACACACTCTCCTGAACACCATTGCCTTATTATGCGCCTTACGGCGCAGGGCGTAGCATGCTGCGCCCCTACAGAACCCCACCATTCGGTTGAAAAGGGATAATCGGGCAGGCGCGGCATATGCCGCGAGTTGCAGGCGAAAGCACGCTACACCCCTACAGAAGAGGGAGAGTCGTATTTTAATACACCTCCCCGCACCCCGCGCCTCTGTGATCTGCATTTACCGCACATTGCGCCCACTGGGCCGTCCGCCCTAAGGACCCCTTAGGACCTCTTCTCTTCCGCTATCCGACGAAACTCGCTGGTCGAGAGACCATACTTCTCCTTGAAAAGACGATAAAAGGTCGTACGCGAACTAAACCCCGCCATGTACTCTATCTCCGTGATACGATACGGCGAATCTGTGAGCAGCTGTGCCGCATACTCTAGACGAAGATTATTGATGTACTCCAACACCGTTATGCCATTTTCATACAACTTGATCGCCTCGGCTAAATAGGTGCGATTCGTCCCAAGCTCCTTAGCAAGCGAAGTCGCATTACAATTCGCATCACAAAAACAACGCTTCTCCTGCATCAGCAGACACAGACTGTTGTATATCTGCATCTCGCGCGGCAACTCTTCGTGCGGCCCCGTCTCCGTCGTTACGGGCGTACTCCGCTCCTTGCGTGCCCGACTTTGCTGTAGCTCTTTCTGAACCGAATCATACAACAACCGATTCTTCCGACGCAACCTGTGCGTGTAAAGAACCAACAAGAGCACTATGGTCGCCAACAGTACTGCCGCTAACGAACTCAGCACAAGACGGTTGTTGAGCAGACGCTGCGCCGCCTTGAGCTCATTCACCTTGAAGATCGTATTGAGCTCATTCAACAGATTGGCATTCAACCCCGTCTCCGTCGAGTCGCGCAACTCGTTGTATTCGTGGTAACAATAAGCCGCACTATCATACTGCCCCAATTGGTAAAACATATTACCACGCAAGCGAATCCGATTGGAAGTCAGCGCTGTAAGCCCCGCAGCACGATACTCTGTCAGGAGCTGCTGATTATACACCAGCGCACTATCATACCGCCCCAAAAGCTTGAAATACTCTTCCCGCGTATCCAAGACCAACGGCGCTATGGTCGACGGACAGTGCGCCGCCGTATAGTCCAACGAATCGAGTAGTGCCGTCGCACGAGACTTGTCCCCAAACAGAAGCTCGATACCTACCGCCGCCGCGTAGTAATAGGTATACTTGATATACAGCTGCCCCTTGTGCTCGGCTATCTCCCGCGCATTCGCCTTATCGAGTCGATGCCGCCACCGCGCCAGAGCCTGTGGCAACGAATCGGTAAGCGAGGCCTGATAAAGCACATTACAGTAGTCGCAGTGCGCGTCAAGCTCTATCAGATCGACCTGATCCATCTGCGAGAACAGCTCTATACAACGCTTAAGAGAGGCAAGGGCTGGCTCCGTCTCCAGATATATCTGCACATAAGCCACACCGATCTTGTACATCGCCACCGCCTGCCCGAAGATATGCCGCCGCTCCAGCGCATCGTTGTACATATCCTGCATCTCCTGCAACGCACTGTAATTCCGCTCCTGCAGCAGGTACATATCGATCTGCAACGCGCGCAGGGTGTAGTAATAGTCTAGCTGCTCGGTCTCGAGCAAATAGGTGAGCGCATCGGGCAATTCGGCCTCTAACTGATCATACTGGTCGAAATTGAAATAGCTCACCAACAGGCGCGTATAGTTATACCCCGCCCCCTTCGTATCGCCCCGCTGCTCATTCTCCTTAAGCAGGACTCGCAGATACTTTTGCTCGCGCGCCGAATCTCCTAGGTCATAGAGCAGATTACACAGCTCAGAAAGCGTAGCGATACGCTCGGCGTCTTTGCGCTGCGCGAGAGAAGCCTCTAACGAATCTACGGCGCGCTCGAGCGGAGGCTGCTGAGCAAAGGTGCTCACAACCGAAAAAAGCAGGCACAAAAATACGGAAACCACTAAGCGCATCTCTTCATTTTGAGTAAACAAATATATCTAAAGATTGAGAACTGAGCCCGACACCCCAACCGCTGACGCCGCGCTTTTCCGCTTTTTCGTACCCTTTCCCCCCTCCGAAAAAGAACCTTTTTCTTGTGAAAAGGGGCGGCTTGTGCTCACGCCGTAGGGCGGTAATCTGCACTTTTTCATTCTTGCAATCGGCAGTACGACAGTCTTTTGCACCGATGGAACTTTTTGTTTCCTTTTTGGAACATCGCCCCTAGAGAGACTTACGTAAATAGCAGTGCGTAACACAAACACAAAAAGTGAAATGAGAAAACTACGGATTAACAATTGGAGCTTTTGGCTCCTGGGAGTGCTGCTAGTGTGGCTACTCCCGTCTAGCGCTTGGGGGGAGGAGCCACCTGCTGGTTTGCCCTCGATAAGAATGCTATACAGTGCAAGCAATCCCCAAGAGGTGAGTCTAAATTTATCGACAACCAGTGGTCGTGGAATTTGGTTTCGTAACGCTGATGGCAGTGTCACGAAACTTACAAATGAGTATGAGTATAGAGGCAAACAACATCTTGCCCTGCCTCAAGGGGAAGTTTGGTTTTACGGGAAGTTTGAATACTTTTATATCTTGGAGACTGAGAGTGTGACTGTGGAGGGTTTTGCTTTCAACGATCTAGAGAGTGACAAATGGAGTCAGCTGAAGCGTCTGGAAATAAAGAGTCCATGCAAGGCGAATATCATCCAGTTACCCAAGAACCTCTCGCCACAATTTAACTCGCTAAGTTTGGAAAAAAGTCTAAACAATACTCTGAAATTTGTCGGTTGGGATACAAATGGACAGAAAGTGAGTGGTCACTATTGGGGTTACACAGGATCGCAGATTCTTGCTGAAACGTACGACCAACTCTTTCATAATCTAAAAACTACAGAAAATAGGATTAACCTAGGCCTCCCTAATAATAATGATGAGGTGAAGCGTGTATCTCTTGAGTGTGTGAAAACGCAGTATTTTTATACGGAAGGTAAGTGCAAAGGTCAAGGCACTTACCAAGCGCTTTATGAGACGATTATTGACACGGAAACTCAGAAAAATCCCACTGAGATTGTCTTCGACAAAGACGGGTGGCTTGACTTGGAGGTAGCTACCTACGATCCGAACACCAACTTTACCAAAGGGGGGGGGGCAACAGGTACTCCCCAAGTGAATCAGAAAATGGTGGTCGTGCAGGTAGATGGTGGGAGAAAGTTCTGCATGGTGATCTCCAAAAAGAGTGACGGTTCTACAGACGGGGACAAGTTGAAGTTCTTTGCCCGTCAAGGGAAAACCGTGCGTTTGTGGGGTGATGCCAGTCTGCTAAAGGTGAGTGGAAAGGATATTGTGAAAGAAATAAAGTGTGGCACTGGGCTTCAAAGACTGGTGGCAAACTGGTGTAGCAAGTTAGAAAAAGTAGAAAGAGGTTCAACCCTACGGTGGGTAGACGTCAACAATTGCGCCAACCTAACCTCAATGGACGTCAAGCAGTGCCGCAGTTTAACAACCCTCGAGGCGAAGAATTGTGGAAAGCTCACTACGATCGAAGTGAGCAGCACGAAGTTAACAACGCTCAACCTTAGCAACTGTGATAAAGTTACCGCCCTTGACATTAGCGGTTGTAGTAGCTTGTCAACGATAACTGGGTTCGACTCCTTACCCTTACGTACCTTGAAAGCCAACAATTCGGGCTTATCAAAGATAACAGGGAAAGCCGCCATTGAGACCCTGCAAGCCAACAATTGCGCCAACTTAACCGCAATAGACGCTACCTCGTGCAGCAATCTAACAACCTTCGAAGCTAAGAGTTGCGAAAGGTTAGCCTCGGTAGAAGTGCGTAGCTCGAAACTAACGAATATTGATCTCACCAGTAGTAAAGTTTCGTCTTTAGATGTTTACAATTGCAGTAAGTTAGCGAAGATCACCGGCTGGGACACCTTGCCTCTACAGACCCTAAAAGCCAGCTACACTGCTTTAACGCAGATAACAGAGAAAAGCGCCCTTAAAACCCTGCAAGTCGAGAATTGTAGCCAATTAACAACGATAAAAGGCGGGGATAACCTACAGATCCTCAACGCGAACGGTTGCACCAACCTAACCTCAATAGACACTAAGCGGTGCAGCAAGTTAACAACCTACGAGGCTCGGGGTTCTAAGTTGACGGCAGTCGAAGTACACAGCTCAGACCTAACGACACTCGACCTTACCAACTGTAGTAAGGTTACTTCCTTGGACATTAGCAGTTGTTCTAGGTTATCGACGATAGATGGGTTCAACACCTTATCCTTGCAGTCACTGAACGCCAACAATTCGGGTCTAACGCAGATAACAGGGAAATCCTCCCTACAGACTCTGACAGCCAACCAGTGTGCCAAGCTAACCAAAATAGACGCTAGCGCGTGCAACCAATTAACATCCCTCGAGGCGAAGCATTGTGACAAGTTAGAGACTGTCGAGGCGCGCAGTGCGAGTTTGACAAAACTCGACCTTTCGAGTTCCGCTACGAAGACCTTAAACATTAGCAATTGTACCAAGCTAACGAAGGTAGAAGGCACTCTAAGCGCCCTGACTTCTTTGCAGTGTAACTACAACACAGGGTTTACTACCGACTTCTTGAAGGGGGTACTTCAGGGCTCGACAGCGCCTAAGCTAGAGGTTTGTGAAGCGCGGGGCGTGAAATTACCAGCACAGCTCAACGTGAGCAAGAGTTTGAAAAAACTAGATCTCTATAACTCAACAGGACTCACCTCGTTTACCGTCCCTGCGGGCTCGGCTTTAGAGAGCCTAAACCTCGAGAGTATTCGGGACTTGAAAGATCTTAATGTCTTGCAGGCGAAGGAACTAAAGAAACTGATTTTCCCTACTACAGAGGTAAAGAAAACGAGTTTCGTGGGGCTAACAAAGCTTGAAGAGGTGTATATGCCAGGTGGTTATCCAGCTCGCCTTCTCACAGAGCTGATCTGCCAGCTTCCGAATCGCCTAAATCTAGCTAAGGGGAGCTTCAAATATAATTTCGGTTCCTCTGAATTGCCTCTTGTCAATGGTCGTGTCGCGAAAGACAAAAACTGGATGATTTATAGCACAAATGGTGGTAAGGATGTGACGGATCAGTGCACCTCTAAGGTGTCTTGTGACGAGGTAGTACCGCCCGCCACCCCCGACGAAGTGCATTTTGAGTTAACGGGGCGCACTGAGCTCTTCTTTACGACCGTGAAGCCTACAATGGTTTGGCTATCTGCCACGAGCGATAAGAACAAATTCTACTACAACGGCTATTACGGTGCAGGGAACTCTTCAATTGATTTGAAAGACCATGACCATGTCTACCTCTTTACGCAACCCGGTGCGCTCAAGTCGCTAAAGATTGAACAAGCGGGCACGGTAAAAAACATAGAATTAACGCGCCTGCCAGACTTAAAAGAGCTCATTCTGCAGAATGCTACGCAGTTACTCTCGCTTGACATTACAAAGCTAACAGAGCTAACGAAACTCGAGCTGCAAGGGGCAAAGGATCTAAGGACCATTGACCTATCGAAGAACACCAAACTGGAGACCTTAGACATTAGAGGAACGAAACTTGCGAGCTTAGACTTATCCAAGCACACTGCGATGAAGTACACTTGGGTATACGAGAATCAGCTCTCGACAATCAAACTAAGTCCTTCGACCCTCTCGTTTTGGGTTTATGGTAATAGACTTACCAGTTTGGATGTAAGTATGGCGACAGGCTTGTACTCTGTTGACGCTAGGGATAATGCGCTCACAACCCTTACTCTCGCCACCGACAAAACGAAGTATCACGAGTTAAAGCTTAGCGGGAATGGTCTGACAAACCTAGATCTCCAGAATGCTACTGAGCTAAAAAACTTGGAGATCGGAAAGAATGCGAACCTCGCGATACTCAACTTGCGCGGTTGTACGAAGCTCCAAAAGCTCGACATAAGTGGCTGTACCGCCTTCAAAGAACTGAAGCAGGCGGGAGAAACCGCGTGGTTCTTGGATGGCTGTAAGGCGCTTACTGACTTTAGGCTCTATGGTACGGGGCTCGATGCGAACAATCTCTCCAAACTCTACTGCCACCTGCATAAGGTTACCAGCGGTAAGCTCTATGTCGCAGACAAAACGAACCAAACAAGCCTCCAAGAGGCTCAGAAGAGCGGTACGAACATTGCAAAAGAGAATGGCTGGACGGTACTTGCTTCCGACGGTACCGAATTTACAGGGAGCACCAAGACCTGCGCTGACCTTGTGCCGAACAATGTACCTGCGATTCAACTGGTTGTAAAAGGGAAGCTTACTGTCAAATTCAAGGCGACTGCCAAGGAAGTCTGGATAGAAGAAACCGAAGGTATCTACAAGTATAAGGAGGTAACCCCTGGGCAGGAAATCACCGAAACGTATGACGCGCTGGTAGCACAACGATACACGCTCCATGGTAAGATCTCCTTGTTGGATATCAGCAATCAGGCTGTCGTACAAGGCATTACTATCAAGAAGCACGATGCGCTCACCGAGCTCAACGCTGCGAATTGTAGCGAGATGAAGGAAGTAGACCTCTCCAACATGCCTAACCTAGCAAAACTCATCATAAATGGGTCGCATGTAAAAGCGTTGGATCTCGCGCACTTCCCCGCACTCAAGGAGCTCAATTGTGCCGACAACGAACTCAAGGAGTTGAGTCTCGTAAACAACCCTCTACTTGAAAAGGTAGATTGCTCGAACAATGCACAGTTGAAGAACCTCGTTGCCTTGAAGAAGGTAGGTACTGGCGCTGCGCCACTCAAGGAACTGAAATGTGGTGGCTCGGCTCTAACCATCGATGCGTTCAACGACCTCTTCTGTACCCTCCCCGAACGTACTTCGGGCGAGAAAGGAAAGCTCTACGCAGTAAAAGACGCAGCCGAGGCTAATGCGAAACTCGTGCCGAACAACTGCTACACCTCGCGTGCAACGACAAAGTATTGGGACATCTTGCTAATGGACGGCACAGGTGCCTCTCTAGGGAACGAAGACCCGGGTCACGCCTGCGTACCACAAAAGGTAACGAGCATCACCATTGCGCCCGTAACGCTCGAGCACCACGAAACGCTAACCTTAAAGCCGACGATCGAACCTGCAACAGCCGACGATAAGACGGTAAAATGGGATGTTAAGTCAGGTAAAGACAAGGTGACGTTGTATGATGGTGGTCTCATTGAGGGGATTGAAGTAGGTACGGCTACCCTCGAGTGCGTTGCACAAGATGGCAGCGGTGTAAAAGCCACAGTTACAGTGACGGTGGTGGAAAAGAAGGTGGAAAAGATTACGATTACCACCTCAAAGCCCTCGCCCTTCACAATCGGCGACCAAGTACAGTTTACGGCAAAAGTTGAGCCCACGGAGGCTACCTATCGCGACATTACATGGTCGGTAGACGGCTCTGCGGCGACAATCGACTCAAAGACGGGGCTACTGGTGGCTAAAGCAACCTCCACGGGGCTCAAGGTAACAGTACGAACCAACAGCCCTGATTATCCAAAGACAGAGGAGCAAATCGTAAAAATCGATAACCCAACGGTAACGGGCTTGCTACTCACACAAGACCAGCTGGTGGTAAAGAAGGACGGGAAGAAATACCCCCTCGGTGTGACCCTAGATCCCCCCATTGCTGTCCTCACGGGGAAGGTTAATGTCGAACCGACAGATCCCTTTGTTTCGGTTACCTGTCAGACGGAGCTTGACGAAAACGGCTTTGTCCGTCAGCCCATTAAGGTTGAGGTACAGGGGGTTAAAGAGGGGAAACAAACTACGGTTACGATTAAGCCCGAGGCCTTTCCCTCGATATCGAAGACCTTTACTGTCAAAGTGGTCGCTGCGAGCGAGTTCACCGAACCGACTTCGCTTAACTTGCCCAAGACCCTCTCGGCAACTGTCGGTAAGCCCGTACAGCTCACGGCTGAAGTATCGCCCGCTGAGGCAACCAACCGCGCAATCTACTGGTCGCTCAAAGACGAAGAAAGTGCCCAAGTAGTACGTATCGATGTACAAGGCAACATTACTCCGCTCAAGCAAGGGAAGGCTACTGTGGTAGCTACCGCAGTCGGGAAACCCGACCTCTTTGAAGAGTGCGAAGTCAATGTGATGAACGAGATAGATCAAGTCCCCGCAACGGCTAAGTTGATCGCGACCCTCACGGTCGTGCCCAATGCGCAACTACAGCTACAATTGGCGGGCGAAGGCAACGTCTATCTACAGACCAAGGCTTCGAACAAGGCTTACCAGTACTCGCTCACCGATGCCTACTACGCCATCCCCGTGAAGTGCGAAGCTACTACGGTAAAGATTTACGGAGCGCTCACCAAGCTCGAAGCAAAAGATGCGGGCAACAACATCTCCGCTATCGCATTTACCAACGATGCGAAGCTCACCGAGCTCAATGTCAGTGGTAACGCGCTCACAGCCTTGGATCTTTCGGCGCTCACCACGCTCAAGAAGTTGAACTGTGCAAACAACCAACTCTTGCAACTGAACCTCGTGCCGCTCACCGAGCTCGTCGAACTGGAATGCGGGAAGAACCAAATCTCAGAACTCGACCTCACGAAGAACGCAAATCTGCAAAAGCTCTCTTGTGAAGAATTGAGAATCTCCACCCTCAATCTCAACAACAAGACCGACTTGAAGGAAGTGATCTGCTACGGTAATACCTTCTTAACCGAGGTTTACAACAAGATCTACTGTGCATTGCCTAACACCACCGACGGCGTGATTGTCCCTGCCAAAGAGAAGATCACGAGCGGTGCTGATGCAAACTACGCTGCGATGTTGGCATCCTCGGGTGCGATAGCTACGGGGAAGGGCTGGAAGGTCGTGTATCTAGACAAGACGACCGCCATCGAGACCACAGGCACGGAAACGCAGTGTCAGCAAATACCTGCAACGGGTATCACTGTATCGCCGTTGATTGTAGCGGTAGGTCAATCGCTCAAGATTAAGTATGAACTTAAGCCCACAGATGCAACCTCCAAGGTGACCTTCACCTCTCGTGACACGAATGTTGCGCTCGTAGACGTTAACGGTAATGTTGTGGGTGTGGCTGCAGGTAAAGTGATCATCGACGTCACCACCGACGTACCTAACGTAAAGGGCGAATGTAAGGTAACGGTAACTGAGAAGCCTTTGCCGCCAGCAACGAGTATCGTAGTATCTCCGTTGACTGTTACGGTTGGCAAAACGAACAAGATCCAGTATGCGTTCTTACCCGCGGGTTCGATTGCTAATGTAACCTTCACCTCTCGCGACGTTGCTACTGCTACAGTAGATACCGAAGGTAACGTTACGGGTGTGAAGGAAGGTCACGTGGTTATCGACGTAACGACCGACGACCCAAGCGTAAAGGGCGAATGTCAGGTAACAGTAAACGCAAAGCCTGCACTTCCTGCTACGAGTATCGAGATTACTCCATTGAAGGTAAAGGTGGGCGAAACGTTGCCGATTACCTACAAGTTCACCCCCGAAGGTTCTACTGCTAATCTGACCTTCACCTCGAAGAACACAGAGATCGCTACGGTAGACGCCGAAGGTAAGGTCACGGGTGTGAAGGAAGGTACTGCGGTTATCGAAGTAACGAGCGACATCGCTACCGTAAAGGGCGAATGTCAGGTAACCGTAACTGCAAACACTACAGTTCCTGCTACGGGTATCGAGATTACTCCATTGACGGTAAAGGTGGACGAAACGTTGCCGATTACCTACAAGTTCACTCCCGAAGGTTCTACTGCGAAACTGACGTTCACCTCGAAGAACACAGAGATCGCTACGGTAGACGCCGAGGGTAAGGTGACGGGTGTGAAGGAAGGTACTGCGGTTATCGAAGTAACGAGCGATATCGCTACCGTAAAGGGCGAATGTCAGGTAACCGTAACTGCAAACACTACAGTTCCTGCTACGGGTATCAAGATCGAGCCGCTGACGGTTGAGGTGGGCAAATCGCTCAAGATCAAGTACAAGCTCGAACCCGAAGGTGCTACTGCGACCGTAACCTTCAAGTCTCGCGACGAAAAGATCGCTACAGTAGACGCCAATGGGAACGTAAAGGGTATAAAGGCGGGTACGGTGACCATCGACGTGACCACCGACGTGCCCAACGTAAAGGGAGAATGCACGGTTACCGTGAAGGCAAAACGTACGGATGTACAGGATCTCTTCTTTGCGAACGTACACATCATGCCCAATCCCTTTGATACTCAGATCCGTATCGTGCTAAGCGGCGATGCGCGCGACGTGCACTACGAGCTGATCAACGTGACTGGCAGCGTCCTTCGCAAGGGCGATATTGAGTCGAATGAAGCGCAAATAGAGACTTCGGAGCTCCACTCCGGCATCTATCTCTTGCGTCTCTCTACCGCTACGGGTCTTGTCAAGACTTACCGGCTTGTGAAAAAGTAGTCTTCTCATTTCTACTACTTTAGGTTTCACATTAGGGGGCGTCGCTTTTTGCGACGTCCCCTTTTACTTTGCCACCAAAGCTGCCGTAGCGCAACGCCTCGCAGCCTTCCCGATTATCCCTTTTCAACCGAATGGTGGGGTTCTGTTGTCTTTTCCTGATCTAGGTTGACTGATTTGTGATCAAAGATAGGAAAA
>CAJPTV010000078.1 GCA_905373665.1 Bacteroidia bacterium
ACAACACCACTTTTCGCATCGATTCATTATGCGCCTTACGGCGGTCCTAAGGGCGGACGGCCCGTGGTGGAGGAGAGGCGTAGAGATAATGACCAAGGCGGCACGTTGTGCCGAGTTTCGGTCGAAAGCACTCTACACCCCTACAGAAGAGGGAGAATCGTATTTTGACATACCTTCACATGGTGCTTCCCGCCTTGGGGATTTGCGTTTTACCGCACATTGCGCTAAACAGATGCGGGTGTTTCAAAACACAACACCACTTTTCGCATCGATTCATTATGCGCCTTACGGCGCAGGGCGTAGCATGCTGCGGCGCTAAGGGCGCGCCGCCCAGTGGGCGCAATGTGCGGTAAAATGCAAATCACCACAGCGCGGCATATGCCGCGAATTGCAGGCGAAAGCACGCTACACCCCTACAGAAGAGGGATACACACCCTCTATGACCACGGGCCGCGCGCCCTTAGCGCCCGCTCATCCAGCGTGAGGACTCCTTAGCCGCACTAAGAGCGCGACTTTTTCTATCTTTGTGGCACAGTATAATTGGCTTACGGATGCGTGTGCTACTCCTCATACTTCTCTTCCTGCCCTTTTGGGCTGGGAGCTCCCTACGGGCTCAAACCCCTGAGGGGGATATCTATACCCTCCTGCGTGCACCCGTTGAGGGGGCTGGAAAGGCCGAAATACGCCAACCACGCAAGTTGGCAGAGGCGCTCTCGAACTACCGCGCTAAGAATGCGCAACACCCGGGGATGGACGGCTTCCGTGTCCGTATCTACCGCGACCTCGGGCGCGACGCGCGCTTGCAAAGCCAAGTTGCCATGGATAAAGCACTCACACAGTTCGAGGGCTTGCATGCCTACATGACGTTTGATTCGCCCTACTACAAAGTCTCGGTGGGCGACTGCCGTACCCGCTTCGAGGCTTACGTTCTGCGACAGAAGCTCTTAGGGCTCTTCCCGCGCAGCTTCGTCGTAACCGAACGGATTAACTTCCCCCCAACACGCTAACCATGCCGCAAAAGTACATCGAAGCATTGGCGTGGGAGTTGCGGCGCGACGTGGTCAAGATGACTGCCCAAGCGGGCTCGGGGCACTTAGGCGGATGTCTGAGCAGTGCCGACCTCCTTGCCACCCTCTTCGGGCGTGGCTGGGTGCAGCAGCGCGAGGAGCGCTATTTATTCATCCTTTCCCCAGGGCACTTAGCCCCCCTCCTCTACGCCGTTATGGCGCGCATGGGGACGGGCTTTCTCACAGAGCTTCTTTCGTTGCGCAGCTTCCGTAGCGCCCTTCAGGGGCATCCTGCGTTGTCGCACAACGAGGACGTTTTTTCCATACAGGGGCTCTTTTCGGGCAGCGGTTCGCTCGGACAGGGGCTTTCCATCGCAGCAGGGGCGGCTCTGGCGTTAGCGCGTCGGCAGCAGAAGGATGCCCCCACGTTTTATGTACTTCTGGGTGACGGTGAGCTGCAGGAAGGGCAAATCTGGGAAGCAGCCATGTTCGCCGCACACCACAGGTTGCACAATCTCGTGGCCGTGGTGGATTGGAACAAACTGCAGCTCGACGGGAGCAATGCCGAGGTGATGGGGCTGGGCGACCTCCCTGCCAAGTGGCGCGCTTTTGGTTGGGAAGTGGCCGAGGTCGACGGACATAACTGCACGGCGATAGACCAAGCGCTGCGCAGCTTCGCTGACCCTGCTAAGCCGAAAGTGCTCTTGGCACACACGACGATGGGGCACGGCATCCCCGAGATTGAAAACCAGAGTCTTTGGCACGGAAAAGCCCCCTCCAAGGAGGAAAAGGGGCGTTTTCTAGAAGCCTTGGATAGTTCCTGCCAAGGCGTGACGCCCCAGTTACCCATCCCCCCTGAGGTGGCAGAACGTGTAATACTCACTGCGATATGAGCCAGTTCACACTTAGTTCGATGCGAGAGGGCTTTGCGCGTGGCGTAAAACGCGCCGCGGCAGAGGATGCACACGTCGTCTTGTTGGGGTGTGACGTTACCCGCTCGCTCTTCTTACACGATTTCGCGGCGGAGTTCCCTACCCAGTACGTCTCGGTGGGGATTGCCGAACAGAATGCGGCAAGTATTGCGGCAGGGCTTGCCCTTTGTGGCGATAAGCCGATTTTTGCGACCTACGCCGCTTTTGCCACAACACGGGCACTCGACCAGATCCGCATGAGTATTTGCTATAATCACGTGCCCGTGCTCATTGCGGGGGCACATGCGGGGCTCTCCGTCGGCCCAGACGGTGGTTCACACCAAGCCCTCGAAGACATAGCGGTGATGCGCACCCTCCTCGCTATGCAGGTCGTTTTACCCGCAGATGCGAACCAGACGGAGGCGGCTGTGCATTTTTACCTTCGGCGGCTCGACACGCCCGTTTACATCCGTTTTGGACGGAACGACGTCCCGAACTTTACCGCGCCCCAGCAGGAGTTTCGCCCAGGGGCAGAGGTCGTTTATCAGGGGACGAGCGGTTGCGTACTCTTTGCGCACGGCGCGATGGTTTGGAATGCGATGCGTGCCGCTGAGCAGCTTCATGCCAGCGGGATTTACCCGACCGTGGTGGCGGTAAAGACCCTCGGCGATGGATTGGCTGATCCCCTCATTCGAGACCTTGCCCAAGAGGCTGCCCTCCTTGTTACCATAGAGGAGCACCAGATACAGGGGGGGCTCGGGGGCTATATTGCCGAGCTCCTTGGCGAGACCCCATTGCGACCTGCGCAGCGTCTTATCCGCCTCGGTGTGCGTGGCGCGTTTGGCATGTCGGGCACACCAGAACAGCTGTACGATTACTACGGATTGACGCCAGCTAAAATAGCCGAGCGCGTGAATGCGGAGATTGATGCCCATATTCCGACTTTGATAAACTTAGATGAATGAGTGATTCTATCCAGCACGAGTGTGGTATAGCGTTGTTGCGTCTGAAGCAGCCCCTCCAGTACTACCAACAGAAATATGGGTCGTGGTGCTACGGGTTGCAAAAAATGTATCTCCTTATGGAGAAGCAGCATAACCGCGGGCAGGATGGGGCGGGGATTGCTACCGTAAAGTTTGATATGCCCCCCGGCTTTCGCTACATCGACCGCGCACGTAACAACACCGCTGCGCCCATCAAGGGGGTCTTTGCCGAAGTCTACGAACCGATGCGTGGGCTTTCGAGCGAGCAGATGAACGACCCTGCATGGGCAAAAAGCAACCTCCCTTTTGCAGGCGAACTCTTCCTCGGACACTTACGCTACGGCACCTACGGCGGCGGAAGCATCAACTACGTGCACCCGCAAATTCGTGCTAACAACTGGAAGTCGCGTACCCTCGTCATGGCGGGTAACTTCAACCTGACCAACACGAAGGAGCTTTTTAACCTCCTCATATCGCTCGGACAGCACCCCCAAGACCTCTCAGACACGGTCACCGTGTTGGAAAAGTTCGGGCACTTCCTCGACGAGTTTAACCAGCAGCTCTTTCGCAAATATAAGGACGCTGGGCATCCGAATATTGAGATTAGCGAGCTCATCGCACAGCACCTCGACATCCCGCAAATTATCGCCGAGTCTACGAAAGATTTCGACGGCGGGTATACCATGGGGGGGCTCATTGGTCACGGCGACGCCTTCGTATGTCGCGACCCGTGGGGGATACGTCCCGCCTTCTACATGGACAACGACGAGGTGACGGTCGTGGCGAGCGAACGTCCCGTGATTCAGACGGTTATGAATGTGCGTGCCGCCGACGTGCACGAGATAAAGCCAGGCTTTGCCCTCATCATCCGTAAGGGGGGGACGCTGCAACACATCCAAGTGCGTGAGCCACAGGAGCGCCATTCCTGTAGCTTTGAGCGAATTTACTTCTCGCGCGGAACGGACAAGGATATTTACCGCGAGCGCTTGAAGTTGGGCGAGCTCCTCGCCCCGCAGATCGAGCGTGCCATCGATGGCGATTTTGACCACACGGTCTTTTCCTTCATCCCCAATACCGCCGAAACGGCCTACTATGGCATGGTTAAGGGGCTCGAGCGTACCCTCGACGAGCGGCGTATCGCACAGCTCGTACAAGGAGGACACGACGAGGTGAGCATCCGCGAGATTATGCGCCACCGCATTCGGATTGAGAAGATCGCAGTCAAGGATATTAAGTTGCGTACCTTCATTGCCCAAGAGTCTGCGCGTGCGGATCTTGTCCCGCACGTCTACGATGTGACGTATGGGACGCTCCAAGAAGGGGTCGATACGCTCGTGGTGATCGATGATTCTATCGTGCGCGGAACGACCTTGCGCGACAGTATCCTTCGCATCCTCGACCGCCTTGGGCCGCGTCGGATCGTGGTGGTCTCGAGCTCGCCGCAGGTGCGTTACCCCGACTGTTACGGGATCGACATGGCGCGCCTCGAGGACTTCATCGCCTTTCGTGCGGCCATCGAGCTGCTCAAAGAGCGAGGACGTGAGGCACTGATTGCCGAGGTCTATGAGGCGGCAAAAGCGGCGAATGCTTCTGAAGAACGACAGGTTGAGAACTGTGTACAGCGCATTTATGCCCCCTTCTCCGCCGAGGAGCTTTCGCTCCAGATGAGTAAAATGCTTCGCCACCCCGACATGCGGGCAGAGGTGCACATTGAGTTCCAGTCGGTGGAAAATCTCCATTTGGCGTGCCCTAACGATACGGGCGACTGGTATTTTACGGGCGATTATCCGACCCCGGGTGGGGCACGTGTGGCGAACCAAGCCTATATCAACTATATGGAAGGCAATAAATCCCGCGCATATTAGTACCTTTACGGTGCGGATTAAAATTGTTACGACTATGAAACGAGATACCGAGATCTTTTCTCTTATTCAGGAAGAGCAAGCCCGTCAGTCACATGGGATTGAGCTCATCGCTTCCGAGAACTTCGTCAGCGAGCAGGTGCTTGCCGCTATGGGTTCTGTCTTGACCAACAAGTATGCCGAGGGGTATCCGGGGGCGCGCTACTACGGGGGATGTCAAGTGGTGGATAAGGTCGAGCAGTTGGCTATCGACCGTGCTTGTCAGCTCTATGATTGCGAGTTTGCCAATGTGCAGCCTCACTCGGGGGCACAGGCGAATATGGCGGCGTTTATGGCCATCCTTAAGCCTGGTGATACCTTCCTAGGGTTGGATCTCTCGCACGGTGGACACCTTTCGCACGGTTCGCCAGTCAACGTTTCGGGTAAGTGGTTTAACGCCACCTCGTACCGTGTGCGCGAAGACACGGGCTGTGTGGATTATGACGAGATGGAAGAGCAGGCGAAGAAGCACAAGCCAAAGCTCATTGTCGGTGGGGCATCTGCTTATAGCCGCGAGTGGGACTACAAGCGTATGCGCGAGATTGCTGACAAGGTGGGTGCTTTGCTCATGATTGACATGGCACACCCAGCGGGGATGATCGCAGCGGGGCTGCTTGAGAACCCGACCAAATATGCGCATATCGTAACGACCACGACGCACAAGACGTTGCGCGGTCCGCGTGGAGGGATGATCTTGATCGGTAAGGACTTTGATAATCCGTGGGGCGAGTTGACCCCGAAGGGTGTTATCAAGAAGATGTCGGCGATTGTGAATAGCGCTGTCTTCCCTGGCATCCAAGGTGGGCCGCTTGAGCACGTGATTGCAGGTAAGGCGGTAGCTTTTGGCGAAGCGTTGAGTCCTGAGTTTAAGACTTACCAAGAGCAGGTGCGTGCGAACGCGCAGGCGATGGCAAAGCGTTTTGTAGAAAAGGGGTATAAGATCGTATCGGGCGGTACGGACAACCACTGTATGTTGATTGACCTTCGTACGAAGTTCCCCGAGCTCACGGGCAAGAAGGCAGAGAACACGCTCGTTTTGGCAGACATCACCATCAACAAGAACATGGTGCCCTTTGACAGTCGGAGTCCGTTCCAGACCTCGGGGATTCGCGTAGGTACGCCCGCGATTACGACGCGTGGTTTGAAGGAGGACGAAATTGTACGTGTGGTAGACCTCATCGATCGTGTCCTCTCGAACATTGAGAACGAAGCCGAGATCCTCAACGTACGCAGTGAGGTGAATGCGCTGATGGCAGGTCGTCCGCTCTATGCGTGGTAGAGGCTAGCTATTTATTAGAATAAAGCTATGAGTCGCAAGGGGCGTAAGTCTCTTGCGACTCTTTTTGAAGAGGGGGAAAAAGTGTATATTTACGTAAGAAGATTGCTTGTTGGTATTTTGGGTAACAATCTTTGTACGTGCACGTTCTCGTGTGAAAATATAGGAAAAGAGGTGTGTAATGGAGCTTACGCAGGAACAGAAGAGGCTGGAACGGAAGATTCAGTACTTCGAATATATAGTCTCCAAGCTTATTGAGTGGTATAAGGAGGTTAAGGACGAGAATGACGAGAGTTTTGAAAAGCACTTCTCGCGCATCGTGGTGATGAAGCTTCTCTTTTTCGTCGCTGCAGTCAAGAATGAGAAAGGCGAGGACCTCTTAGATATCTTTAATGATTTCTATGCTATGCAATATGGACCAGTGGAGGGGGAGATTTATACGGCGATGGTGGAAGATGCAATGTTGAGTTATTCATTTCCTGTTTTCCCGATACCGGAACTTGAAATAAAGGGGAAACCAGAGATGGGCTCACAAGAGCAAGTTGATGAGGCTATAAAAGCTTTGAGGGGGAAAAATCCGAAATTAGTTCGCTACACTTCATCAAAGTTGATTGTTTTGAGCCATCGATGGTTGTCGTGGAGGGTAGCTATATCAATTGCCCGACTTAATGGATTGAACTGTGAGTCTATGACTACGCAAGATATTAGAGAAGACGAGATGTTTTTTGAGTAGCAATAAAATTATAGGCTAATGAATATAGAAGATTTGCTTTCATCTTACCAAACAGTATATTTACAGAAACTTCCTCTTACAGAAGAGGGGATAAAAGAGAGGTTTAAGGAGATTGAGACGTTTAAACTTAGCACGTTTGAATCTCTTTCACTGTTCCTTTTGCGTGGAGAATATGTACAAGATCTAAAGCAATGGCTTTACGATTTTGTGAAGTTTAGAAATTCTACACGTCAAGATACCTTGCCCTATAAGGGGGCTTTGGGTTTCAAGTTAGAACAGTTATCTCGTGAACTTACAGTCTCTCGTAAAGGATTCTTCAATACTTTGATTGGAGTACAGAGACTTTTGACTATTGTGGAGGGAAAGATTCGTAACAGTCAACCTAGTGAGTTGAATGTTGTATGGCTGAATAAAATCGAGAGCGAATGGGACTTGTTCTCTTTTTTCTCTGAGGTGGTGATCCCTATTTGTATACAAGATCACATACTTACGCTTCTTACCGAGAGTGAGGAAATTAACAAGTTAATCGTTTTATACGAGCGTCTAAAAAAGACCATTGAGGAGAAATACATTCCTCCTGAGGTTGCAGAACTGTTAAAATTGAAATATGAATTCGTCATATATAAGTACTTAGCTTTAAAAGGACGACCTCTGAATTACTCTTTTAATTTTGAGAGGAATTCGATTGATGTTAATGATTTCGGAGTCGGACTTCTGGCTGATTATGCAAGTTTCTTCCGTGTCGTATACCTAGAAGATGATTTAGATAAGAACAAAAAACGAGAGGTCGAGAAGCTTGATACTGTAGCTAAGCTCTCGGTGTTAGTGAAGTATTATAGCACTCGTCGTATTGATCGGAAAAAATTAACGAAGCTGATTGACGGCTATGTCAATGCTCATACCGAACAAGAGTCGGATTTTGATGACTATGCACGGAAGACTGTGCGTAACTTTCTATACAATTGTCGTTTTTCATACGACGTCAAATCGATTATTAAAGAGCAGAAGCTATCACTGGGAAAGGTATTGCACGCTCTTAAGCCAGAGTTGGAAAAAATAGAGGCGCTGCAGCGTGAAACGGAGATTTGGAACTATTTTCCGTACAAAAAATTCCTTGAATATTTCATTCCTCATATAGAACAGAGACTCGATAGTATTGAGGCTTTTGAAGCGATGAAGTTCGCGAATGAATGCTTAGAAAAGTTTGAGAGGTGCTTACGTTGGTGCAACGAACACTCTTTCCTGCCCATTCAACTCCCGTTTCAGGAGTGTCTGCTACCGATAGCGGTAGCAAATGAGGAACATGTTTTGTTTATTGCTTCTGGCTTTGTGCGACCACACGATCAGCAAAAACTAAAACAGGATTTAGAGGAGTTTCGTATCAAGCTCTTGTCGCTTCGCGAACGATACAATACGCTGAAGGTAATTACTAAGGCACAAGAAGCGGCAATAGCGTTAAAAGGGAAAATGATCTCTTTGGGCGGAGGGGGGATAGCCGTTCTTATCTTTCTTTTAACCACAGTAAACACCTTAAATGCTAGTCGAAAGGAGATTGCGTTGGGCGAGATGTTCTCTTTGATTGGAGGGATTGGAGTTCTTCTCCTGCTCTTTCTCTCGGCCGTCTACTTTATCGCACTTCCACCGAAAAAGAGTTTTTACCGAGACCTCCGCTTTTGGTTCTTTGCCACACTCTCTTTATTTTCCATAGTACTTTTCCTCTACTTTTTGTATCGCTTCTAAAGCCATTGGCTTGATAGTGAACCCCGAGGGGATTACCCTTCGTTATGAGTTAGTCACCCTCACGGGGTACGTGCTGGCGCGTTAGACGGGACGGAGACGATAGTCGATACAAAGGCGCTTCCCGCAGGGCTCTATTTCGTGCGTCTAACGGGGCAAAATGGCGCGAAGAAGGTAGTAAAGGTGATTAAGTACTAGTATTTGTTTCATGTAAAGAGAAAACGCCCCTTTTGAGGGCGTTTTCTCTTTGTGGGCTAAGTCAAAAGAATCAAGAGTAGGCGCTTCAAAACCTTCAAGAGGGTGTCAAAATATACTTTCCCAGTCCCCTGTAGGGGTGTAGCGTGCTTTCGCCCGCAATTCGCGGCAACGCCGCGCTGTGGTGATTTGCATTTTACCGCACATTGCGCCCACTGGGCCGCGCGCCCTTAGCGCCTAGGTATTTTCTGCAATTATGTTGTTTATCTTGTTGCATTTTCGTTTCTTTGTGCACTGAAATTGAGATTTATGTATAAACCTAAAGTAATGGAGATCTAGCGTCATGAATAAACAGAAATTCTACACAGGCTATGGGCTGTTATCGGTAGTACTTATGGTGCTGCTTATGTTTTCGTCTTTGCCCGCAATGGCGGAAAAATATGAACTCTATATAGCTGGCAGGCAAGTCACCGATGCCAATTGTAATAATCTAAAGGATATTACAGGCGTTACGGTAGCCCCAGGCGGCGAGTTTAAATACGACCCAGCCAAGAATACGCTGACGATGAAGAATGTTACTGTGTCAGTTGGTGAGAGCCAAAATGCAATTCAGAATAAAGGCATAGAGGGGCTAACAATTGTAGTATCGGGCACTAATCGTTTAGAAACGAAAAGATTCTCAGCCTTGAGCTGTTTAACCTCTACGAAGATTGAAGGCAATGGTTCTCTTACCACAGTAAGTAAGACTGTGGGTGTTATTATCAATAACACGCCCCTTACTATTTCCAACATTACGCTCGAAGCGACTGGGATGTGTGGAATTGCTGGAGAAAACGGCTCTAACGCGACACTCACCCTCAAGAATGCGACGGTAAATGCTAAAGGGACAGCGGCGGCTATTTGTGATCTCAAGACGTTTACCCTAGAGGGGTGTAAGATAGTAGCCCCCGAAGGCGCAGAGTGGAAGGCAGAGGAAAAAGCCATAGTAGATGCCCAAGGGAATAGGGCAAAGGAGGTGAAGATAGAAAGGGCAGCTCCTGTTGCCGTAACAGGGGTAAAAGTAACACCTACGACAGTAGACTTGAAGGTGAACGAAACCAAGCAGCTCACCATCTCGGTAGAACCTGATAACGCCACCAACAAGACGTATACTTGCAAAAGCGATAAGGAAAGCGTAGCAACCGTGGACAAGACAGGACTAGTCACTGCGGTAGGGGCAGGTACTGCCACGATAACCATAACCACAGAGGACGGGGGCAAAACGATAACGTGCTCGGTAAATGTCACGGGAGGAAGTAGCCCAAGCTTCGCGCTGAGCTTTAATGAGAGCAGTATCGCAGCGGCAGGCGCTACGCTCAACGTGGATGTCACTTCTGATAAGGCGTGGACTCTCGACTATGATAGTAGCGTAACGTGGCTGAACGCTTCGCCTAAGGCAGGCACGGGGAATGGAACAGTAACCTTCACGGTGACAAAGAACGAAGCCAATGCACCGCGCACGGTGGTGGTGACGTTTAAGCAGACTGAGACGGAGAAGGAGTTAAAGCTCACGCTTACGCAGGAGTCAGCTTCGTCAGTTCACGTGCCTTTGCAGGGTATCTCGTTTACAGAATCGGCTCTGAAACTCAAGGTCGGGACGTCGGCAACCTTGGTCGTGAAGTACAACCCCGAGAATGCCACCAACAAGAAGGTAACGTGGGAAGTGACCGAGGGGGCAGCATCGCTTTCGGTAGACGAAAACGGTAAGATAACGGCAACGAACGTAGTGGGTACGGCAAAAGTAAAAGCGACGAGCGAAGACGGCGGTCATACCGCCGAGTGCACAATAACCGTGACGACCAAAGACGTGCCTGTAGAGTCTATTGCGGTATCGCCTGCCGTGGTTAACCTTACTGTAGGAGGGACAGAAAAGCTCTCGGTATCGGTGAAGCCTCAGACGGCCACGAACAAGACGGCAACGTGGGCTGTAACCTCAGGGGCAGACATCGTG
>CAJPTV010000079.1 GCA_905373665.1 Bacteroidia bacterium
TCGATCATGAACTTCACGTTGCAAGGGAGGGTATTGGTGCGCACCATCAACTCAAAGGCTTTGGCATGCATGAAGGCTTGCCCCTTGTCATCATCTGCCCCGCGACACCAGATCTTCCCGTCTTTGATAACGGGCTCAAAGGGCTGCGTGTGCCACTCTTCGATGGGGTCAACGGGCATCACGTCATAGTGCCCATAAACCAATACCGTGGGGAGCGACGGATCGATGATCTTCTCTCCATACACAATCGGGTTACCATCTGAGGGCATCACCTCCGCCTTGTCGCCCCCTGCCTTCAAGATGGCGTCGCGCCAATACTCGGCAGCGCGTACCATATCGGGCTTGTGCGCACTCTCCGAACTAATGGAGGGGATGCGTAGTAAGCCAAAGAGTTCGTCCAAGAAGCGCTGTTCGTTCTCGGCTACATATTTCTTTATCGTTTCCATGGGTTCGCTTATCAAAGATTGTTGGACAAATATACTCATTTCAAATAGACTCGCATTTTTATGCACGGAGGTTTCTACGCCGTACACTATCTTTGTATCAATTCAAATAAGAGAGTTGAGAAACATTAGACATTACCCAACGATGAAACTCGGTCGTTACTTGAGCCTCACGCTGCTTGTCCTTTCCCTCCTCCGTTTTCCCATTTTTGCCCAACAACGTTCCTTTCCGCGAAATGTGCTCGTGGAGGAATGGACCTCTTCGGTCTGTGGACTCTGCCCGCTCGGACACGTGGGGATGGCGGCGCTCCGTGCCCAATTTGGCGAACGGGTTATTCCTCTTGCCCTTCACACCGCGAACCCCCTCGACCCGATGTATTTCGAGGGGTACGGCGCTGTCACCTTTGACGACACCCCTACTTGTCGTGTACAACGTGGCGCGACGCTTGCCCCCCTCCTTGCAGCGCCAGCAGTGCAACAGGCGTTAGCAGAACCAGCCCTTGTAGAGATAACCCTGTCTGCCCGCCGTAGCGGCGCCAACGTTGAGATAGAAGCAACCGTCGATGCCGAAGTCGCGGGACAGCATACGATAGCTTTCGTCTTAGTGGCTGACCATCTGGTCGGGGCAACCCACGCGTGGCGACAAGCTAATTTCTTCTCTCAGGAGCAATATTCGGGCGATAACCCTGCCGAGGCTCAGTTCTACAAGGGGGGCGCGCGGGCACAGAACCCCTACCCGCAAATCTTTGAAGATGTGGTACTCACCTCGTCCTATCGTGGTGCAACGAGCGATGCGGTGTTGCCGCCCTTGAAAAAGGGGGGAAAGGTGCGCACGTCGTACCAACTTGACTACCCCACGCGCCCTATCTTGCAAGACGCCCTGCAGAATGCGAAGCTTTATGTCGTGGCGATAGTGACCACTCCCGCTGGCGAGATTCTCAATGCGGCACGTGTAGCAGTAGCTGGGCAAGAGCAACCACGGTACAAGGCGCGCATCGAAGAGGGGATACTGCACGGTACGGTAGAGGCTATCCCTGCCACCGATTTGGTTGCTGGAAGTAGCGTCACGTTGGAGGTACGTCCCGAGGACGGCTACCGTCTCGCCCCCAAGAGTCTCTATGCTTACAAGGCTGATGATGAGAAGAAAACACCCATCACCGTTGCCGAACGCGAGGGGCTCTTACAGTTCACAATGCCCGATGCTGATGTCATTCTTACGGCACGTTTTGAAAAGCTCACAGCGCCGAAACCGAAACAGAAGCTTGCGATAGACCCTGCGATGAGCGGCGGTACTATCCTCCTTTCCCCTGCCAATGAGGCACAGCCTAACACCATGGTGCACGTGAAGATTGTGCCTGCCCAAGGCTTTCAGTACAAAGGGTGTACGTTGCATTACTTCAAGACCGATGCGCCCACCATCGCCGTGCACTTCCGCGATGACTATTTCCTGATGCCAGACTATGATGTCACCGTCTCGGCAGACTTTGAAAGAACTTCATCGCAAGGAGGTAACGGGGGAACGACGCCTGGAGGCAACAACGGTGGGGGGCTACTCCCGCCACCCGAAGAGACCCCTACGCCTGTAGAGGCATCGGTGACAGAGCTTGTTGTGAGCCCCAATCCCTTCTCTACTCACATTGATGTAGAGGGATGGACACCTGCCACGGGCTCTTACCAGTTTTACACCGTAACTGGCGAACTGCGTCTTTCTGGCTTAATTACCGCTTCTTCTTTCCAGATTGAGACAGCTACGCTCCCCGCAGGACTTTACTTTCTACGATTAGCCAGCCTTTCTGGCTACGAACGCACCTTGCGGGTAATGAAAAAATAGAGAGACTTCAGCGGCTGGCGGGGGCACGCGTTATGCGCTTACCGCTTGCCAGCAATAGATTTAACGAGAATTGCGATTACCACGCTCACAAGGCGTGTCAGAACCTGAATTGCTATGTTCTTAGCCTGAATCTTAGCCTCGTTCTTCAATTCTTCTTTGAGGTGCTCTTTGTTCATTGTTTTCGTAGTTTTCGTTTATGGTGCTTTTCGTACGACATTAGCGCCAGACGCTAACGCTTTTACTTCATAAATATAGTCATTCCGAACGAGTGTCTTATCCTAGAAAAAAGTTGACTCTAAAATAATACGATTAAGAATGAGCTTTTATGTAATGAGCGCTTTTATAGCTTTGAGAGCATGTATCGTAGCATAGAACGCGCCATTGAGTTTTTAATACAGAACGCCCTCACTTGAGTCTGAATATGCTGACTCCTGCCGAGGCTAGTTGTTGTACAGGCGAGTACAATCTTCTTTGGACAAGTTTTCGTCGCCGTGCGATAAAGCGCAATCATGCCGTGGAAAGCGGTGATTGTGAGACTTCGTCCCCCCCCCCGCTGGAGCTCCCTCAGGGCTACGCCCTTCGGTCTCTCCAGCGAGGGGTGTTCCTGTTCATCAAGAAAAACAGGAATAAATAGACATCAATAGTCAACTATCCCCAGTTTATTTCCTTACCTTCGATCTACAAATCAGGAAACCTAAATCAGGAAAAGACGCTCTGGCGTCAGAGCTCACCCAAATCCCTAACTTGGCACGCATCACGGGCGTTCCCCGTTTCCTATCTAAACGGGTAAAGATGCTGCTAAAGAAGTGTGGTGTGAAGCTAGAAACGATGTAGGGCGTCTATTGGCAGAAAAATAGGACGCACTCACCATACAGAGAGTGCGCCCCAACAGAGTGTTTGTTATAAACCAAAACAGAAGAGCCTTTAAGCCTCTTTGTTGTCTTCCTCCTTGTCTTTTTTCATCTCTTCTTCCTTCCACGCACCGATGTTCTTGTTCTGTGCATCAAAGTCTACGCCGACAAGACGTAAAGGGGTTTTGTACTTATTGAGCGTCTTAACATAGTCACGCTCTTTCAATGCCTCAATAGCACTCTCTGGCGTCCCCGCCGTGCTCGTACATAGGAAAGAAAAGGCATAGTACTGCTTGGAGGTCTTTACGAGAATATCGACACACTCTTTATGACACTCCACCTTGGTACTTACATGCTCGTTCATCCGTCGGAAGATGAAATAAAGCCCCGCTTGGAAGAAGGAATTCTTGTAGCTTGCATAGGTCTCGTCTTTAGGCGCTCCGTTATAGTCGATGTGGGGCATAAACTCTCGCAATTGCGCCATTGCATTCTCAAGCTCTTTCGCAGCCAAGGCCTTAAAGATACGCTCTACGATCGTTTCGGGTTTCTCTTGAAGCGTCGGGCAATAGGCTAGGAAGAATTCGTGTAAGAATGCATAAGCATACTCTTCGTTGGAGATGCCTAATTGAAGAATTTGAAACTTCTTTTCTTCACTTTTGACCGTTAAGACGCCTATTTGAAAGAGACGATCCAGCACGCCAGCATACTCCGGGACGGAGTTTGTCAGGTAGGTTCTTTCGCATTGCAGGTTCTCAATTTCGGAAGCAACCCATCCCTTTGTTCTTACTCTTTGCGCCACGGAACGTATTACGTCGCGATCTACCCACGGCTCGATTAAGGTCTGCGTCGCTAGTACCTCAATGATCTGCCCAGGGTTATAGAACGTATCTTCCCCATTGAAATTAAAGCCTCCGTAGCGCTGTTCAAGCTTGGCAAGTAGTTTTCGTTCTGAGAGATTTTCCTTCTTAGCCAATGCTGCTAGCTCGGGGCTGAAGTGCTCGATAAGGTCTTGTTCTGTGAAGCCACAAATCTTAGTGTGTTGGTAATGGAACGAAATATCAGAGTGGTTGTTAAAGCCACTGAAAGCGCTACGTTCTCGGATTCGTGAACGCCCGAACAGGATACACGCTTCGATGTCTGCGTTATTGCATTTAGTCACCTCGAAGAAAACGCACAAGCTCTTGTTTACATCTAGGTTAAGCTCCGGATTGTCATACGTTTGAAAGATCGGCGTATCGTAGTTATCCACCAAGAGCACTGCCTGCTCTCCTATTTCTTTGTGCAAGTAAGCTACCAGTTGCGACAAGTGCGAAGAAGGCGAAGTGGATGAGGTATATGGGACAAAGTTGTACCTCTTTTCCCACACGCTTACTTGCTTGCGCAACTCCTCGTCTAAATCCTCTTGGCTCGTATAGGTTCGCCCACCAAGATCAAACCAAAGCACGGGATACGCACCCCACGGTTTGTAGTTTCGCGCCTCGGCGATCTCCTCCTCAACCTTCTCAATGTAGAGACCCTTAAAAAGCTCCTTCTTCCCTTCGTAATAAGCTTTGAGGGTGGTAGCAAAAAGCGTCTTCCCAAAACTCGGTGGTCGGCACAGGGTGACAATAGAAGGACCGTAACAGCGTAAATTGGCAAGATATTCGGTCTTGTCAACGTAAGAGAGTCCTCTCTTTCGGATCTCCTCAAAATCATTTACTCCAAAAGGCAATTGACGCTCATTGTTTTCCATTCTAGTATAACATTGATTTGCACGAAGATAATACATTTTGTTAATAAAAGCAAGGAGTGTAGAGAACTCAGCCCCATCCTATCCGTTCAATTGACAGAACGGAGTTAAAAATCGTTTGAAAGCAATGCGCGATAAATTATTCCACCTCAGTGGTAGAATGCTCTATTTCTAGCTTTATTTCGCTATTTTGAGTATCAGAAGGCTGAAGCGAAGCTGGCTCACCAGAGGGCGTAGCTTCTGGAGAGGAGACTGCTATAAAAAGCGGCGTTTCAGAAGAGATCTCTACCGACGGCACAGTAGAGGGATTTGTCTCGACGGCTACGGTTTCAGATAACGGCTCTGTAGTTTCGATACTTTCTTCTTCCTCGTCGTCTCTGGGTTCACATTTAGTAAACTCATTGTAGTTTAATGCCTCACGCGGCAGGGCTGGTAGCCCAATAAAGCGACGATAGAGTTGCGCACAGGTAGCAAGCTCACGTTGACTAAACTCCGCAATCTTGGCAAGGTCGCCGTCACGGTAATAGGCATCGTGGATTTGGCTTCCTTCCATATCTTCCATGAGCTCAGAAACGCCAAAGATGTAGCCCAAGAGGTAGATAGAGGTAAAGTGCTTGTAATCTCCAAACTTCCACAGCTCAAAGGTATCGAGGAAGTGTGTTTCCCATGGCTTACGCCCTGCCACATAGAGCGAGCGAGGAATAGGCAACCCTTGGATTAAACACCGGCGCGCGATGTAGGGGAAATCAAACTCCTTCCCATTATGGGCACAGAAGTTGAGATTTTCATGCTTGGCGGCAAAACGCTCTACGCGGCGCGAGAACTCTCGCAAGAGGGCACGCTCGTCGCCGATGAGGGTTGTAATACGGAGGGTTTCCTCCCCCTCTTTAGGGTTATGAAAGAACCCCATAGAAATAGCCAGTATCTGCCCAAACTCCGAGAATATGGCACTTTTGCTGTAGATACTCTCGGGTGTTTCCCCCTCGTCCATGAAACGTTTCGCCTTTCGCTCCCAGAAATGCTGGTAAGGTTCTGGTGCATCTTCCAGATTCGGAAACTGCGACACAGTCTCCACGTCGATAAAAAGGATATCGGTGAGCGCTTGGGCTGTGGGGTTAAACTTCATGAGTTTACTACTTTTCTCGTTACCTAGACAAAGGTAGCAGAATTACGACAATAATTCATTTCCGTGCTGTATATAAAAGTTTTTTCGCACTAATACCTACGAGATTTATGCCCCCTCTTACTTAAAGCGCACGATAACCCCAATCGGTAAGTGGTCAGAATAGCCCTCTCGGAAGGCAATGCCCTTGCGTGTACGGCGCGGTTTGTAGCCTCCGTATTCGAGGTCTTTCTCTAGGAGGGGGGAGTAATCAAATCGGTGAGGTAGACAATCCCACCTCAGCGAATCGAGAAGCGATGGAGATACGAGAAAGGCGTCTATTTTGCTCCAATCGCCGCAATAACGATAGGTAGGATAGGTTAAGGAGTCTGGGCAAGAGAGTGCCCAATTAACGAGCTTATTTTGCGTTACAGCCTCCTCGATGCGGGGGCTGGCTATGGTATGGAGTAGGGTGTCGGTTACGGGCATATTCATATCGCCCATTACGAGGATATTAGCTTGCGGCGATCGCCCCCGCACAGAGTCTAACAGGCGCTGCAATTGGGAAAGTGCCGCACGTACGACGTAGGGCTTCTCCCTTGCTGTCATCTGTGAAGGGAGATGACACTGCACCACGTGAAGGGTGTCGGTATGGGGCAGTAAGAATGTGGCGTAAAGGAGCTCACGCGTTGGATAGACACTCGTATCGCCCTCGAGGCGCACAGGCAACCACCGTACATTGCGGAGGCGCAGTAGGTCGCGTTGATAGAGTAACGCAACGTCAATACCGCGATGATCGGGCGAGTCCCGATGAAGGACGGAGTATTTCCCCTGCTTTAGTGGCGTCTCGTAAATAAGATGGTTAATTACACGCCGCGAGTCTATTTCACACAGCCCGATGAGTCCCAAACGGTGTCCAGTGGCAATTAAGCGTATGGCTTGCGAAATGGCTAAAGCCTTCTCTTTGAAAGCGCGTACCGTGATCCAATCGAAGGGTGCAGTGTCGTGTGTAGAGTCTTGCCAAATTGTTGGGGTGAGAAAGTTTTCTACGTTGTAGGAGATGACCAGAAACTCCTCTTGAGCATAGCCTAAAAAAGGTAGTAGTAGGAAGAGGAGGTAAGCGCAGCGCCTCTTTAGAGCGATTGGCATTGTGATTCGTCCGTGGTTCAACATAAGGGCGCGCCCAATGGCGTAGGAGAAGCGAAGGTTAACCGCACAGTTAAGACGACACCTCTTTGTCACTAGCGTGCACTTGTGCGGCTCTTAAACACTCATTTATTATGCATTCTCCTGAGCAAATTTAGTAAATCAAGACCGAATGGTACGATTCGTACACAAGAACGCCGTACTATACTTTACGCGAAGCATAGCCCTATTTCTAACCTCCTATTCTAGAAAAATAAAGATTGTCCCTCTATCTCTAGAATGTCGTATATCTCCTTGGCATCAGATTTCCAGAATCCGCTAGAGAGGAGTACCCTTCCCCCGAAGGTCTCTATAATGATATCTGCAAAGATAATATTGGAGCGAATCTGAACGCTTGCGATCGCAACTCGCGGTAGTGTGATGGAGTCATATCCAATCATCGCGCCTTTGTAACAACGCACCACCTCATCCTCTATTTCGATGCGATTGGGAAAAAGCAGATTGTTGTTAGACCACCGACTAGCGGTATAAATCCGTCTCATTAGGGATAGTTGCGAGCTGTATAGTAACCACTATAAGCATAATGAGATAAAAGACGAAGGAAGGAATAGCGATGAGGATTGTCACCACGGTAAACGAAAGGAGGTCGAAAAAGAACTTGTTATTCTTTTCAAAGGAAGTGCCCTCAAAGAGGCTATTTTTCCACACTTGAAAGAATGGGACATTAACTAACCCCAAAGTAAGTACGGCGATAAGTGCCGCCCGTTGCTTCTCTTTCAGACGTTCGTAGCTGGTCATGACTCGATCTCAAAGTCTTCTATATCGATAGGAGCATTGGGTTGCGCCTCCCGCTCTCTACCGTTCAGCGAGGGGAGCTCCAAAGTACGATTGCTGCCGAACTCATGCTCGTATGCCTGCACTTCATTCCTCGCATCCGCTCCATTTCTAAGCATTCCATAAACGATAAGGAACTGATCTATTTTATTTCGGTTGTCTTCTGGCATTGAGTGATAAAGCTCAGGAAATGTAATAGATGCCGTTGCTGGAGGGCAGATATCTATTCTCTGGAAGGCTACCAAATTACCGATATACAGGTCAAGGTCGCCGAGATTATGTTCGTATGACTTCCTTTCAATAAAGCGCTGTAGGCTCATAAAAAGTTCCCTTAGCTCCCCCACCTGACTAGCAAAAGTACGAAGTTGACTTTCGATAGATTTTTCTATATTCTCTATTGCCTTCTGGAGTTCGTCCTCTTTTCTTTCTGCTTTTTCATAAGCACGGGCGTCAAGCTGATCTTCATAGGTATAGAATAAAACAATTTGTATTGCCAGAGAAATAATAACCCAGACAAGGGTAACAAGCCACCCATCGATATCAGTAGGCGCAACAAAGAGTTGAGAAATGATATATACGGCAGGGATTACCAATAGTAAAAGCCAAGCATACTTCCTCTTTTTGTTAGAGACCTTCGGGTCATTCTTTTCTTTCCCTTTTAAAGCACGCACAGCCTGAGTGAGCAGGTAGCCAAGCAACATAGCCACAACCACAGAGGTAATCCATTCGATGATTGTGCCTATAAACGCAGCATCCCCTTCGAAAGAAGAGTTTATACCTAACTTATTAGCCACAAACTTCTGCGCTGGATAAAGAAACAACGCCGCATCTATTATAGGAAACCACTTATACAGTTGGCGCAGAAGCGGATACCATTGTTTTTTGGTATTATCTATAGTCAGCGGTCTCGCCTCCTCCGTTTCCCAGAACATCGTCAAGTTGGCTTCAGCCGTAGGGAGATCTTTTCTTTGCAGCGCAAGAATGTTATCTGTAGTTCCCATAAGACTTTGACAAGCCTTGGCAATGTCATTAACAATCTGATCTCCTTGCGCTGTATAATCGGGAACGACTTCTTCAACGGGTCTTATTCTCATGATTTCTGTTATTAAGAGGTCTAGAGTTCCAATTATTTCTGCTTCTCAAGACAGGTATTCAAGAAGTCCTGAGAAGGGATGTAGCGAATCACCTGATCAAATGTCGCAAACTCTTTGGTAGGTTTTAAATCAGAATTGGAATCTAGCGACGTCCCTACTGCAAACAATTTCGTTCTCTTCGGGATCTGCAAGAGTTCTCGATTCTTTGTGTTATGCTCCAAATCACTCACTAAAAGGATCAATGATATATTAGCTCCTTCATCAGCCACTACATAAGAGAGAGCCTTATTCACCGCACCATAGACATCTGACCCTTTAGATTTACGAGTCACATCTTTAGCATAGGCCAAGGATAACACTGAATCAACTTTTAGCGAAAAAGCGGCTCTAGCCTCCTCTTGTGCTTTCCAGTATTCCTTTTGATTGGTATAATGCTCTTTTGTTTTTTTCTGTAGTTCACTACTACCATCACCTGTCTTTAACTCTACATCCTTAGGCGGCTTTTGATACCACGACCATTCTGCAACCGCATTATTGGCAGAATTTTCATCAACGTATGTGAGGTATAAACTCCCATAACCGAGGATGGATAGAGAATCCATTAGCTTTTCAATTTCAGATAAACTGATATGAGGAACTGCATTCTGATTGAGTTGGGCATCAGTTCCATCCACAATCAAGCAAATGCTATAGGTGTATTCTTTCTTTTCCTTTTTACAAGAAGTAAAAAGACTTACTACCCCAAGGAGGAGGAATAAGTAGAGACGATAGTGACGCATATTAGTATGTTATCCCGTAAGTAGGTTCTGCTACAAAGCGCCCCAAATGACGACGACAGATGGAAGCGGCACGCTCAATGTTAGAGCAATCTGCTTGGATATCAACTCTGAAAGAGAATTCCCAATAATCGTAAAATGCGAGCTTGTCAGAGTCGCAATAATCGTCATACATGGAGAGTCGGAAGTCTTCTTTTACCTCGTTAAACATCGCCTCGTTAGGAAATATGAACGTCATTTCTCGTGTAGCCATCAGAAAAATGTTTAGTTACACACCCATTAAAACGAAGTGAAAGAGACAAGCTCCGTAGCATTAAATAGATGAGAACTCTTGATAGAATCTCCTTTTAAGCGACAAAGATTATCTAGCTTTCACGCCGCAAGTTTTTTTCTGACGACATGACCAAATATTTTATCCGATTTTGGTAAAATATTTTCGTTCTAAAGAGATAAAGAGCTGAGTAATACGCGAAAACAGTGCTTCGAAATAAGACACTACATAGAGACTATATCTGTCACTTTGATGAACTATCACCTCTTTTTCTCATCTGTTTGTGAGGTAAAAACTGTCATTCTAGAAAAAAGAGAGATTCTGGTTTACAGAGATACCTTCTCTTTTCAAGAGCAAAAGAACTTATCGCTCAACGATGAAATAGACACGAACAGAGAGAAAAGGGCACACAAAGAACGAGGTAACAATATGGTAGTGTCTGTAAAAGTGTGTAAGCCCCCCCCTCTCTTCATTCCTCCAGCAG
>CAJPTV010000080.1 GCA_905373665.1 Bacteroidia bacterium
CACATAGTGCCGAGTTGCGGGTGTAGCACGCTACACCCCTACAGGGGACTGGGAAGGTTACAGTATTGTCTTTTAACACATTTATGGGCTCGTAGCCTTAAGCTGCGAGCCCATAAACGATTCAATACGAGAATGTGCGTCTATCTTACTACCTGTACACGCCCACCAGCCGTCGAAGCATTCACCTCGCCATCATACATCGCTTGGCAAGAGGTAGGCGGTAACTGGAACGAACCACGGTACGAAGCATTCACGACGAAGTAGAAGGTCTTCGAGTAGCCCGCACCAAGGTCGAAATAAGTAAAGACACGGTCATCACGGAAATCCTGATAGATAGACTCCGAACTCTCAAAGTTCGAGTCGCCCTCCATCCGCGTGTTACGTAGTTCCCAACCCGAGGGGGCTGCGTAGGTCAAGGCAAGCTGCGTCAAATCGCCCTTGTAGCCAGAATTACGCACCGTAACTCGCGCTACGAATTCCTGCCCCTGCGTCACCGTACTCGGGTCGAGACTATTACCGCTAAGGGTGAGATAGGTTACCGCACACTCTAGGTTGTTAGAGGTTGCCGTCACCTCGCTGGAATAAGGCACACCCACCGTGGTAACGGTTACGAAAACCGCCCCCTTACTTTCATTCTTAAAGGTAACGTCCGCCGGACTACCATTCAGACTATAGGTGACAGCAGCCGTCGGGAGCTCGGTCTCCAGCTTCGTATTCTGGTTACGACAAGATACTTCTCCGCGCACACCATCAGCTGCAAGCTTAGACTCCTTCGCAAACTGCGAAACCGCGAGCATCGCAAAACCGATTTCCTGCGTGCTGAGCCACTTCGCCCCCGACATCTCCTTCGCTATCGATTGGAGTAACTCTACTGCTTGCTCCGTCTTACGCAGACGCGTCAAACTTTCGAGCAACATCGCCTTGTCGCGCAACAACGAACCGAAGCTGGTGTAGAGATCTGGCGTACTTACTTCCGTACTCAACGAAGCGATGAGCTTCTCCCCTGCACTCTTCGCGCCCGCCACCTCATAAGCAGTAGCCAAACGCCAACGAGCGGCCACGGAGAGGTTCTCTACATCGCGGAGACGATTCATTACGCCCATCTGCGCATTCCCCGAAAGCGCCAAGGTGTAGAGACGGTAAGCTTGCGTGAGGTCTGTATTGTCATACGCACGCTTGGGCGACCAGCTGTTTGCCTCGTTCTGTTGATAACGCTTCCACCCCGAAAGGATGTTGGGCGAGACATTGTAACCGCGCTTCTTAGCCTCCTGTAGGAAGTGCCCTATGTAAGAGGTAGCCCAGTAGTTCGGCGTCGACATGTTCGGCCATAGCGTGAACCCTCCGTTAGGCAACTGGAACTGTGCCACACGTGCGATAAATGCCTTCACTTGCTTGGTCAGCGTATCCTTCTCGGCTGGCGTAACTGGCGCAAGCTCCGGATAGAGCATCTGTACAAAGGCACGCGAGGTCTGCTGTTCGAGACAAGCGTGTGGGTAACTTACCATATAGCTGAGCTTGTCGCGGAGCGAAAGGGCAGGCAGACTACTCACTTCCACCTCACAGCTCTTCACGTCGATATTGCCAAACTCAGCGGCACTCACCGTCACACTCTTGCCCGCTTCCACACGCTTCACCTCCGTGCGGCGTATCTCTGGGTTCGGGTTACGCACCTCAACCGCCACGGCGTATTCTGAGCGTTCGCCGTTCCCTTCGGCTATCACCTTCACAGTCGCAATCCCCGTCTTCTGGGTCGTGCGTACACGGAAGTTCACCACTTGGTCACCTTCGCCCTTAAAGGAGATAGCCTCTTGCGCATTGCCCGTAACCTGCAGTAGGTCATTGGTCTCAAGACGTACGGATACGGACTGTACATTCTTCTTCATCGCAAAGACCGTCGCAGGCAATACGAAATCTTCGTTCGGCGCAAGGATACGCGGCAGGGTCGCCTGTACCATCAGGGCATTGCGAACCGCCATCGTCTGTTCGCTCGAACCATAAGCCCCTTGGTTCGCTGCCACCGCCATGATACGCACCGACCCGACATAGTTCGGCATTTGGAAGCTAATCTTCTTCGTCTCCTTCGCTCCGATGTCAAACGGACCGAAGTAACGGACGATCGGGGTAAAGCGGTTAGACAACGGATTGTCTTCTGCCACATCGCCCATCTTCATCGACATCTCTTCCATGCCCCCACCGACACTCAACACCCCGGCGATGCGTCCAGCGTAAGCACCGATCACATTGTCAAAGAGGTCCATCGTATTCACACCAAGCGCTTGACGCTCAAAGAAGAATTTCCATGGGTCTGGGGTGCGGAAGTTGGTAAGGTCAAGCAACCCCTCGTCTACCACGGCGAGCGAGAAGCTCATCGCTTTACCACTCTTTTCCTTTACAGAAAGTTCGACTTGCGACTCTGGACGCACCTCGCTCGGCGCATCAATCACAGGCTCAAGGCGCGACTCTGGGTTTTCTACCATAAGGGGGATAGCCCCATACATACGCAAGGGTAAGTCATTGGCCGTCTGCCCGTAGGGTTGCAACAAGGTAACGTTCGCATAGACGTTGGGCGCCATATCGCCCGTAATCGGAAGCTTCAGGCGCGTCTCACCCGCCGTAGCCTCTACCCATTCGCTCTTGAGCACCGAAGCGCCATTTTCTACGGAGAGCAGGAGCGTCCCGCCCAAGGGGGTCGGTACGGTGATCTCTGCCGTTTCACCCGTTTTGTACTTCTGCTTGTCTGCCGTAAGCGCCAAGACTGTAGAGCCGCTCATCGCACGATCTGCGGTGCGCTCGCGCGATGCGGGCCAATCCCAGTACACGACATCTGCCGCCACGTGTCCACTCTCTGTGTTAACCACCCGAACGAGGTAACGACCCCAAGACGGATAATCTACCCGCACGTTAAAGTTCGCCGAGCCACTTCCATCGGAATAGAGGTCGCCCGAGGTGACGAGGTTCGCCGAGCGAGAGTTGATATAGCTAGCGAGGTCGTAGGTAGAATGCTCCCACCACCAACTCCAAGCGAGTTTGTAGACGGCATACTTGAGGTGTTGGTTCGATAGCGGTTGTCCGTATTCGTCGACAGCCACTACCGTGAACTTCTGGTCTTTGTCGGTCTCGATATAGTAGTGGTCAGACTTCGGTTGTTTTAGTCCGACATACGCCGTATAGGGCGAGAGCTTCTTCGAGCTGATGTTCATGCTATAATCGCCCCCGTCTTCGTGCACACGCGTACGGAAGGTCGCATTCAGCATCCCCGATGCCCCTTGTACCGAACGGATAAAGAGCGATGAGCGACACTCGCCATTCTCGTCAAGACGTTCGTCCGCAGCCTCAAATTCGTAGGACTCAAACTCCTTAGAGATGTCTGTAAAGACATAATCATCATACCCCTTAAACGAGGTTGCCGCAGCCGAAAGACGTACTGTGATGTCTGCCTTTAAGTTACGCGCAGGCGCGCCGTGCAACCAGTGGCTCTCGAGTTGGAAATTGGAGCGTTGGTCAGCACGCAAGATCTCATCCACAAAGGTCAAGTTCACCTTCAAGCGGTTCGGCTTTACCGTCTCCACGCGCAAACTCTTAGAGAAACGCGCCTTACCCACCGTCGCAACCAAATTGTAAGACCCCGTGGGGGCATCTGGTGCCGTAACAGGCGAGTAGCTATACATATTGAACGGATTGCCTGGAGCGACCTTCCGATCGACCATCTGCCCACGCGAGTTGTAGAGCGTAAACTCCACAGGGTGGTTCTCGGGGAGCGACTGGAGCTTATCTTCCAGAATAAGGGTTAGGTGGAGCGTATCGCCTGGACGCCATACACCACGTTCCCCATAGAGGTAGCCTTGCAACCCACGCTTCAGGACATTCCCCCCTACGTCAAACGTAGAATAAGAAAGAGCATTCTGTTGCTGCACAGGCAAATAGGAACGCTGTACGCCCTGCTGTGCAATCACGAGGAACGGGTCGCGCCCTTCCATCGCTTCAAACTCCGCCATACCGTTCGCATCCGAAGTGCCCGAACCGAGCTCCTGCAACTGATAGTCTAAAAGCTTGAGTTCCACCCCAGAAAGCGGCTTCCCTTCCGTAAGGCTCGTAGCAAACACGCGCAGCGAGGCGTTGCCATTGCGCTTACCGATCAGCCCGATATTGGAAACAAGGATGTTCGTCGACTTCTTGCCACGATAGTGGTAGTAGTAGTCATGGCAGGGATTGTCGCGCTCGTTCCAATCGTAGTCATAATCTTCGTAATCGTATCCATAATCATCGTCATACGAAGCCTCGTGTACGGGGATGTTTTCCAACGGGATAATTTCCAACTGCTCATCGCAGCCATAGTCTGCCAAGCAACGGCGCATACTGAGGGTGACGCGATACATCGCTCCAGGCTCTACCTGTATCACTTGGCTTAGGTCAAGGGCATAGACATTGTCTTTCTTCCCCGTCGCTAACCCTTCGAGCATCAAAGTTTTACGGAAGATGGAGCGCCCCACACGACGCAACTCACTGACGTAGGAGCCCCCCAACGAGTTGTTTTGGAAGTACTGCCCCATGTTGCTCTCAAAGATCTGGTATACTTCGACGTCTACCCCCTTGAGCCCCACAGCACGGAAGGGGATCTGCACTTGTCCTGTAGCGGGCAGAATCGTCCCCGATTGCAAGAACTCTACATTCGGCTTGTTGCCCGTATATTCTATCTTGAAGTCTTGGTCTTTGGTAAGACGCTCGCCAGAAAAAGAACGAATCCCTTGCGCGAAGGTAATCTCATACTCCCCTTCGAGGTGGTTGCCAAAATAGACGTCCATGACGTTACCGTCAATCTTTACACGGATGTCTTTGAGGTTCTCGCCGTAGACCATACCACGGAAATCTTGCGCGGGGTCTAACGGACGTGAGAAGAAGACGCGGAGCGACTGCTGCTCCTCTTCTCTTTCATAGCCGCCGTAGACCATAAAGGATTCGTAGGCTGGGTAATGCACCGTTTCGTCCAAATCGTTATCTATCTCTAGGTGCTTGCCGTCAAAGCTCAAGACGCAATCCTTTTCGCCCGAAAGGGGTTCGGAGATAATCCGAAAGTCTCGTTCCGTCACCCCCTGCTCTACTTCCACGCCGACTGCGTTTCCGCCCTGTTTCAACGAGAGCCCCTTCTTGACCTCCTCCACAGAGACTACGTCGGCAAACGATATCTCTGCATGGAGACGCGCCTGAACGCTCGATCCCTTCGCCTCTAGGTGTACGTAGCTCTCTTTGGAGAAAGCAGCGTTCTGGCGAATGGTTTGAAACGAATAGACGAACTCCATTGCTTCCTTGGGGAGGTTCTCAAAGAGATCCTCAAGGGCAACATGCACTTCGTAGAGCTGATCCGACTCGAGCCCCTCCTCGGGAGTAAACTCCAGCGTCCGCGCGTTCGTCCACAAGAGCGTCCCTTTTACCTTAGGCGAGAGCTTCAAAAGCCCCTTATCTGCTGGCTGCCCGATGCTCCCCTCTGGTGCAACATCACGCGCAAAGACGACCTGAATGGAGCTCGTCTTAGAAATCACCCCCGCCGTATAAGCCGAAATGTAGGGTTGGATGTTGAACGTGGAGTGCACCCCACGCGTGCCTCGTCCGCGGTAGAATATCGCCGCTAGGATAAAGGCACTTAAAACGAGCGCAATAGCCCCGTAAGCCATCAACGCACGTTTCGTCAAGTACTTGTTGCCCATAATGTGTAGTTGTTTATGTAATTACGAAATAAAAGCTCGTTGTCTTAACAATTCGACTATCTGCACCGCATTCGTCGCCGCGCCCTTGCGGATATTGTCCGCCACGACCCAAAGATTCAGCGCATTCTCTCCCACAGCAAGGTCATAACGAATGCGCCCCACAAAGACCTCTGGCGACCCTTGCGCAAGACGCGCTAAGGGGTAAATATGCTCCTGCGGCGAATCTTGCAGCACAACCCCCAGCGTATTACCGAGAAGCTCACGTACGTCGGCAAGCGACACGGGCATATCGAACTCCGCCGAAATAGCTTCCGAATGACCACCCCACACGGGGACGCGCACCGCAGTTGCCGAGACGGGGAGCGCCGGCAGCTCGAAGATCTTACGGGTCTCGTTCACCAGCTTCATCTCCTCCTTGGTGTAACCATTCTCGAGGAAGTCATCGCACTGCGGGATGCAATTAAGGTCTATCGGGTGCGGATACGCGGGGTGCTCCACGAGACTCCCCTCACGCTCATTACGAAGCTGGGCAATCCCCTTCATCCCCGACCCACTCACAGACTGGTAGGTCGTCACGTGCAACCTCCGAAGCCCATAAGCCCTGTGCAGGGGGGCTAAGACCATCACCATCTGGATGGTGCTACAATTGGGGTTGGCAATAATGTGCGCTTCGCGACGCAGTGCCTCGGCATTGATCTCAGGAACGATGAGCGGCACATCTTTGTGCATCCGCCACGCAGAGGAGTTATCGACCACGTACGCTCCCGCTGCTGCAAAGCGTTCGGCATATTCCAGCGAGATGGCACTTCCTGCAGCAAAAAGCACGACATCGGGGCACGCCGCCAGCACCTCGTCAATCGATTGTACCCGCAGGGTCTCTCCGCGGAATGCGATTTCCCGCCCACGGGAGCGCGACGAAGCGGCGAGGAGCAACTCGTACCCCCCAGTAAGAATGCGCTCGAGCTCCTCACACATCACAGAGCCCACCAGCCCAGTAGCCCCTACGACGGCTATTTTCATCAATGCTTCACTTTGTATCCAAACGTGCAAAAGTATAAAAAAATAGGCGACATCCACCAAAAAGGGATGTCGCCTAAAAGATTTTTACAGCGTGGTACTATTCCCACATCACATCCATACCCGCAGGCATGTTAAAGATCATATCCAGACGGGTGTCGATCTCTTCGTGCGGCATACTACGACCGACGATCTTGCCCTTACCGTCAATGAGGACGTTGATCGGCAACCCAAGGCTGTTGTAACGGCGCATCGGGCTGTTGGGATCCATCATCTCGGTGTACACATAGTTGGTCTTCCAAGGCATCCCGAGCTTCGTAACCGCTTCCTTCCAAGCGTCTGCGCTCTGGTCTACCGACACGCAGAAGATTTCCAACCCCTTTGCCTTATACTTGTTGTAGATGTCAAAGAGCGCGGGCATCCCTTGCAAGCAACCTTTGCACCACGAAGCCCAAACCTCTACCAAGATGGGCTTACCCTTACCAGCGAATTCGCTGAGGTGTACGCTGTCGCCCGTCATCGAAACCCCTGCGATGTCCACAAAAGGCTTGTTGCGTTGGAGGCGCGTCTCGATGTCGATATACTCACGCACCTGCTTCATCAGGATGTGATCGTTGTAGGTAGGCTGCCATGTAGCGAGCCAATCCGCAAAGTCTTTCATCTGCTTCTCATCCTTGATATCCAAGATTTGGAACAGGTTGAGCGCGTAGAGGTTGTTCGGATACTGCTTGATGATCGGGTAAACCTTTTCCTTAAACTGGCTGGTAAGGGCGTCTACCTTGCCGTCAAGCTCTTTCAAGCGCGCTTCCACCTCTGGGGTGATTTCCCCTTGCTCGAGCTTACGTTGTTCGTCCTTAAGAGGTACGAGTTCCTTCTCATAATCAGCCTCTACGGCAGCATACGCATTGAAGAGTTCGGTGTTCGCCCCTTCGTACTTGCGCGGAGTTACCGTAGCGTCTACAGCAACAGGGGTCGAGCTAAGGTATACGGGCCAGAAGTTCATCTGCACCTCGATACCGTAGAGTCCGTCGGGTTCTTGTCTTTTGAAGACAATTTCGCCGCCCATCACCTTTGTCGTATCCACGTAGTCAGCATTTTCCTTTGACAGGTCGCGCAAGTAAGCGAGCGTCCCATCGGGTAGGTTGACCTTACTCGTTAGTTGTGCTTTCTTCTCTTGCTGCTGACAACCCACCATGCCAAAAAGAACAGCTGCCCCCAAAGACCATAAAACCAAACGCTTCATTCCTCTTAATTTATGAAATGTGTTTAGAGTGAAAAATCCGCACCGCGGACTCTGTGCCGCAAAATTACGCAAAATATTTAATCAAGAGTCCGAAAAATAGGGAAAGCCAACAGCCTCACCCAACAAAAGCGCACATCCATAAAAAAGATGTGTCAAAATACAATCCCCAGTCTTCTGTAGGAAGGTGTGTCAAAACACAACACCTCTTTTCGCATCGATTCATTATGCGCCTTACGGCGCAGACCGAAAGCATGCTGCGCCCCTACAAACCCCTGATTATCAACGAATGTTTGGGAACGAATATACCGCGTCATATCGTAAAAATCCGTGGTGTTATGTTTTGACACCCCCGAACCGCAACCTACTGATAATCACTAACGGGGGGGCACGCCCCCAATCAGGTTCGTGCCCCCCGCTAGGTAACTAGCTATCTTATAGCGCGTATGAGATCTATCAAAAGAACGTAGTCAGCGTCATGCCTAGCCAGTAAGAGGCAGTGAATCGTCGATCCGATGAGCCGAGGACTCGCCCTCTACCGATGTGTCTGTACTCGATCCCACAGGCTACGGTTTCTGTGACAAAATAGCGCATCTCCACAGACCAATCCGCAATGAATCGAGCAAAGCTCCCCTGGCTATCCTTTCCCTCTGCCACTCCGAACCCAAAGGTCGGGATCATCTGAAAACGATCTCGATTGATAGCGACGCGGGAGAGTGAAAGGGTATAGACTCCCAACCTCTTACCATCTCGCTCTTGGAACGGATACAACCCCGTATGACTGACCCCAAGTCTCGCTGTAAACAGAGAGTAAAAGCGATAAGAAAGGACAACCTCCTCCAGCTCCTGAAATTCTCCTCCGTTCAGATTGTGGTGATCGCCCACCTTAATGAAGAACTTGCTCTCCTGACGAACAGAATCCTTCTGTGCATAGAGGGGAAAGGTGAGGACTGCGGAAAGCAACAAAAACAATAGAAACGTTCTCATCTTCAGCATATTTTTATGGAAAGGTTAATAAGACAATTACAGTTTCAAGCCATAGAGTCACACCCGTCCCTCTCGCTCCTCCTACCTAGTCATCTGTCACACTCTCTAAGCTTGTGCAAATATAAAAAAACATTTTACATACACACGCTGTCTGAAAGAAAAATTTCTACATAAAAAGGGGCGTCGCTCCCCCAGAGCGCCGCCCCTAAAAGTCACAAGAAAACGTCCTTTATTCGCCGTAGCCCTGCATCACGAGGCGTGTCTGGTTCGCACCCCCAAAGATGTTCTTCATTGCCTTCTTGACCGAAGCGGCGCTCAGAGCATTCACGAGCTTTTCGTAGTCGGTATGGATATCAATCCCCGACTCCTCATACTCGGCTAATACGGCAAGCCAGTACTCATTCTTCCGAATGTCCTCGCCGTGTGCCTTGAGGAAGTGCTGTTTCGCTTTCAAGACGTCGTCGTCTAAGATTTCACTAAAGAGCCCCTCGAAGACATCAGCTACCTTAGGAATCAACGGTTCTGCCTTCTGCGGATCCGTATCAAAGATCATCACCATACGCGCAAAGGGAATCGGACGGAGAGAAAGGAATCCCCGTTCCTGAACCCCATACGTCCCACCTTCCTTTTCACGAATCTCTGCCGTGTTGCGCAAACCAAGGATGTGCTCAATGGCCGAGACGTAAATCATGTTCTCTGCCGTATACTTTGCCTTCATACCATAGCCCACCATGACGCGCGTCTTGGGCGTCTCCATCTTTTGGCTAAAGGTATGCGCAAAAGCCTTCGCGGGGTAACGGAGTCCGTCGTCCTTCCAAGAACGTTTTTCCCCCTTGGGAAGAGAAGCCAAGTACTGGCAAACAAGCGGCTTGAGCTGCGCGGGATTGATATTTCCGACAATCATCACCGTGTAGTTCCGCGCCCCAGGGAAGAGCTTGTTGTAAACAGAGAGCATCTTCTCCGAGCTTACCGTCTCGAGGGTCTTTAGCGATAGCGGTTCGCTACGCGGGTTGTCATCGTTCATCAAGAGGGCTAGGCGGCGCGCAAAGATCGAGTTGGGGTCATTCTCTTGGCTAGAAAAGACCGTATTGACCCGATCGATCATCGTATTGTAGGTCTTATAGTCAAAGCGTGGGGCTGTGAGCAACAGGTAAATCTCTTGGAACATGAGCTCTAGTTCCTCGACCTTCGCCGCACTTTCGCCCTCGATGTCTGTTGAGAAGCGCGAGACCCCTCCATTGACATAGACCTGCTTCCCTGCGGTATGCTTCGCCAGCTCGATAGCATCGAAGTTCCCCAAACCACTCATAGAGAAGTACGTCCCCAAGAGCTGCGCCGAGGCAATCTCATCGGTGGGGAGCGACGAATAGCCCCCTTCGGAGGTAGCCCGCAAGAGCACTTGGTCTTCCTTGAAATCAGTAGGTTTGAAGATCACCTTCATCCCGTTGGAGAGTGTCCACTCCGTCGTCCCGAACGTCTTGTTCGTCTTTTCGCTTACCACAGTGCCCGGGGTGGGGAGCTCGGGGATAAGG
>CAJPTV010000081.1 GCA_905373665.1 Bacteroidia bacterium
GGAGCGCTACTTCCTCTGCTGGCGTAACCGTGATTGACGAGCCCGCCTGCTTTACTGTTACCTCCTGTTTTACCTCTTCTGCCCCGACCAGCGCAAAGGTGAGCTTCGTGCTACGCTCGGTGGTGCTTGGATTCATCTCTGCCTTGAGCGTCACTTTCGTCTCGCCTGCTACGCCCTCGGTCTTATCTAAGACGTTCCACTCCGCATTTGAACTAGTAACCTTCCACGCACTCGTGCTCTTTACGGTAAAGTACTCTGCTTTCGTCTCGCCTGCGGCGGGGAGCGCTACTTCCTCTGCTGGCGTAACCGTGATTGACGAGCCCGCCTGCTTTACCGAGACTTCCTGTTTTACGTCCTCTGCACCTACCAGAGCAAAGGTGAGCTTCGTGCTACGCTCTGCGGTACTTGGGTTTACGCCCGTCTGAAGGGTAAGCTTCGTCTCGCCTTTTTCGCCCTCGGTCTTATCCAAGACGTTCCACGCTGCATTTGAACTAGTAACCTTCCACGCACTCGTGCTGGTTACGGTGAAGTAATTTTCTTTCGTCTCGCCTGCGGCGGGGAGCGCTACTTCCTCTGCTGGGGTAACCGTAATTGACGAGCCTGCCTGCTTTACCGTTACCTCTTGCTTTACCTCTTCAGCCCCGACCAGCGCAAAGGTGAGCTTCGTGCTACGCTCGGCGGTGCTTGGGTTTACGCCCGTCTGAAGAGTAAGCTTCGTCTCGCCTTTTTCGCCCTCGGTCTTATCTAAGACGTTCCACGCTGCGTTTGAGCTAGTGACCTTCCACTTCCCTGTACTCCTTACCGTGAAGTACCCTGCTTTCGTTTCGCTGGCGGCGGGGAGGGTGTAGTCGTCTATCGGCGTTACTGATAAGGCGGCGCGGTGCTGCCCGACGGTTACGACTTGTTTTGTGTTCGAGCCATCGGTGAGCATAAAGGCAAGAGGGAAGGCTCTGTCTTTTGTTTTATCGTTATTGGGCGACACCTTTATTTTGACCACTGTCCCGTTCTCTCCGTTTTTTGGCTCTACACGAAGCCAACCTGGTACAGAAAAGTGGCTTTCATCTAATTTCCACGCCCCAGTACTCGAGACCGTTACCTGCCATTCGCCCCCCTCGCAAGGGAACTTCCCCTCTCTATAGGCTGGCGATAGCGTTAGCGCGTAAGTAGCGCCGCAACTGAAGTTGCCTGTAATATCTTCGATATCCTCTTGGAAAAAGTCCTTTATTGCCCAGTTCTTGCTATCCGTTATCGCTTTACTTGTGCTCTTTGCTAGCTGTATAAATTTGTCTAGATCATCATTTGCAAGAAAAAGCTCTCCTCTTTCTTGTCCCGATCTATTGGGTAGAGAACAGTACAGTGCATTGAGCGTAGTGGTTGAAAAATTGTTGTCAAACATATACAATTCCGTTAATTGTGAGTTGGTACTCACATCCAGTTTTGATATTTGATTTGCGAAACAGCCTAAAACTTTCAGATTTACATTCTTGTTCACGTCCAGTGTCGTGAGTTGATTTTGGGCGCAATTTAATTCCGTCAGATTTACATTCTTGCTTACGTCCAGTGTCGTGAGTTGATTTTGGGCGCAATCTAATTTCGTTAGTTGTGTGTTCGTACTCACGTTTATAGCGGTAAGCAACTCATAGTTATTGGAGCATGAGAACTGATCTATCGCTCCGAAGACCTTAATCTCTGTGCCCGTCGCTTTATATTTCTGTAGCGACGGGAGTTGCTTTGGCGCTTTCTCTATCTTCTCGTCTTCTACTCCCGTCACCTTTACCCACACATCGCCCGCCGACGCGGCAAAAGAGAGCTTTATTTCTTCGCCTTGCTTTACGGTCAGCGTGATCCACTTCGTCATGTCGACGGTTTGCTCCTCTGCCCGAGCGACACCTAAGGCTAGAGTTAGGCTCAATGCAGCGCACAGAGCCCTTAAAAAGAAATTTCTCATGGTGTTGAACCGTTTTATTTATTAAACATATAACATTACAAATATAATTCCCCCTATTCGTTTCGTTGCCCTTGCCACCATGCCCAATAGCGCCGTAGCCCTTCCACCAAGGGCGTACTAGGAGTATAGCCGAGAGTTGCTTGTAGGAGCGTCGTGTCAGCATACGTCACTCGCATCTCCCCTTCCCGCAAGGGAGCATACCGTACCTCAACAGCCTTTTTCTCTAACACCCCCTCTAGGGTGGAAAGAAGCGTCTGGACGGATATTGGCACACAGTGCCCCACATTGTAAATCGGGGCTAACGGCGATGCCCCTTGTTGCAGCCTTGCCGCTAGGTCGCAGATTACGCGCACCACATCGCCTACGTAGGTGAAGTCGCGCGCTACCCCTTTGTCTCCAAAGAGCGTAATGGGGCTGCCCATTGCCAAGGCGTGAACAAACTTGTGGATGACAAGATCGGGACGCATATCCTCCCCATAGACTGAGAAGAGCCGCAGCCCGACGCAGTGCAGCCCGAGCGCCTCGCGATACAAAGCAGCCGTTCGTTCGTTGTGCAATTTGCTGCGAGCGTAAAGATTTAAGGGCGCAAGTGTGGGGTCACGCTCTTGGTACGGCAGGATGGTTGTCGCCCCATACACACTACTCGAGCTCGCATAAAGGAGCGGCGTCTGCCACTGCGCACACTGGCGTAAGAGGGTATTAAACCCTTCGATGTTGCTGTGTAGATATGCCGCACTTTGTTCCGCACGGTGCACCACTCCCGCCTGTGCCGCAAGGTGGATCACCGCGGCAGGGCGCGCCGCCTTCCATACGCTCGCTATTGCGGCTTCCTCTGCCACATCTGTGTGGTAAAAGGAGAAGAGGGGCGATGCCTGCAATGTTGCTAGCCGACGGTGTTTTATCGCCACGTCATAGTAGTCCGTGATGGCATCGACCCCACACACAGCTACCCCCTCGGCTAAGAGCCGTTGTGCCACGTGCGACCCGATAAATCCCAGCACGCCCGTAACCAGATAGGTTGTGCTAGGCTTCATGGTGGCGCCTCTTATAAGCAGCATATAGGGCTTCCCATGTGGGGGAGATCACCTCCTCGGTAAAGGGCGCCTTCTCGGCACGTGGGATGCAATTCCCTTGATTGATAGCATAGTGTTTGAAGTTCCCGCAATAGCGACAAAAGGCGTCGAGGTGGGCGCGAAGACGCTCTGGGGTTATTGCAGCTAGTGAGGGGATGGCATGCGCATTGTCTGAAGTGATGCGATCGATTGCCCCACACACACTACACGCATAATAGCCGTGCGGATTGAGGTTGACGCCACAATCTCGGGCTACCCAACACCCCGCCGTATAGTCGGCTTGGGCAAACGCAGGGTCGTCTACTGGCGCATCGTTGAACGGCGTAAAATAGTCGACCGTATTACTGGTTTTGAACGACGCATAGTCCACCAGCAGCTCGGGAAACTGTGCACGGAGCGCGGCAAGCTGTTGCCGACTGGCAGCAGTATACCCATTGCTCACGATCTGAATTTGCGCCGTAGGCGCGTGCGGACGAATATACTCCTTGATAAGGCACGAGAGGATCTCCGCCAGCTGTGGGTGCAACGTCGGTTCTCCGCCAAGGACGTTGATAAACTCCCAACACTTCCCCGCGGCAATACTCTCGTTGACAAAGCGCTTTATCCGCTCAACAGAGATTTGCTCTGTCGTAGGCGCTTGCGCACAAGAACGATTGCACGCCCGACACCCGAGGTTACAACGGTAGGTAATGTCTATCTCAATACGGTTGAGGTTCGGGGCAAAATAACGCCGTTCGCTTACCACATCTTGGGGGCTTCGTCGCGGAAGGTTGAGAATATACGCAAGGTTCTCTTGCAGGGTAGCCTCGCGCTCAGCGGTGTATTGTGCCACGTCGCGTTCGTAGTAGTAGGTAAACTGCTCTAGCTGTTGCGGATTTTGACTCATTTCCACGATAGGCACCATGAAGGCATAGTCTGCCCCCAGTTCCAGCCATCGCTTGTCTTTGCCCTCGAAGCGCTTAAGCTCCCACAGTTCTAGTGAGTCAAAGAGCTTTTTGCGAAACGAACGGATATGCTGCCACACATTGCCGCCGCACGCACGTGGCGATACGAAATTGGCGGGGTAGCGATAGTGTGCCTGCAAACGGTAATTCTGATACACGCGCCCGATGACCACGTCTGCTCCCTGCCGTTCGTAACGCTCGGCGATTTGCGATATCACTCGGTCGCCGAGGAGTGCATCGTCGCCATCCAGCGTGATAACCACCGTTTCCGGATGGTGAATGAAGTAGTGAATGCCCTTGAAATGGTTGCTTAATGCCCCTTGGGGGATACCGTTGCGTATCAAGGTTATTCGCTCTCTAAAGGGGGCAACGAGGTACGCTAAGAGCAGCGAAAGCCCATTGTCCGAAGCATCGTCTATGATGACCCACCCCCACCGTTTGTCGCGCTGTGCGAGCACAGAGGCAAACATGCGCAGGAGGCGCGGATAGGAGATATTGCGCACCGTTGTCAAAAACACGTACGGTTCTTGGCGCAGCGGAAGCCCCCAATCATAATACGACCCTGCACAGTCAAATGCCCCTTCCTGCACTGCGGGAAGGTAGCCCTGCTCCACGCGATCCTGAATAGTGAGCCAAACCTCGGGGCGGCTCTTTCGGTAATTTTGCGGGTGAATGTAGAACGAGCGCCGATCGCCGCCGCGGATAGAGGCTACCCCCACCTCCTTTTGCCGCTGGTGCATGGCGCGAAACCACGTATACTGCCAACGCCCCTCTACCACCGCATTGGGGAACGGACGTAGCGCCTTCATGCGCTCTAGGTCAAAGAGTCCGAGCCGCACCTCAGGGACATAGCCGCCGCCTTCGTAGCCATTGTACGGTGCAAAGCTCACCGTCTTGGGTTGGTAAATATTGAACCCGACGGAGACGACCTCTGGGTGCATCTCTAGCTCCCGCACCATCTCTTCAAGGAAGGGGTGACGCCGATCCTCGCGCCCTATCATTACGTCGCTATCCATCTGCAACACATACTTCCCTCTCACTTGCTCGAAAAGGTAGAGTTGCGGCGTTACGGGTGCGCCTTTTACACTGTAACACACGGGCGAGGCGACGCCAAACCATCGCGCGTTGATCGCGCACGCTTCGGCTTCGGGCATAATGATGTAACGGTCGATGAGCCCCTCCGCTACCAGCCGCTCTGCCACCTCAATCAGAGCTTCCCACGAAGCAGCGGGATTAAACTCTCGGAGAAAGCCCTCTGTCTTGGTATCGAGCGCTAGGATATATTCGCAAAAGGAGTGGGGCGACACCAACTGCCGAATGATATGCTTTACATTCGCATAGAGCGTCTGACAATCTTGTGCACAGGTTTTTATGACTAGAGAAACGGGCTCGCGAAAGGGGTGGATGGGGCGATACCCAAGTATTACCCCCGTTGGGCTAAAATACCCATCAGGGTCGAGCGCTAACCCTTCCCAACGCACAGAGTCTATGTAACGTCCGCGGCGTAAATAGCGATAGAATAGCGTCTCGAAGTTCCCTACCTCGGCGAAGGTGAGGTGCTCGCTTTCGGCTGCTGTGGGTGTGCCCTCTTCCAATAGAGAACGCCCTGTAGCGGAGGATTGGTAAATCGCCTGCAGAAAGACACGATTGGTAAACTCCTGCACGCCCGCCAACTCGGGGAGGTCAAACTGATTGATAGCACTCCGCACCAGTTTGTTTATATACTCCTCCCCTGCCCCTAAAAACTTTGCGTAAACGAACGCCCGCACACAGGTATTGAGAAAGTAGTTGTCGGTGTAAGGGTATAGGTTATAATCTATAAGCTTAAGCCCGCTGCGGGTGCGAATGAAGTTCTTGGGTTTAATATCCAAAAGTACGACTTGGCGACACCATAGGTCGGCTAAGAAGCTCTGCCACTCTTCGTAACGCAGCGGTTCGGTGGACAGAATAGGCTCGTAGGGATACACCATCACATAGCCGCTTTCCACAGCCTCAAAGCGCTCTATGGGGTAGAAGAATGGGCTGCCAGCCGCCCGTTGTAGCCCCGCAGCGATACGCTGCGCATCGTCTGCTGCGAGATGGTCGTAAACCTTGTAAACCCGCGCCGCATCATGAAATACTACCCCCTCACGTCCCTCGCCGAGAAGGGTGACCAAGGGGCGTATAGCTTCGGGGAGGTAGGTTAAGGCTTGCTGTTGTCTAGTGCTGTAATCGCTGCTGTGCATAGCGGTAGAGTTGTTGACGAGTCTCGATAAAGGCTTGTGAGGAGCGATTGTGGGAGGTAACGCTCCCCTCAAGGCTGTACACGGTGTGTAACAACTCTGGCACAAAACAGAGGGTGTTGGGCGTCTGGTCAAGGAGGTATTCTACTAAGAGCCAATGGTCTTCTGCACTCGGCACATCGGGGTAGGGGCGTAAATAGGCGCGCCGCACGAAGAGGTTGCAGGAAGGGAGCTCGGCACTCAGCTCGCCCAACGTCATACGACGCAAGCGTTCGAGAAGATAGGCAGGTTCGCCGAGCTGTGGCGTAGCACGATTCTCTGCCACGACCTCGTTCCCACGCACCTGCAGGTTACTCGCTAAAAGCGCCCCCGCTCCTGTACGAGTAAGGTGTGCTTCGATGGAGGCTAGCACCGTCGGCGAGGCGAAGGCATCATCCGCATCTAGGCGAGCGATACCGTATAGGTTCGGCGCATATTCCAAGATGGCGCGTTGCAGGGCATTGCGTGCGCGAGCAGCAGTTCCGCCCTCTATTTCCAACAATACAATGTTGGGGTGCTCTGTCAAGAGCTCTGCCAACACCTCTTTTTGCGCACCAAAAGCCCCATTTATGCCAATAAAAAGTATAGGTAGTCTATTAGTACCACCTTGCTCAAGAAACGAAGAAATTGCCCTATTAAAACACATTTCGCTTTTATGTAGGGGCATAGCCACTGCGATAATCTCTTGAGTCTTGCAGTAGGCGGCAAGCACCTCCCTGCTATGGGGATAGTGGAACAGGCGTACGGCGCGCTCCAACGAACGGAGCAATACGGTGTAATCCGTAAAGCGCCAAAGGTGTTTTTTATAGAAGACGTCCAGCCCTTCGAGCTTGGCTATCGGATGGGTGGAAACGGTTCGGTCGCGCCCCACGTAGTGTAGCGCCGTGTGGTAAGGGAGTACCTCACAACGCTCAGCACCGTAGGCGGCAAGGAAACGCACCATGAGGTCTCTATCGGTGGAACTGCGGAGTTCCTCGTCAAAACCGCCAATAGCCAGTAGCTCGGGTAGGCGAAAGAACATATTTGACCCCTGCACGCCAGGGTCTCCGTAGAGGAAGTTATCTACCGTAAGGAGCGAGCGGTCGCGTAAGCGTGAGTTCTCGGAGTACCTTTCGTGCAGCCGTCCCAACCCTCCGAAGATGGCGAGACTATCTGGTTTAATCGCCTTACTGCAGCATTCGAGGTGGTGCGGCAACCATGCGTCATCGTCGTCAAGGATAGCGATCCAAAGCGTAGACGGGCGTGCTTCGCCCCACGCCGCTGCGTAATACAGGGCAGTATTCCACGCTCCTGTACCCGAGAACCCGTGCGTGCGCGTATTGTGCAGTAAACGGATGTCGAGAGGGGAGGTAACCTCCCTGAGCCGCTCCGCTATCTTGTCAAATTCTGTCGGGTCGTCATTGTCGTCAACGATGAGCAGTAGGTCGGGGGGGCGTGTCTGTTGCAATACCGAAGGGAGTGCGACAGCAAACAGCCGTTCCGTACGATGCCCCGAGGTGGCAATGATGGCAATAAGGGTCTCTTTCTCTGAAAACATGGTTGCGTAGCAATTGAGGGATGCGCGACTTAGGGGACTCCCCTCCTTAGTTATCTGTCAATTCTTTCAATCTGATGAAGCGAGCAAGGGTGTTTCTATCCACGCGACAAATCTTTGCTATCTCACGATGTGAGCTACCATTGCGTAACAGATCTACAATGAGGGTCTCTTTGCCAGCTAATTTATACTTACTGGGGGCGTTCTTTCGCCCTTTGGGACGTCCGAGCACAACGCCCTCTGCTCGTTTTCTTGCCAACGCCTCCTTGGTGCGCTGACTGATGAGGTTACGCTCTATCTCTGCCGACAGGCCGAAGGCAAAAGCAAGGACTTTACTCTGGATGTCATCGCCAAGGCGATAGTTATCCTTGATAGTCCAGACGCGACACTCCTTCGTCATACAGATATTGAGAATCTCCATAATCATGAACAGGTTACGTCCAAGACGCGAGAGTTCACTGCAAATGATAACATCGTCTTTTCCCACCTTTTTCAATAACCGTCCCAGTTCTCTTTTGTTATAATTCTTCGTTCCGCTAATAGTCTCTTCGATCCAACCGTCTATTACGATGTGGTGATGCTTACAAAAGTTACTTATCTCGAAGCGTTGATTTTCGACGGTTTGTTTATCGCTACTTACCCGAATATATCCGTAAATCATACCTGTATGTGTATCGTTATTGCTCACGAGAAAACAAACGGCTGTGAGCAAGGAGATATGTTCTTAGGTTATTTACGTTAATGGGGAAATCGTGTAGCGTATCACAGCGACTCTTTCCTCTGGTTTCTAATCTCTACCCTTCCACGAGTGTCTTCGTTACCCAGCTATCAATATTCCGCTTGTCGGGATTAAAACTTACCCCGACGCCGATCACCCTCTTGCCGCTATGTTGATAGGGCGTAGCATACCCCTTGGTTTCGATTTGCGACAGCGCGTCCTCGGGCGTAGCATTCCCTTCTAGCTTAAACTCAAAGACGTAAATCACATCTTGGGTATGCACCACAGCATCTGCACGCCCTATCGCATTGTGCACTTCCGAGGCGATAAACTGCCCCATGAGGGAAAAGACAAGGTAGACCGAGACCTGAGCATCGCGCTCACGGTACTTTACCTTCTCCGAAGCAATATTGCCGTAAGGGATGCCAGCAATAATCCCCTCTAGACGCTTCATAAACGCATCTACCTGCCCCGTACGGATCTCGCGCAGGAAGGTAGCCGTCTCCGTACTCGCATCCGCTATGTAGGGGGCATAGTGCTGTAAAAGGTTCTTCAAGAAACCGAAGCGCACCTCCTCGTTCGGGAAGCCGAGGCGATAGACGCCCTCCTCGGGTATATATTCACGAATGGTCAGATAGCCTGCTTGAAAGAGGATCGGGATGGGACTGGTGGCTTCAATAGGGCTTATCTGCAGTCCCGATGCGCCCATCGTTACGTCGTTCTCCAAATCAGGCAAGAAGTAGTTCAGTCTCTGAAGATACCGCACGAGGAAGGTGGGCGTCCCCGTAGCATACCAGTAGTCATTTAGCTTTTTCTTTTGCAGCACATTGAGCAGACTGAATGGGTTATAGACATGCTCCCCATCCTCCGTAAACAGATAACCGTCATAGCGCCTTTTAAGGGCAGCTAATGCCTCCTCATGCGTTATATTGAGTGTATGGGCGAGTGTCTCTGTCTCTGGGGCAAAATAGGCAGCAAGCTCCTGCTCGGTAATACCACAGATGCCCGCATACGCCCTATCCATACTGATATCGTTGAGGTTGTTGAGTCCGCTAAAGACGGACAACTTCCCAAAACGAGAGACGCCCGTAAGGAGCACAAAACGGAGGTAGCGATCGCAATTCTTGATATTGGAGTAAAAACCGTAGAGCATCGCGCGGTAAGCCTCGTATAGCTCTGGATCCAGAATCGATTCCAAGAGGGGCTTGTCGTACTCATCTACCAAGAAGACGACCTGTTGCCCCGTCTTCTCATACGCCCGCTTTATAACGCCCTCAAAGCGTACCGAGAAGGTTTTCGCAGAGCGTTCCTTACCATAACGTTCTTCCCATGCTTCCAAATGGCTTTCTAAAAGATCCTCTAAATCCAAAATAGTGGTATAGGAACTAGCATTCAGATCGAGATAGAGGACGGGGTACTTCACCCACGCCTCTCGCTTTTCTCTTGCCGCGAGCTCCACCTCGGCGCGTTCAAGTGCCAGCCCCTCAAAGAGGTCTTTGCGCCCTTCAAAATAAGCTTGTAGGGTCGATAAGAAAAGACTCTTCCCAAAACGGCGCGGACGGCTTAGGAAATACTGTTTGCCGCGAACCAACGAACTGATGTATT
>CAJPTV010000082.1 GCA_905373665.1 Bacteroidia bacterium
GCTAAGGGCGGTCCTAAGGGCGGACGGCCCGTGGTGGAGGAGGGGCGGGGGGGCTATGATTGACAATACTCCTAAAAACGATGACACGAAAGAAAAAGATGAATGAGAGTGCAAAAGGAAGTAGGAACTTCTATGGTGAGTACTCACTTAAGCAATGGATAGAGCTCATACTCAGAAAAGAAATCATATTACCTCCTTATCAACGAGCTTTTGTATGGACGAAAGAAGATGTCCAAGATTTAATCGACAGTCTAAAAAAAGGTCTTTTTGTTCCTCCAATAACTATCGGAAATTATGGAGGTTCGAAAAATTATATTCTAGATGGACAACAGCGTTTATCAGCAATACTTATTGCTTACTTAGGACTATTTCCGAACAAGGAAAAATTCCGATTCTCACATCAAGAATATCAAACTACAGCTAGTGAAAATGATGATCTAAAGGATGATAATGAGGATACAATGCCTCTTGAGTGGCAATTCTCATATTTCATTCAAGAAGGGCTAGGGTTGGATCGGAAAAGTATACTCCAGAAAATAGATAAAGATAAATACATTGAGCTCAAAACCGACGTTACTGAAGACGATAACTTTTGGCGGGAGTCCTATATAGGGTTCTCATTAATAATCCCTATTAGTAGTGAGCTGGCTGATCAGCAGACGTTATACTCCTCCATCTTTCGAAATATAAACATCAAAGGTCACTCTCTATCGCACATAGAGAGTCGCAAATCGTTGTACTTTCTGAGAGAAGACTTTGACCAATGGTTCTTACCCAAATTTATACACAAGATAACGATCAATAATGCACCCATTGATTTTGTACGATATCTATCGTTACTATCGCAGTACAAAAAGGATGCATCTGAAGCAAGCTTAGCACAAACCTACAAAACTAGAATGGAGAAATACTATAAGTCTTATATCTTGACAGAGATCGATAACGGCAAGGATACATCTATGTTTAGTTGCCTGTTAAACTCTGAAAATGAGAAGAGATATCAGGAACTTAAAAATTGTCTAGAGAGAGAAGACTTCCCCCAAAAGTTTCCTTCAATCATAGACGCCGATGTCTATTTGTTTGGTTTAATCTATTACACTATCGCAGAGAATAAGGTTATAGATATAAGCGAAAGCTTATTCGATGAACTTAATAAAAAGATCGATAACGATTTCAAAAAGGACTCTAGTCATACCAAATCGCCTGCTGCTTTCAAACACCTTCGTGCACGTGTTCGAGAATCTATTTCTATATATGGCAAGTATCTTAAAAATCAAACAAACTCAGGCAATGAAGCATAAAGAGTTCATTCTCACTCCTCTTTCCTCACTTATTGAGACGACGTTGCTCCCTATGAACTTTTACAAGGGACAGGTTTGTAATTACATAATGAAGGAGTACGTCTTACAGACTCTTTTCTTAAAACTAACAGGGTGTATGGAGCAGAAAGCCAAGTGTATCTTATGGGATATTGCAACCTACGACTTTGAGTTTCGTCGAGATTTCTTGACAGAGGTGAATCGTAAGCAAGGAGAATACGCTACATACAAGAGTAAGAATGAAGTCTATAAGGCACTTATCAATCAGGTTGGAGCGATAAAAGATAAAACACAACTATTAGATCAACTCAAAAAATTTAAGGAGAATATCCTTGAGGAGTGTATTATTAAGGAGTGGTTGCCTCGAGAATTACAAAATCTCGACGTTGAAGAGCTGTTTGATACAAGCAGATGGGGACAGAATAGTCTCTTTGAGAGTCCTCTTAACGATCGTATATATGAAAGCCTGTATAATCATCGCAATCGTTGTGCCCATAATACTCTCTCGTATCAAGGTAATGTAATGAGTCCCTCGACAATAGTGAAGGAAGGAGATTATAACAATTATGTCTCTTGGTTTACTCTGTTGATTCTTATGGATATGATTTACATGGAACTCTACAAAAGTTTCACTCTCAAATGCTATTCCTCTTTTCTGTAAAACGCACCAGACACCGATTAAGTAATATCCTACACGCAATATCGTCTAAAAACGTGTATTGATCACGATATACTTTCATGAAAATATAAATAAGCGGCTTAGCTAAGTAAATAGCTAACTAGGGTCTAGAGTGCACGAAGCTAAGCCCCCCTAGAATACAACAAGCGCAGGATACCTCTCGGTGTCCTGCGCTTACTTTGTTTGACGTTATCCTTTGAGAGTGGAGCGTCGTGCGGAGAAAGAGGGATTCGAACCCCCGGTACGTTGCCGTACAACGGTTTTCAAGACCGCCGCATTCGACCACTCTGCCATTTCTCCGAGGGCAAAGGTAAGACCTTTATTTGAAATAGAGGGGTCTTACCGTGAAATATAAAAACAAGGTTCATGTCAAAAATGTCGGGAAGCATTCAAATATCGTTTTTAGAGCGGTTGTTCTCCAAGACATTGAGCATTTTAGAAAGTCCGCCTATCAGGTCGTCAAAAAACTCTCCGCTAGCTCCTCACTTGAAATCTGGAAGTTCATTTTCTAGGAGTTTTTGTGCAGCTTCGATGCAACGGCTGTTGCCCGAGGTGATCAAATCGGCATAAATCAATATAGGGGGAAGGGTATCTCCTTGCCAAAATTTCTTATACATCGTAATTCCCCCATCGCCCATACGTACAGCCCCCGTCTGCATGAGCAGTGCAGGTAAGCGACTACTGTAGAGCGTGAACACCTCGGGGAATAAATACCCTTGTAATAGCGCAGCTGCACACTCCCCACCCCACCAGATCCCGCTCGGTAAGGCGATTTCCTGCCATGCATCTTGTTGCGCTGGCGTACGGAATGCGAACTCTTGTAACAAGAGCTTCGGCTTTAGGACTTGTTGGTAATTCTCCGCCCAAGTATTCAGTAAACGGAGAGGCTCGCACAGCACTCGTCCGCGATTTTTTGTGGATAAGATAAAACCTCGTGCTTGGAGCTCATCCATTACATTCTTTACCGAGCCGATTGCAACCCCAGAGTGTTCCTTGATTTCTCGAAAAGGCTGATTGACGTTGAGGAGATCTTCTAGTAAATAAAAAATGACTCTCAACCCCGCCTCTTTGAAGAGGGGATAACTCCGAGTAGAGACAACCGGGGCGCGTCTACCGATACTTGAAAGTAGTATCAAGCGATTACCATCGACTACGTGCCGGATGTCATAATTCCCTACCGAGTCTATAAAGGCTATATGCGCTTGTCGTAATTCCTCATAAAGCGTAGGAGGAATATAGGGTGACAGGAGTAATACGAGAGAATGCTCGTGAGACATTCCCTCCAGAATCCTCCTTCTAATCCGTGCGTAATTGACCACAGAGACCTCACTTTCTATAAAACAGAGAAAGTCTATCCCTAAAGCTCGGAATATGCCATCATAGCCTTGTGTTGCCTGTTCGTAAAAGGTAATCTCCCCACCGAATGCCTCCCATTCTTGACGAAGACGGGTTAGTATTTGGGTGACGATGTGCTCCTTATCAATATCCATATTGTTCAATTGTAAAAGATTGTTCAATATTATTGAACGACGTAAAGTTATTGAACAGGTAAGATATCACCAAATTCACCTTGCCCCCCTCCCGATCTCCTCCCTTTTACCTACCTTTGACTAGGTGTTTTAACGTAGAAGGAAAGGGTTAACGAGAGATGAGTACGCTGGTCGTAGAGAATATAGCAAAGTTGGTGCAGGTCGAAGAGGGCGAACCCCGTAAGTGGGTCGCAGGGGCTGATATGCAACACCTCGCCTGTGTGGACAACGCATACCTCCTTGTCGAGGACGGAAAAATCAAACAATGGGGGAAGAGTGCCGACGCACCACAAGCTGGCGTGGACGTAAGGGTCGACGCTAAGGGCGGTATGGTCTTCCCCTCCTTCTGCGATAGCCATACCCACCTCGTCTATGCCGGCAGCCGCGAAATCGAGTACATTGACAAAATACGCGGACTCTCCTACGAAGAGATCGCTAAGCGAGGCGGAGGCATTAACAACTCCGCTGCACGACTCCACGCTGCCTCCGAGGACGAACTCTACGAAAGCGCCATGGAACGCATCCGCGAGATTATCAGCTACGGTACGGGGGCTGTGGAAATTAAGAGCGGATATGGACTCTCCACCGAGGACGAACTGAAGATGCTCCGCGTCATTCGGCGCATTCGAGAAACAAGCCCCATCACCGTACGTGCGAACTTCCTCGGAGCACACGCCGTCCCCCTCGCCTACAAAGGACGACAGGGGGAGTACGTTGACCTCATTATCAATGAGATGCTCCCCCTCGTAGCATCCGAGGAGCTGGCGGACTTTGTCGACGTCTTCTGCGACGCAGGCTTCTTTACCGTGGAAGAGACTGAACGCATCCTGATGCAGGGGATTAAATACGGCCTGCGCCCGAAGATTCACGCCAACGAGCTCGCGTGCTCGGGAGGGATTCAAGCCGGGGTCAAGTATAACGCCCTTTCGGTAGACCACCTCGAGTTTACTGGCGATGAGGAGATTGCCGCCCTCCTTGGCTCGGAGACCATGCCGACCCTGCTGCCAGGGGCTGCCTTCTTCCTCGGAATGGAGAACCCACCCGCGCGTAAGATGATTGAAGCGGGACTTCCCATAGCGATGGCCTCTGACTACAACCCAGGATCGTCCCCCTCGGGCGATATGAAGTTTGTCGTCTCGCTCGGCTGTGTTAAGCTCCGCCTTTTGCCCGAAGAGGCATTTAATGCCACCACCATCAACTCGGCGTATGCCATGGGCGTAAGCGATACGCACGGAAGCATTGCCCGCGGCAAGGTCGCTAATTTCTACATCACCAAGCCCATCCCCTCGTACGAGTTTATGCCCTACGCGTATACGACTAAGCTCGTTTCGCGCGTCTTCTTGGGTGGCGTCGAACAGTAACGCGACAACGCCCCATGGAAGCGGCAGGACAGCCCCTACACTCAATCGTAGAAGGGCTTTTTACCGAGTTCTCGCCACGCCGAGGGCTCGGCAAGGTGGCGGATTACATCCCCGCCCTCGCTAAGGTCGATGCGCAGCAGTTTGGCGTTGCCGTGCAGCCCTTGGAAGGCGAGTGCCTCTGTTTTGGCGATGCAGAGGTGCGTTTTTCTATCCAGAGTATCAGTAAGCTCTTTGCCTTCACGATGGCATTTGCCGAACGGGGCGAGCACGTCTGGGAACGCCTCGGAAAAGAGCCCTCGGGTACATCCTTCAATTCGCTCTTTCAGCTAGAGGCAGAGAACGGCGTCCCACGAAACCCCTTTATCAATGCGGGGGCGATGGTCATTACCGATATGCTCTTGGATGACTTTGACGACCCGATGTTCGAACTCCTTGCCCTGCTTCACCAGCTTACGGGCTGCGACACAATAGACTACGACGAGGAGGTCTATCGTTCCGAACTCGCTTATGGTTCGCGCAATGCGGCCCTGTGTTACCTTATGAAGAGTTTTGGCAATATCCACCACTCCGTACGACGGGTACTCGACCTCTACTTTATGCAGTGTTCGGTGCGGATGTCGTGTCGCGAATTGGCACAGTCGGTGCAGTTCTTGGCACGTCATGGCGTGAACCCCCTTTCTGGCAAAGAGTTCCTAACCCCCAGCCAAACCAAGCGCACCAATGCCTTGATGCTTACCACGGGGCTCTACAACGAGGCAGGCGACTTTGCCTTCCGTGTGGGCATCCCCGCCAAGAGTGGCGTCGGGGGCGGTATCGTGGGCTTGATCCCTGACCAACTCACAGTAACGACCTGGTCTCCGGGGCTTAATGCGCTCGGGAACTCGCAGTTGGGAATAGACTTCCTCGAGGAATTTACCACGCGCACCGGGCTCTCTATTTTCTAATTCCCTATCCATGGCAAGCAAAGCTCGTGCTTTTTACCGTTTTGAACTCTTGGCGCTCACGGGGAGTCTCTTCCTGCTGCTCCTTGCGGGGCTGATGACCTTCTTTTCCCACGCTGCGGCTAATGGCGTGGGGGTGTTGGCGGTGCTTATCTATGTGTTAGCGCGCGCGCTGAGCCTCTTAGGTCGGGGCATCCGTTACGAGCCTAAGCCTCGACTGCTCTTGTTTTTTCTTATCCTGCTGGGGCTCGTCTTTATGTTTATGGGCACCACCAAGCTCTTTATACTCATGCTGTTAATCGGGCTTGATATGATTCTTTTGTACCACCATTATCGCAAAACGAAGTAATGGAAACCCTGTTGGGAAAAACACTCCCTGAGTTGAAAGAATGGGTGGCGGAGGAGGGCTACCCCCGCTTCGCTGCACAGCAGCTTTGCGAATGGCTCTACAAGAAGGCTGTCGCGTCGTTTGACGAGATGACTAATATATCTAAGCAGATGCGGGCAGAACTGAACGAGAAATGCCTTTTAGGGCGCGAAAACTACCAATTGGTGCAAACTTCTCGGGACGGTACGCGGAAATATCTCTTTCCTGTGAAGGATGGGCGCACGGTGGAGACTGCCATGATCCCCGATCTCGACCGTCGCACCCTTTGTGTCTCCTCGCAGGTGGGGTGTCGTATGGGGTGTCGGTTTTGTGCTACGGGGCAACAGCCGTGGGGGGGCAATCTGTCGGCAGCGCAGATACTCAACCAGATACTGAGTGTTGACGAACGGGCTGAGCTTTCCAACATCGTCTTCATGGGGATGGGCGAGCCGCTTGACAATCTAGACGAGCTATTGCGCGTGCTTGAAGTATTGACTGCGCCGTGGGGGCTGGCGATGAGTCCGCGTCGGATAACGGTTTCGACGATTGGTATCGCTCAGGGACTAAGGCGTTTTCTTTGCGAAAGTGAGTGTCACCTTGCCGTGAGTCTGCACTCCCCCTTTGATGCGGAACGGCGGACACTCCTACCGGGCACGAGTGGTTTCCCGCTTAACGAGCTGTTAGCACAGTTGCGTACGGTGAACTGGCGGGGGCAGCGCAATCTTTCGTTCGAGTATGTGGTGTTGGCGGGGGTGAATGACTCGCCAGCACACATTGATGGTCTCATCAAGCTGTTGCGGGGTGTGCCCTGTTTAGTCAATCTGATTGGTTACCACCCGCACGCTGGGGCGACCTTTGAGCGTCCGAAAGACGCCGTGCTCTTAAAGATGCGCGATAAGCTTACCCAAGCGGGGATCTTAACCACCCTGCGTGCGAGCCGAGGGATGGACATCGCCGCAGCCTGTGGTTTGCTCAGTAAGACGAAGGGCTAAGAGCGGAGCTAAGCGTGCGCCCTTAGGAGCGCATATTAAAAATCGTATCTTTGTGAACACCAAGGAAGGAGGAGACAACAATGACCGAACCACGCACGCTACCCATCGATACACAAACCTTTGAACAGGTACGCAACGCTGGGAATGTCTACATAGACAAAACGCCCTATATAGAAAAACTACTCCGATTCGGACGTATCTTCTTTCTCAGCCGCCCCCACCGCTTCGGCAAGAGCCTCTTCCTATCCACCCTTCAAGCCTATTTTGAAGGCAAGAAAGAGCTCTTTGAAGGGCTTTACATTGCAGAGCGCGAGGAGGAGATCGCCCGCTCGCAACGACGCGAACCATGGGAGGAAACTCCTGTGCTTTACCTTGATTTGAACGCTGAGTATTTTTCACAAGGCTTCGAGGTCTTGGAGAATTGCCTAGATATGTCCCTCGCTGCAATGGAAAAACGTTACGGTAGCGAAGGAATAGCAAAGACCCTCCCTGGACGTTTCAAAGCCGTTATCGAACGTGCCTACGAGCAGACTCAAAAGCAGGTCGTGATCCTCATCGATGAGTACGATAAGCCCCTCCTCCTTACCCTACAAGACCCCGAGCTTAACGAAGCGAACCGTTCGCTCCTCCGAGCCTTCTACGAGGTGCTCAAGCACTGCGATCGTTACATCCGCTTCGCCTTCCTGACGGGGATAACAAAGTTCAGTAAAACCAACCTCTTTAGCGGCGCAAATAACCTGATGGATATCTCGTTATTAGACAACTATGCCGCCATCTGTGGCTTTACCGAACAGGAGCTCACGGACAACCTTATGCCCGAAATAGAGAGACTCGCTGAGGCTCAAAAGAGTACCGTAGAGAAGACTCGTGCAACCCTCAAAAAGAAGTACGACGGCTACAGCTTTTCTGAAAAAGGCGAACGAGTATACAACCCATTCAGCTTACTCAAGGTATTGGCAGTCAGTGCATACAAATATTATTGGTTTGAGAGCGCGACGCCCGAGTATGTGGTAAAGTCCCTGATGCACAACGTCTATCCTATCCCCGACCTTAACGACGAGGTGGAGATAGACAGCGACTCGATGCAGAACTTCCGTTACGGGGGCACGGACTCGATCCCCCTTCTATTTCAATCGGGTTATCTCACTATCAAGAAGCACCTGCCTAAGCTTGACCACTTTATCCTCGGCTTTCCGAACGAGGAGGTACGTCAAGGCTTCCTAAAGAACCTCCTTCCCTACTACACAGCTGTGGATGACTCTTTGATTTCAAAGTCGATAGGGACTATCAACCGTGCCCTTCTCTCGGGAGATATCGCCACGGTCATCGAGTGGGTGAAAAAGGTACTTGCAGGGATTCATTACGGCAACATCCCGAGTGGCGAGGAGGGACAGCCCCTGCGCGAATACTACTACCAGTCGGTGCTCTACGCCCTTTTCTATGTCCTTGACATGCAGGTACAGACCGAGGTCATCTGTGCTACGGGGCGGGTAGACATGGTCATTACCACGCGCAAGCGGGTCTATCTCTTCGAGTTCAAGGTAATGACGGCTGGCACGCCCCAAGACGCTATTGCGCAACTCAAAGAGAGCGGCTACTTGGCAAAGTTCAGTAAGACGAAGCGCTCTATCCACCTCGTAGGCATCAGCTTTGACGAGAAGACTCGCAATGTAGGGGCGTGGGAGGAAGAGGTGCTGAGCTAGTCCTCACGTTGGCTAGTGGTCACTCGCCCACTGAGCGAGAGAACCTGCGCGCCCTTATCGTTAAAACCGTATCTTTGTAAGAACCAACGAAGGAGGAGACAACGATGTCCGAACCACGCACGCTACCCATCGATACGCAAACCTTTGAACAGGTACGCAACGCTGGGAATGTCTACATAGACAAAACGCCCTATATAGAAAAACTACTCCGATTCGGACGTATCTTCTTCCTCAGTCGCCCCCACCGCTTCGGAAAGAGCCTCTTCCTGTCCACCCTCCAAGCCTATTTTGAAGGAAAAAAGCACCTCTTCGAAGGACTCTATATTGCAGCGCGCGAAGAGGAGCTCGCCCGCTCGCAACGGCGCGAACCGTGGGAAGGAAGTCCTGTGCTTTACTTCGATTTGAATGCAACGAATTACAAGTCTGAAAATACACTACCTAATCTACTCGAAGAGCAACTAGAAAAATGGGAAACAATCTACGGGGTCGAACAGCATCCCCTTACGCCTGAAAGACGTTTTGTAAATCTTATCGAGACCCTCTATCATCAAAAAGGTAAGCAGGTCGTCATCCTCATCGATGAGTACGATAAGCCTCTCCTCCTTACCCTACAAGACTCCGAGCTTAACGAAGCGAACCGTTCGCTCCTGCGAGCCTTCTACGAGGTGCTCAAGCACTGCGACCGTTACATCCGCTTCGCCTTCCTGACGGGGATTACGAAGTTCAGTAAAACCAACCTCTTTAGCGGCGCGAATAACCTAAAAGACATATCCCTCTTAGACGATTATAACGCCATCTGTGGCTTTACCGAGCAGGAGCTCACAGACAACCTTATGCCCGAAATAGAGCGACTCGCTGAGGTACAAAAAAGCACGGTCGCGAAGACTCGCGCAACACTCAAAAAGAAGTACGACGGTTATCGCTTCTCTCGCAACGGCGAGAATGTCTACAACCCCTTTAGTTTGCTAAATGTCTTAGCCGATGGGCTTTATAGCTTTTACTGGTTTAGTACCGCAACGCCCGAGTATGTAGTCAAGTCTCTGATGCACAACGTCTATCCGATCCCCGACCTTAACGACGAGGTGGAGATAGACAGCGACTCGATGCAGAACTTCC
>CAJPTV010000083.1 GCA_905373665.1 Bacteroidia bacterium
TGTAGGGGTGTAGCGTGCTACACCCGCAATTCGCGGCGTATGCCGCGCTGTGGTGGTAATCGCACCCACGAATGGTTGCACCCCATATTCAGGAAACGCCCTCACAAATAGGCGGCACGTCGTGCCGAGTTGCGGGCGTAGCACGCTACGCCCCTACAAAAAACTAGTAGACAGCGGATTAGCAATAAAGGATAGCCTAAGAGCCGCCGCCCTTAGCGCCCGAACGGCGGGGCTCCGGGGTTCGTAGGGGCGCAGCATGCTACGCCCTGCGCCGTAAGGCGCATAATGAATCGATGCGAAAAGAGGTGTTGTATTTTGATACACCCTCCTAGCAACGGGCGGCACGCGCCTTGGTGATTAAAGATTACCCTTCCCACGACTCTCTTCCATCACGGGCTGTCCGCCCTTAGGACCTACTTTTCTTTCAAGATCGTGTGCCCCATCTTGTCACGCTTGGTCTTCAGGTAACGCTCATTCTCTGGGGTGGGCGCTATCTCGATCGGCACGACCTCCGAAACGATAAGACCATAGCCCGCCAACCCTGTTAGCTTCAACGGATTGTTGGTCATCAGACGCATACGCGTCACCCCCAACTCGTGAAGGATGCTCGCCCCAACGCCGTAGTCGCGTTCGTCTACTGCAAAGCCGAGATGAAGGTTCGCCTCGACGGTATCCATCCCCTGATCCTGCAACTCGTAAGCCTTTATCTTGTTGCAGAGACCAATGCCACGCCCCTCTTGGTTGAGGTACACAATCACCCCTTTCCCTGCCTCCTGAATACGGCGCATCGCCTCATGCAACTGCTCGCCACAGTCACAACGATGACTACCAAAGATGTCGCCCGTGGCACACGAGGAGTGTACCCGCACAAGGATGTCTTCGTCGGGTGTCCACGTCCCCTTAATCAGCGCTGCATGTTCCAGCCCATTCGACTTTTGCTTGAAAGGAATAATGTGGAAATCGCCCCACTCGGTGGGCAACAGTGCCTCCGCACCACGCTCTACAATGCTCTCGTTCTTGAGACGATACTTGATGAGATCCTCTATCGACACAATCTTGAAGTTGTTGGCGCGGGCTACTTCCAAGAGCTGGGGCAGACGTGCCATCGTCCCATCTTCGTTAATCACCTCGATGAGCGCCCCTGCAGGATAGAGCCCCGCTAGGCGTGCGAGGTCAACGGCAGCCTCCGTATGCCCAGCACGACGCAACACCCCGCGGTCGCGTGCACGCAACGGACAAACGTGCCCCGGGCGTGCTAAGTCCGTGGGAAGGATGGTCGGGTCAGCCAAAGCCAAGATGGTCTGCGCACGGTCATACATGGATACCCCCGTGGTACAGCCATTGCCGATCCTGTCCACGGTCACTGTGAAGGGGGTTTCGTGCATCGAGGTATTGACCGATACCTGCATATCCAAATCTAGCTCCTTACAGCGCGACTCGGTGATGGGCGCACACAGCACCCCACGACCGTAGCGCATCATGAAGTTGATCTTTTCGGGGGTCACCTTCTCGGCGGCAATGATGAAATCGCCTTCGTTCTCCCGATCTTCGTCGTCGACCACTATCACAAACTCGCCGTTACGGATGGCCTCTATCGCCTCCTCTATCGTGTTTAGGCTGCCCTTCAGCTTTGTTGTATCGCTCATTTCCAAACGTAATTATCCCTCGTGTGTGTAAACCTCTCTATGCGACGGTTCGCGTATTACGCGAAGTCCGTCTCTTATGCAACAACTGTAAGACCTTTTTGTGCAACCGCAACCACTTTCGTAGCGAACGCGCATACCAGTCGCGATTCAGCAGCACGGAGTCTGTCGTAGCCTTGTAAAGTAGAAAAACCGCCAAGGGGATGAGTATCCACGTCGATATCCACATCCCGATCCATGCCTCGGTAGCAAGCTGGCGCACCATCTTTTCCCCCGTAATCGAGATGACGTAATAGACTAAAAAGAAGAGTACCGAGATTACAACGGGCATCCCCAAGCCCCCTTTGCGAATGATAGCCCCCAGCGGCGCACCGATCAGGAAGAAGATGAACACCGCCAACGACATCGAATACTTCCGGAAGAACTCGATCAGGTGCTTAGCCTCCATCTTAAACTCGTAGCGGAGGTCATCATCATAGCTCGCCACCTTACTCTTGATTCGCTGCGCCTCTTCGATAGCCCCAGCGAGTGCCTGCTTTCTTTGTACGGTATCAAGCCCCGCATAGTGCGAAAGTAGACGGAAGGTGTCGCGCAGCTCGCGCCGATAAACGGTGTCAACGACCAGCTTTCTGTAAAAGAGCTCTTGGGTGAAAAGACGATGCTGCTCCGTGATCATCGAGTCTTGGACGCCCTCGATGGAGTCTACGGCGCGGCGTAGCTGCCGCGTGTTCATTACGTGGTAGGTGTTGGAAAAGACCTCTTCGTTGGAGCGCTCGAAGCCGAACCCCTCGAGACGCTTGACGAGCCGCTCGCGCCGAAAGTGGGTCGTACGTGCACTACGCTTTGCCGTTGAGGAGGCAACCGCATCGGGGTCTGTCTCGTCATAACGCGTGCCGCTATAGAGTTCCACCAAGAGGTATTTACTATCGGGGGTCACGGTAATCAACCCCGAGTCTGCTCGCGTTACGGAGACGTTGCCCCGCCCCTCGGAGTGGTCATAAATCATGAGGTCGCGCATCATGCGCCCGTCCCTATCGCGCGAGCCGATGCGGAGGCTATACCCCGCAATGTCGTTGTAAAAGACCCCGGGACGGATGACAAGGTCGGGGCGTTGCTGCTGTAGGCTATAGATGAGCGTGCGCATCTTAAGGGTCGAGACGGGCACTAGGTAATCTGCCACCCCGTATGCCAACAGGGTAACGAGCAGGCTCACCACCCCGAGGGGAAAGATGATGCGCGGTAGGGAAATGCCCGCGGACTTCATCGCGAGCAGCTCGTTGTGTTCGCCAAGGTTACCCATGGTCATCAATACGGCCAGCATCGTAGCCAGCGGGAGCGCCATGGGGATGAGCCCCACCGAGGCATAGAGCAGCAACTCGGCGACGAGGGTAAAGTCCATCCCCTTCCCCACGAGGTCGTCAATATAGCGCCAAAGGAACTGCATCAGGAGGATGAACATGACGATAAAGAAGGTCATGACCATCGGTCCGATGTAGGCTCGTAACAAAAATACGTAGAGTCGCTTCACTGCCCGCTACCTTGGTATTTCCACACCACAAATATACCACTTTGTGCGTAGCCAGTCTATTTCGCGCAAACTAAGTGGTGGTTCTGATGACTGGGCTACAAACTCCAATAAGAGAGGTGGGAGATCCGTCCACGGTAAAGCCCCTTGATGTCCACAAGAAGGAGGTCGGGCGTACCTAGGGCGGCGAACTGCTCCTCCGTCCAATCACGGAACTCGCGGTGCGCCACCGCAAGGATTACCACATCATAGCCCGCCCCGGGGGTCGGTAAAAGCGAAAATCCGTAAGCACGCGCCACCTCCGTAGACTCTGCGTGCGGATCGACCACGTCGACCTCAACGCCGTAGTCTTTCAGCTCGTTGACTATGTCGACCACCTTCGAGTTGCGGATATCGGCCACGTTCTCCTTGAAGGTAATGCCCAGTACGAGCGCACGTGCCCCAAGGATGGCCTTCCCCTTGCGAATGAGCTGCTTGACGACCTTCTTGCCAATGTAGCCCCCCATGGAGTCGTTAATGAAACGCCCTGCGGCGATGATTTGCGGATGGTATCGCAGCGCCAGTGCCTTATGCACCAGATAGTAAGGGTCTACGCCGATGCAGTGTCCGCCCACGAGCCCTGGCGAAAAGGGCAGGAAATTCCACTTGGTGGCAGCCGCCTCGATAACGTCGTAGGTGTTGATGCCCATCCGTCCGAAGATGATCGAAAGCTCGTTCATGAGGGCGATATTGACGTCGCGCTGCGTATTCTCTATAATCTTTCCCGCCTCGGCTACCTTGATGCTCGGTGCACGGTGTACGCCCACAGTGACCACCGTTTCATAGACTGCGGCAACCTGCTCGAGCGCCTCCGCATCACAGCCTGAGACAATCTTGGGCGTGTTTTGCAGGGTGTGTTGACGGTCGCCGGGATTGATACGCTCGGGGCTATACCCTACCTTGAAATCCACTACCGCCTTAAGCCCAGAGCAGGTCTCTAGGAGGGGGATGCAGTCCTCTTCGGTACAACCTGGGTAGACAGTAGACTCATAGCAGACGTAGTCGCCTACTTTCAAACATTGCCCAACGCTGCGTGTAGCGCCCAATAAAGCGCGAAGGTCGGGGTGGTTGGAGTTATCTATCGGGGTGGGGACTGCAATAATGAAAAAACGGGCTTCTCGCAACAAATCGAGGGAGGCGGTAAAGGTGATGTCACAGTCGTCAAATGCTTCGCGCGGGAGCTCGCGGCTCGGATCCTCACCACGACGCATTTTCTCCAACCGCTCCTCGTTGATGTCAAAGCCAATGACAGAGAAATGGCGCGCAAAGGCAAGGGCAAGCGGCAACCCCACGTAGCCGAGACCGACCACGGCAAGGCGGGTCTGGTGGGTAAGAAGCTGTTCGGTAATAGATGACATGAAAAGTATGATTTAATCGCACGGCGCAGCAGCATTGACCGCCACCACCCGCTCGGCTTCAAGACGATACTCTGCCCCATCGACTGGGCAAAAGGCACGCCCTTGGGTATCGAAATGGAGACGCTCCCCTGCCCTGCTCATCCAGCCGATGCGGCGGGCGGGATTGCCCACCCAGAGCTCGTAGGGGTGCACCTCAGCGGTCACCACAGCCCCTGCACCAATGAAGGCATAAGCGCCAATGGCGTGCCCGCAAACGAGCGTAGCATTCGCACCGATGGTGACCCCACGCCCCAGACGGGTTTCGCGGTATTCGTTCTTGCGGTTGACTGCCGCACGCGGATTCCAGACATTGGTAAAGACGCAGGAGGGACCAAGAAAGACGTCGTCGTCGCACCATACCCCTGCGTACAACGAGACGTTGTTTTGCACCTTACAGCGGTTGCCCAAGTGTACGCCGCTGGCTATAAAGACATTTTGCCCAATGTTGCAGTCGCAGCCGATGTGCGCGCCCGCCATCAGGTGCGAGAAGTGCCAAACGTGCGTCCCCGCACCAATGTCACACCCGGGGTCAACGACCGCGGTCGGGTGCACGAAGTAGGGTTCAGGCATGGTGTGAAAAGAAATCGTGTATTACCTCGGCTACGCGTGCCCGCTCCTCGGCGCGAGGGGGAAGCGGGAGTGAAAGTACCTCTTCTGCCAATGCTCGCGCCACGGATAACTTCCCCACACAACGCGCGTAGGGGGCGAATGCGGGCTGATTGCACAAAGGAGTGGGGTAATATATCATTGAAGCGATGTTGTGCGCCTTTAAGTACTCTTTGAGGGCGTTTCGCTTTCCGTCTAAGACCCGCAGGGTATATTGGTGGTAGGTGCGCCCTTCGGAGGTGGGGGGCAAGAGGAGGTCTGGGAGGTCGCTGAGGGTGCGGGTGTAGTCCGCCGCTATTTCAGCTCTTTTGGCTAAAAAGGCGTCTAGGTGGCGGAGCTTCACTCGGAGGAGCGCAGCTTGTAGGGTATCGAGGCGGGAGTTACACCCGAGGCACTCGTGGAGGTATTTGGTGCGCTGTCCGTGGTTGGCAATCATACGTAGGCGGGCAGCTCGTTCGGGGTCGCACGTCATGAGGGCACCGCCGTCGCCATACGCCCCGAGGTTCTTGGTAGGGAAAAAGGAGGTGCAGCTCATGTCGCCCAACGTCCCCACCTTCACCCACTTTCCTTCAAAAAGGTCGTTAGCGCCGAGCGACTGGGCGTTGTCTTCAATCACCGTCAGGTGGTGCGCCCGTGCCCATGGCAGGATACGCGCCATGTCGGCACTTTGCCCAAAGAGGTGCACAGGCATGATGGCTTTAACACGCGGGGAGAGTGCCGCATCGAGCTGCGCAGGGTCGAGGTTGCAGGTAAGGGGGTCAACGTCGACGAAAACTGGGGTGAGCCCCAAGAGGAGCACCACCTCGGCAGTGGCTGCGTAGGTAAAGGCGGGGACAATCACCTCGTCGCCAGCACGCAAACCGCACGACATCAGGGCTATCTGCAACGCATCCGTGCCGTTACCACAGGGGATGACCTCTACGGGTTGCCCTTCGGGGGTGTGCATATACGCCCCGAGCTCGGTGGCAAAGAGGGCGACCTCCTCCCCTTGGATAAAGTGCCCGTGGGCGAGCACTTGTGCCATAGCGGTTTGTATTTCTGGTAGATAGGCGGCATCCTGTGCCACGAGGTCGACCATTGCGATGGGCTCTCTTTCCATACCACAAGCTTTTTGTTAACGACGCAGGCGCGAGGCGAGCCCGCCGAGCAGCAGCAAGGCTATCGCAAAATAGGCAATGCGCCCGATGTAGTCGCCCCATTCGACGTAGAACGTGCGTACGGTTTGGGGATAGACCTCCGCACGAAAGGCATCTTTCACCCACCAGCCCCTTCGCTCGGTGACACGCCCCGCAGGGTCTATGATGCCCGAAATACCCGTATTGGCAGAGCGGACAAGCCACCGCCGCGTCTCGATGGCGCGCAGCTTGGCATAGTTGAAATGGTTACGGTGACCGGGCGTATTGCCCCACCAGCCGTCGTTGGTAATTACGGCGAGGAGGTTCGCCCCGTTGCGCACGTAGCCTGTGCAAAATTCGCCAAAGACCGACTCGTAGCAGATGATGGGGGCTACCCCCACCGAGTCGCGTGTCCAAAAGACGGAGCGGTCGGGTTGTGTACCAAGGGTGCCGACCATTCCCCCGAGGTTAATGCTGATTTTGTCTAGGAAGCGCAGGAGCTGCGGATAGGGCATCATCTCCACGCCCACCACGAGCTTCGACTTGTGGTAATGTGCAGGGTCGTGGACCGAGTCACTGAACCAGAGTGCCGCATTGTAGGCGTCGTACCACCCTTCGTTTTCGTAAAAAGCGTGTGCCGTAGGGGTGGGCGGCGCGACCGTGTCGTAGTAACGTAGGAGCGTTCCCCCGATAAGGAGATGACACTGGGGGTGCTGGGCTAAGAAGGCGCGCAGGAGGGCAAGTTGGGAGCTCTCCCCGAGCTGTTCTAACCAGATGGCGGAGGGGATGGCCGTCTCGGGCATAGCCACAAAGCGCGTATTGGGGGTTATCTTTTCTTGGGCAAGAAGGAGCATCCGCTCGATCTGTTCCACGTCGGTAAGTCCGCTGAACTTTTCACGCCAAGGGTCTACGTTGGGTTGGATGACGACCACCTCAGTGGGTGTGCCCGTTCTCACCTCGGCTTCGGAGGGTAAAAGTGCACGGGAAAGGACGAATGGGGCGAAAAGGAGTAGAACGGTGATGCCGCCCAGCCACCAAAGTTGGCGACTTCGCGCCCCTCGCCACGAGATGAGGATGGTGTAAAGGAGAAGGTTGACCAGCAGCACCCAAAGCGAACCGCCCAACGTGCCCGTATATTCGTACCATTGGATGGCCCATGGGGCACTCGCTAGTCCGTTGCCCAGTGTAAGCCACGGCCAGGCAATCTCCGAATTATGAAAGAAATACTCAAAGCCTAGCCAACCGAACAGGAGAGCCCAGAGACCCCAAGCCCATCCCCAGCGTCGTGCTCCTTGTACCACGAGGGTGAGCACCAGCGTCATACACGCCGCCATGGCAAAGACTGCGCCCAGCATCCCCCCGATGGTCGCGCCCTGTATCCACCAAACCGAGGCACCGTTCCACGTTAGCGTAGCGAGGTAGAGCCAGCCGTAGCTCCGCCAGAAGCCCTTTTGTTGCACGACAAGCGTACGAATGAGGTGCAACCACGGCAGCCATGCCACGAAGAGTATCGGCCAGCAGTCCACCTCCCACGGTAGACACAAGAGTAGTCCTCCCAGCAAGGCAAGCACCCACGGCAGGTTGAGATAGTTCTGTAATCGATAGCGAAAAGGCATAATCTTCCATATCCGTCCGTGAGGGATTGGTGGGACTCAAAAGTACAGTTTTTTAGGATAGTAGACGGTAGAGGCTAAAGGGTAGAGGTTTTTCATTATCTTCGTGGTAACGAACACAGGTAATAGATGAATCAGTCACGCCGTTTGCCCATTAGCACGCAAGATTTTGAACAGTTGCGCAGGGATGGGGATCTCTATGTGGATAAGACACAGTATATCGAAAAGCTCTTTTCGCTCGGACGTATCTTTTTCCTGAGCCGTCCGCATCGTTTTGGGAAGAGTCTTTTCTTGTCTACTCTCAAGGCCTATTTTGAAGGAAGAAAGGAGCTCTTTGAAGGGCTGTATATTGCAGAGCGGGAGGAGGAAATAGCCCGTTGGGAGAGGCGCGCGCCATGGGAAGCGTCGCCTGTGCTTTATCTGGAACTCAATGCAGAGAATTTTTCTAGCTTTGAAGCTTTAGAGAATTGTTTAGACACCCACCTCACGGCATGGGAAGCGATGTATGGGAGCGACGGAGTGGCTAAGACTTCCGCAGGACGCTTCCGCGCTGTGGTGCAACGTGCGTGCGAGAAGATGGGCAAACAGGTTGTCATTCTCATTGATGAATATGACAAGCCTCTCTTGGAAACCGTGACTAACGAAGAACTCAATATCGCGATTCGTGCACAGCTTAAGGCCTTTTATGAGGTTCTTAAACAGTGTGATCGCTACATCCGTTTTGCCTTCCTTACGGGGATTACAAAGTTTAGTAAGACGACCCTCTTTAGCGGGGTGAATAATCTGATAGACATCACCTTGCTTGATGACTACGATGCGATCTGTGGCTTTACTGAGGAGGAGCTCACCGCCTACCTCTCACCCCAAATAGCCAAGCTTGCCAAGGCGGAAAATAGTACGCTGGAAGAGACGCGTGCACGGCTCAAGAAAGAGTATGACGGGTATTGCTTTGCAGAGGAGGGAGCTCGGGTATATAACCCATATAGTCTGCTTAAAGTATTGGCTACGAGCAAATATAAATACTATTGGTTTGAGAATGCGACGCCCTCCTATCTTGTGCACTACCTGAAGCGGATGTGGATCTTCGTCCCAGACCTAGATCAGGACGTAAAGATCGGCGCGCAGGTGGTGCAGGACTTCCGTTACAACGACCATGACGCAATTATCCCGTTGCTCTTCCAGTCAGGCTACCTCACTATCAAGAATACCATTGCTAGGGCTACTATCTTTCAGCTAGGGTATCCGAATGAGGAGGTGCGTTTCGGGTTCTTGCATGAGCTGTTACCGCTCTATTCGAGCCTTACGCGCACGAACATAGATATCGTTGTCTTAGAGCTCTACGAACTCTTTGATAAGGGGGATTTGGCGGGTGCTATGAAGCACGTCAGCGTAATCCTCGCGGGGATAATCTATGGCAACATCCCGAACGGTGAGGAGGGGCGTCCGTTGCGAGAGCAGTATTACCAGTCGGTGCTTTATGCTGTTTTCCGTCTGCTCGGGGTGCATGCGCAAGCGGAGGTGGTGTGTGCCACGGGACGCATAGATATGTTGGTAACAACTCGCCACCACGTTTATATCTTTGAGTTTAAGGTCAACACCCAAGGTTCGGCACAGGACGCCATCGACCAGATTAAGGATCGGGAGTACTTCCGTGCGGTGCGTGCCGAAGGTCGTCCCGTTCACCTAGTGGGGGTGAGTTTTGATGAAAAAACGCGCAACGTCGGGGAGTGGAAAGAGGAAATGCTCGCGCCAGACGGGCGGGGGTGAAGGAGGGAAAGGATTGCTATTGGGCGCAAGCGGGGCTAACCCAGGGTCGGCTCTTGGGCTAAAAGTACCTACCCCTGACGGGGTTCAAGCGGTTGCCCCTTGAAGGGGGGCGAGGAATGCAGCCCTCAAAAGGAACTTTTTTATTTTACGTTCTTTACATAAAGGCTGTAAGAGTATCTTTGCGCTGTCTTTCACCGTCGAAATAACAAATTATAAAGCA
>CAJPTV010000084.1 GCA_905373665.1 Bacteroidia bacterium
AAGCACTCGCATTGGTCACCTCCAGCTGTGTGCGGAAGGGGGAACAAGCAGGATTACCCACTCCGTTCGCTGGAGCGAAACCCGTTACATAGTCAATCGTGGGCTTCGGGAGAGGGGGAAGGACATAGAGATCATGATCAAACTCTTTCTTACACCCGTTATTGAGGACCGCCGTCCGAATACGATAATGCCCCGTTCGAGTAAGATTAAGCTTGTAGGTAAAATCGGTTGTATTCTCGCTAGGCAGAGAGAGCGGAACGGAAACCGCGGGTTCATAGCCTGGGGGGAGCGGCGGTTCATTCTCTCGTTCATGCCGAATGGTGATCTTGTTCGCCCCCAAGAGTTCCTTAAATTTCATGGGGATTTCCCCCACGCCACAAAGCACCGCAGGCATGTCCAATATCGGGTCAAGCACAGGGTTGACCTCGATGGTAACCTTCGCGTCTGGTGTAATATCGCAATACCCAGACATCTTTACGATATACTTTGTCGTCGACTTCGGGTTAATCACCTTTACTTTCGATTTCTTCGGATTCTGATAGACAAGGTTCGTCTCCGGTGTCCACGTATACTTCACATGGTCTAAGCCAGCGTCTGCGTCGAGTACCACCTCATCGCCTCGACAAAGCGGTATAAGCCCCCCGTCCTTAGGCACCCCATTGCTATCCTTGACGTGCATCTCGAGCTTCACCTTCCGGAAGTCTGAGAAATAGCCGTAGAGGGCATCCTGCCCACCTCGTCCGTTCAATACCCCTAATTGAAAGACATTGTCCTTATTGATAAGACGATAAGCGACCAAATTGGTAGAAGATGCTGGCTGAGTAACCTTAAAAGCGCCAGCACTGATATCGTCACAATTCACCGCAATCCACTTCCATTTAGAGATGGCGGGGTCGAGGTTCGGGAAATTCTGCCAGTTGGAGGGGTTGTTCAGATAGTTCACAACATCATACTCAGGGTCTGAGGAGGTGACGTCAGTAAACGCTCCCCCACCGACAGACTTCTGAAGTTTAAACTTCCCCGCCCCAATGGCTTGCAAGGCTGGGTCTGTTGGGTGTTGAAAAGCCGCAATATTGAGTCGGAGTGGGAAGCCTTGTTGTTGTGACATGCTTCGGCTAAAGTCCACCGTCTTAGAACCAATACACGCATCTTCGGTAGAGAGCGGCGGCACCACAGCCCCAGCACGCTGTCCCTGCCAAGAGCCCCCAACATACTCGTCAGCCCCAGAAACGTGAAAGACCTGTATAGGCTTCTCTTTATCATCCACGGTAATGGAAAAAGCCGTGTTAGTGGATCCACCAAGACGAAATTCCTTCTGTTCATTCTTGTTCAAGACGACCGTCTCGACCACATTATCCATCTTCTTTAGTTTCACCCGCGTGCCATCTTTTGTGGCAACAACATAGACATACTCGTTATTGATTTTACTTGTCCATATCCCACGAATAATACCATAGTTTACCCCCGCAACATCATTGGGTATCAGCTGGTCCATAATCATATCGGGATTCCAACCACTAATTAGCTGTTCTTGGTAGGTAATGACAATCTTGCCACCAGAATAGCCCCCTGTAGAAATAGAACGGACGTGGGCTCCCTCTAGGGTCAGATTCTTTTTTCTTGAGGTCTGATATGACTCGGCAATCCCAGTCTGATCATAATCATTCCCGACACAATGCATGTCTTTCCAGACCCGTTTATCTACATGCTCCTCATACGGAGTAACGATACAGGTCTGCCCCGCCTTCTCTAAAAAGACATTATGCGTCCCTGCGGGCAACATCTTTCCCCAACGCTTCACAGGAGGATTGCAGGCACTCTGCGTATCAAATCCCCCAGTATTCAGCCATATAGGGTTCTTTACCGTAATCGCCACCAAGGTCTTCTCTTCGGTCGCCGTAATATTGAAGGAACGATAAAGCGGACAATGCATCTCCGTATACCGTCTATCTTTCAATTCGAAATTGGTTTGCATGGGCACGGTGAACTCCGTCCCTTCTGCCGCATCGCCCTTAAGCACCATAAGGTCTCGGTTTGCTCCACAGGCAATCTCAAGAAAAGCCTTAAAGTTGGCAGGGACAGTTTGCGAGACACCATGAGCGTCGACTACGACCTTCGTCCCCGTAAGATGCACCCCCTTATTGTTACGATTAAAATAAAGAGGAGTCGGGTTGAGCATATCCGTTTTCGACCAATCTAACACATTCTCTATATACTTGTAGTGATCTGCTGGAGGTACTGTATGTAACTCTCCCCATTGTACTGGTCGCGCAAACCAGTCTTTCTTAAGCGCAGGAGGTATATTCACGCCCTCATTCGTCAGCGAGACCTTGATCTTTCCGTCGCCAGGGATGGTAAAAGTATCTCCCGCAAATCCTGGTTCTGCGGGGAGTGACAAGTTGACTTTAATCGGCACAGACTCGGTATTGGCCAAGTGCAAATAGACCCGCACCTTATACTGCTCCTTGTCCAGCACGTGTCCGCGAGTAACCTCGGGAACATCGAACCAGAAGCTAGATGAGATCTGCGCAAAGAGCGGAGAAATGGCTAATGAAAATAGTAACACTAGCAACAACGGACGCAAGAGACGACTGCTCTGGCGCATGAACCATTGAATAAAAGACGAACTCATCGACATCTTCTCTTAGTATTACGTAGGTAGTATAGGTACGCATTCTAATCGCCGCAAGTTACTACTTTTCACCCTACGCGCAATATTCTTTTACAAATAAAGTGACGAATGAGGAATAGTATACTCCTAGTGGCGAACAGGCAGAGCCAAGGAAAAGCCAAGGCGGAGCGCCCCAGCGCGAAAGGGGAAGGTGGGGGCAGCATCAGCGACCCAAACGCTCAGGTAATAAGTTTTCTTGAACTGGGGGTTAGAGGAGCTTTTTCAAATCTTCGATGCTCGGGAGCGCTTTACGTAAATGCTCTGGCAACTCATCTGCCGTGGTATAGGTCGCGACCCCGAGGGGACGGTTATAGTCTCGTATCACAAACTCTACATATTCTCGATTGACAGACTTGCAAAGTACAATCCCTATAGAGGGGTTTTCATGTTCCTTTTTTACCTTCGCGTCCAAGATAGAGAGATAAGTCATCAGCTGTCCTAAATAAGCGCTCTTAAACTCCCCTGTTTTGAGTTCAATCACCACCATCGCATTCAATTCTCTGTTAAAAAACAGAAGATCGGGGAAGTGCTCTACACCGTAAATCTCCAAGTGAAACTGATTGCCGATGAACGCAAAGTCGTTCCCGAAGGTCATGATAAAGTCCTTAATATTGTGAACGATCTCTTGCTCGATAACCCGCTCGTCGACATCCATGCGGTCGCGTTCGCCGATCTCTTCCACGTTGATAAAATCAAGTAAGTAGGCATCCTTAAACATCATAACCGCCTTACGCGCCACGACATCTGGGGTTATCGTTTGGGAAAAATTGCTTGGCATATTTCCCTGTTTTTCAAATGCTTGTTCACTAACCAAACGCTTTAGAGCGGCTACGGAAAGGTGTTCCTCTGCGATGCGATGGAGATAATAGTAGCGTGCTTGCAAATCTTTTACATTTGCGAGTAGATAGACGTGATGTGAAAACGGTACTCTAAAAAAGTCTTCTACTGGGAAGCCGCCCTCCCCTGCTCCTAAGGTAAGCCCTGGCTCTTGGGGTAAGATGTCCTTAGCCTCTAATTCATCAGTCGTAACCGATGAATTAGAATCTAGGCTCTTCCACGCCTCGTAGAAGAGTCTCATCTCCCGTAAGTTGGTGGCAGAGAAGCCCCGAAGTCCTGGGAGTTCGCGCCGAAGCTGTTGACTCATCGCCTCCAAGACGCCATTTCCCCAAGCGCCCTTTCGTGTATATTGCGACAGGTAGCGCCCGATAGCGTAATAGAGGCTCAACTGTACTCTGTTTACGGCTTTTGCAGCCTCATACTGCCCTCTTAGAAGAGTCAGTTTAATGACGGCAACAGCCTCCGCATAGTTTCCGTCTAAAGTAGTCGTGTCGGTTCTATTTTTCGTCATTGCTTCAGTTTATAAGTCCTACGATCCTCACGCCAGACGGGGGGGGCTAAACATGCCTCGCCCTGCGGGCGGTCCTAAGGGCGGACGGCCCGTGGTGGAGGAGGGGCATGGGAAGGTAAATGCCAATCACCAAGGCGCGGCGTTGCTGCGAGTTGCGAGGGGGTGTCAAAAGTTACATCAAAAGCATATAAAGAGCGCCCCAAAGGGCGCACCCATGGTTGCACCATGGGCTAAAATTCCCCACCCCACCAGCAGGTGGGGTTTAATTTGTGCCCCATTTCAGGGGGCGAATTTTTGTTTAGCGCAATATGCGGTAAAATTGCCAATCACCAAGGCGCGGCGTTGCCGCGAGTTGCGGGTGTAGCACGCTACACCCCTACAGAAGACTCTGGTATACTGTATCTTTGACAGATTCTCCTAAACGTATCCCCCTAGTGGGGAGGGTAGCGCTAAGGGGAATCCCTCCCCCCTTTAGGACTAAAACACCTCGAAGCGAGAAGCGCCTCGAGGTGTGATAATACATTTTCAAGAACGGTGCTAAAAGCACGCGAGCGAGTCTACTGTCCCTGCCCGAGCTCCTCGAGACGCTTTACCGTAGCATCGTACTTTGCCTGCATCCCGTCTTCCATACGGAAACGGAAGTAGAGCTGGCGTAGGAGATCGAGGGCTGCGTCATGGTCATTCTTCGCTGCTGTGAGTTCCTCAAGCACAGAGATACTTACGTGCAACTCCTTGTTGGCTTCTTCCATCAGACGGTCATAGTCAGCATCCTTACCGCGAGGGAGATTCACCGCCTCGGTCTGAAGCGAAGCAGCACGGTTGTAGTGCAAAATCGCGACGTTGTAGAGCATGTCATACCAGTCGGGTTTGAGGGCAATCGCCTTGCGGTAGTACTTTTCAGCCGCCTCGACATCCCCGAGCTTCTCGTAGACATTCCCCAAGATCCCGTTAAGGAACGGGTTGTTCGGGTCTTCGGTAAGTGCCGTTTCTACGTACTTGATCACCTCCTTGGGGTCACGCCCTTGACGGATGGTGTTATCAATCAAGCTGAGCATGATGCACTTTTGGTTCGGATACTTTGCCAAGCCCTCTTTCAAAACCTCGTAAGCTTTGGGGAGGAGGACACTGTCTTGCAAAGCGACGTCAGCTAGAAGGCAAAGCACCTCGCCGTCCATCGTATAGCCTAATTGGATAGACTTGGAGTAGCTCTCAAACGCAGCAGCATATTCCTTGTTAGCGGCCTGCGAGAAACCGAGGCAGTAGTTAAGCGTCGAGTCTAAGACAAACTTCTTGCCCGTAGCGAGAGGGTCGATCGCGATAGCCCCTTGGAAGTCCTTGATAGCGCCCGCATAGTCGGTCTGCTTATAGGCATTGAGCCCTGCGTTGACGTATGCGTTACGCAACTGAATGAGCGACTCGGTTACGGAGTTCTCTTTCTTCTTCTCTGGGTCGAGCTCGATAGCCTTGTTATAAGCTGCGAAAGCGAGCCCGAGCGGATCTTCTACCAGCGGCGTTTTAACCTTGAAGAAGGTATACTTGCCATCGGCATAATAGTAATCTACGCGTTCGGTTTCGAGGACGTGATAGGTCTTATCCCCGATCTGTTCATCGCGTTCGCCCTGTGCACGCCCCATCAGGAGGGCAAAGGTCGATTGATCCATCCCGAAGGTGAGGTTACCTTGGTAGGTATTGAAGATCTTGACCATGAGCTCGCCACGATCCATCCACGTTCCGAGCTTCTGCGCCTTCTTTTCGTTAGCGATACTCTCGTTGCTCTTTTCGAGCTTTTTCTCTAGGGAACGGTAATCCACAAGCCCTTGGGCGAAAAGGTTCGCCACGGAGAGCCCCGCTACAGCCAAAAGGGTTAAAAGTTTGCGCATCATACTGTGTTATCGTTGAATTCCTTCCTATCCGAAGGGTGCACAAAGGTAAAAAATCTATTCTATTGGAGCGGTCGTTTCCTCACTATTTTCCACAACCTCCCCTTCCGTAACTTCCATATTTTCGTCCTCCTCTTCGGGCGCTACGGGCGAGATGGAGGCGATGGCGTCGCCCTTTTGGAGAGTAACGCAGTGTACGCCCTTGGTATTACGCGCCGCCACCTTGGTTTGCGAAACGGGGAAGCGGAGAATCACGCCGTTGCGCGTGGAGATCATCAGGTGGTCTTCGTCCGACACGAGGCTGATGCTCACGAGCTCGCCCGCCTTTTCGGCATTGATAGTTTTCACGCCGAGACCGCCACGGCGGGTACGTCGGTATTCGTCGACCTCGGAACGCTTGCAGTAGCCGTCGCCAGAGATGACAAGGAGCTTCTGCTCAGTCTCTTTGGGTACTGCTACCATCCCGACCAGACGATCTTCCTCGGCGATACGCATCCCGATCACCCCCATTGCCTTACGGGCTACGGGGCGAATGTCAGACTCGTGGAAACGGATAGCCATCCCCTGTCGCGAAGCCAACATGAGGTCGCAATCGCCGTCGGTGAGCACCACATCGAGGAGCTGATCCGTATCGCGCACCACGACAGCTATCAAGCCGCGCGAGCGTGCATTGGCATATTCTGACAAGAGGGTCTTTTTGACAATCCCCTCGCGGGTGCAAAGGACGATGTAGTGTGAACGGGTATACGCCTCGTCGTTCAACTCACGCACGTTGATAATAGCGCGCACGCGGTCGCCTTGGTCGATGGCGATAAGGTTCTGTAATGCACGCCCCTTGGTATTTTTGCCCCCCTCGGGGATGTCGTAAACCTTGAGTTGGTAACACAAGCCGCGCTCGGTAAAGATGAGCAGGGTGTTGTGCATGGTGGTGGTATAGAGGTGTTCGATAAAGTCCTCCTCGCGCGTTTGGGTGCTCCGTACGCCGCGCCCGCCGCGGTGTTGCGAACGGTACTCGGTGAGGTTGGTGCGGTTGATGTAGCCGAGGTGCGAGAAGGTAATAACGACGTCGTCGTCGGCATAGAAATCTTCAGGCACAAACTCGCCGCTGTCGGGGACGATCTCGGTACGGCGGGGTTCGGAGAAGCGCGTCTTCAATTCCAAGAGCTCGTTTTTCATCACCTCGCGCTGCATCGCCTCGTCGGCAAGGAGCTTTGTGAGGTAGTCTATCTTTGCTTGGAGTTCGTTGCGCTCGTTGATTAACTTCTCGCGTTCCAAGCCTGTGAGGGCACGCAAGCGCATGTCCACGATAGCCTGGGCTTGAATTTCGGAGAGCTCGAAGGCCTTCATGAGGTTCTGCACGGCCTCGGCGGTTTCCTGCGAGGCGCGGATAATGCGAATAACCTCGTCGATATGATCGAGGGCAATAATCAACCCTTCGAGAATGTGAATGCGTTCTTGTGCCTTCCGTAGCTCGAAGCGCGAGCGGCGGATAATGACCTCGTGTCGGTGTTCTACAAAGTTGGAAATGAGGTCTTTGAGGTTGAGGAGCATCGGACGCCCCTTCACCAGCACGATGTTGTTCACGGCGAAGACCTTTTGGAGGTCGGAGTGGCGATAGAGGTGGTTGAGCACGACTTGCGGCACGGCTTCCTTCTTGAGGATGATGACGATACGCATCCCGTTCTTGCCCGACTCGTCGTTGATGTAGCTGATGCCCTCGATTTGTTTATCGTTGACCAAAGCGGCGATTTTTGCAATCATTTCCGCCTTGTTGACCATGTAGGGTATCTCGGTAACAATAATGCTCACGCGCCCGTTCTCCTTGGTTTCAAAGTCGCAACGCGCCCGCATCATGATGCGCCCTTTGCCCGTAGCGAAGGCCTCTTTGATGCCTGAGGTGCCGTAGATGATGCCGCCCGTGGGGAAGTCGGGTCCTTTGATGTGCACCATGAGCTCCTCGACGGAAATCTCGGGTTTGTCAATGTAGGCGCAGATGGCATCGACGGTCTCGCCGAGGTGGTGTGGAGGCATGAGGGTAGCCATCCCGACGGCAATCCCAGCAGTGCCATTGACGAGCAAAAGCGGTACACGCGTGGGTAGCACGGTGGGTTCTTTGAAAGACTCGTCAAAGTTGGGGACAAAATCTACTGTATCTTTTTCAAGGTCTTTGAGTACTTCGTCGGTGATGACTTCGAGTTTAGACTCGGTGTAACGCATGGCTGCGGGGCCGTCGCCGTCGATCGAACCGAAGTTTCCTTGCCCTAAAACGAGGGGGTAGCGGAGCGACCACCACTGTGCCATACGCACCATGGTGTCATAGACGGAGGAGTCGCCGTGGGGGTGATAGCGTCCGAGGACGTGTCCGACGGTGGTGGCAGACTTTTTGGTTTGTGCTTGGTGGGTAAGTCCGAGCTCGTTCATGCCGTATAGGACGCGGCGGTGTACGGGTTTGAGCCCGTCTCTGACGTCGGGTAGGGCGCGCGAGACGATGACGGACATCGCATAGTCGATGTAGGAAGATTTCATCTGTTCGTCAATATCGACCTGCTCTATGCGCTCGACGATGCCCGTTTCTTCTGCCATTTCCATTACTATTTTTCCGTCCCAAAGATACAAAAAAGAATGAAACTTAGGTCCTAAGGGCGGGCGCTAAGGGCGCGCCGCCCAGTGGGCGCAATGTGCGGTAAGATGCAAATCACCACAGCGCGGCATACGCCGCGAGTTGCGGGTGTAGCACGCTACACCCCTACAGGGGACTGGGAAACAGAGAGTTATAGGAGATGCGCTTTTCCGCATCGATTCATTATGCGCCTTACGGCGGTCCTAAGGGCGGACGACCCGTGATTGAGGAGAGTCGGTCCTAAGGGCGGACAGCCCGTGGTTGAGGATAGTCGTGAAAGAGGGGCAGTTATTCGCCTTTATGTTTTCATGAATCTCGTAGCCTTTAGAAGGCACTCCTTCCTTACACTCCTAGTACGCCCCTTACACTCGCCTTACATTCGCTTTACATGCAAGCAGAGAAGTAGGTAGAATTACCTACCCAAAAAAGGGGCTGTTTTTAGAGACAATCGTCTATTTCAAAAAGACGTTCTTTTTACTTTCGTCTAAAAATAGTGCTTTAGGAATTCGTAAAGTAGGGGGTTGCGGCTGTGCTAAAAAAAAGGGGGCTATGAGGAAGTCCCCATAGCCCCTTTTTTCGTGCTATTTACGTTCGGTTACCGCTTGATGAAGCGCAGGGTGTGCGTCGCAGCACCACTGCGTAGGGTAACGAAATAGAGCCCTGCGGGGAGGTCGGCGACATAGAGCTGTAGGGCAAGCATCCCCTCGCAAGGGAAGGTGTTGAGTAGCGTGCCCTGAGCATTGAAAAGCTGCACCGACTGTACATGGTCTAACCCACGGAGATTGAGCACGTTAAGCACAGGGTTCGGTCCCAGTGTGACTTGTGCAAAAAGCGCTTCGTAGACCGACAGCGGAGGAGTGGTCGGGGTGTTCGGCTTGTTCTGATCGTCTGTAGCGGTCACCTTTTTGAAGGTTGCGGTAAAGGTGACGTTGGCGACAAGCTTGTAAGTAGCGGTTTGTGTGCCTGTACCTCCTTCGAGAAGGGTCGTGGGGGCGGTAGCACCTTCGGGCAGTGCCACGAGCTTATCCAGCTGGTAGTCGGCGGCTGGGGTGACGGTAAGAGTGAGCGCTGTGTTGGCGTCGAGCTTGTTGCCCGAGGTAACCTCTGCCGTGCCGTTCTTTACAGACAACGAGCCGTGTTCGGGAGCAGAGAAGGTCACCGAGTATTGCGGCGCGGCGATTGGCGGATCGTTCTTCACTTCCTTGAAAGTTGCTGTAAAGATGACGTTGGCGACAAGCTTGTAAGTAGCGTTTTGTGTGCCTGTGCCCCCCTCAAGAAGGGTCGTTGCGGCGGTAGCTCCTTCGGGCAGCGCGACGAGCTTATCCAGCTGGTAGTTAGCGGCTGGGGTGACGGTAAGAGTGAGCGCTGTGTTGGCGTCGAGCTTGTTGCCCG
>CAJPTV010000085.1 GCA_905373665.1 Bacteroidia bacterium
TCATTGTAGGGGCTGGGCATAACGCGAAGCTACATGCCATTTCCTATATGGCGCCCATGGTGGCGGGGGTGTTGTTGGCGTACAAGGGGCGTTATTTGGCGGGGGCTGGGCTTTTTGCCTTGTCTTTTGCTTTGAGTCTTGCGACGGGACACGTGCAGATTACCTATTACACATTCTTTATCATCCTTGCGGTGGTGGTATGGCGACTGATTGAGTTGCAACGAGAGAAGAAGCTGCGAACCTTCGTGTGGGCGAGTGCTATCCTGCTGGTAGGGGGCGTGATGGGCGTTGGTGCGAACTTTAATCGGTTGTATCAGACCTACGATTATGGTAAGGAGAGTATCCGCGGACGTTCGTATCTTTCTACGGCAAAGACGGGAGATGACGGACTGGATAGGGCGTATGCCACGCAGTGGAGTTACGGTAAGCTGGAGAGCTTTAATCTGTTGATACCTAATCTTTACGGCGGGGCATCAGCTTTGGAGTTAGGAGAAAGCTCCTCAGTGGCTTCATTCCTTGATCGGATGCGCTTACCGAGGGAGCAGAAGGAGGCGATACTGTCGCAAATGCCCGTGTATTGGGGCGACCAGCCGATGACCTCGGGACCTGTCTACCTCGGGGCGGTGATTCTCTTTCTCTTCTTTTTTGCCCTCTTCTTGATGCGTGGTGCGCCGCGGTGGGCGTTGGTTGCGGTTTCGTTGGTGGCTTTAGCACTCTCGTGGGGGCATAATTGGCAATGGTTTACCGACCTGTTTTTTGATTTCTTCCCCGGGTACAACAAGTTCCGTTCGGTGAGTATGATACTCGTCATTTGCGAGCTGTGTGTACCGCTTTTGGCATTTTGGGGACTCTCTGAGTGGCTGCAAGGCAAGTATGAGCCTCAGCGTGTGAAGCGAGCATTGTACTTAGCAGGTGGTTCGTTACTGGGGTTGCTCGCTCTTTTCCTCATCTTTGGGTTACCGAGCTTTAGCTTCGTATCGCCCAATGATGTGCAGTATCTGCAGGCGGGCTATCCTGAGGATTTGATGGAAGCTTTGCGGAAAGACCGTTCCCACCTGATGTTGGTGGATATCGTGCGGAGTGCGGGCTTTATCGCGGTGGCAGGCGTGCTTCTTTGGCGGACGATGAAGGGGAAGATACGCCAACCGCTCATGTTGCTCGCACTTGCAGCGCTGGTGCTTGTGGATCTTTGGATTGTGAATAAGCGCTATGATGGAGTACACTACGTGGCAAAGTCGCACAATAGTGCTCCTTTCCAGATGACGCAGGCCGACAAGCAAATCTTGCAAGACAAGAGTTACTACCGTGTGTTGAACCAGAGTGTGAGCACCTTCAATGATGCCTCTACTTCCTATTACCACAAGTCGGTGGGGGGCTATCATGGGGTGAAGTTGCGTCGTTTCCAAGACTTTATTGACCGTTATGGTACGTCGGAAACTATGCAACGCCTTCTCAATGTGAAGTATATTATTGGGCGCGCTGGGGCGGGTGAACCGCAAGCGATGCGTAATGTGAAGGGGAGTGAACCTGTGGAATTGGGGGCAGCGTGGTTTGTGGATCGACTGGTCGGTGTCTCTTCGGCAGATGCGGAGTTAGATTCCGTGGGGACGGCGTCGGTGGCGCAGGTGGCTTATTTCCAAGAGGGGGATCAGGCGCTCAGTGCGAAGAGCTTGGGGCGCGATAGTACGGATCACATTGTTGTGCAGCACTACGAACCGAACCGATTGACTTACCGAGTTTCGGCAGGTGGGGAGCGTTTTGCAGTCTTCTCTGAGATTTTTTACCCTAAAGGCTGGACGGCAACGGTCGATGGGCAGGAAGTGCCTATCTATCGAGTAGACTATCTTTTGCGAGGAATTTACATCCCCGCTGGGGCGAAGGAGGTGGTGTTCTCGTTCACCCTCCCGAGTTACGCTTGGGGGCGTTGGATTGATTTCGTGTTTGGGCTCGTTATTCTGCTCTTTTTACTCGCTGCGGGGCTTCGTCATTTCTTACAGCGTAAGCGAGAGCTCATTGCATTGCAAGAGGAGGGGATGCATGCCTAGCAGTGCTAACCAACGCGCCGTGTGGCGACTGCGAAGCAGTTTTATCTCCTCCATCATCAGTACGACCTTTGTACTCTATGCGTTAGGTCTGCTGGGTTTGATATTGATCAATGTGGAGCGGCTCTCTACCTACGTGAAGGAGAACCTCAGCTTCTCGGTCGTACTGCGAGAGGATGTGCGGAATGCTGACGCGGAGTTCTTGCGCAAGACCCTTGATGCGTCGCCTTATGTCAAAGAGTCTGAGTTTATTAGTAAGGAACGAGCTGCGGAGGAGCTGACCGAAGCCCTCGGAGAGGATTTCTTGGCGCTCTTGAAGTATAATCCGCTTTCGCCTTCTATTGAGTTGAAACTGTATGCAGATTATACCAACAATGATAGTCTGCAAGCGATAGCCGCGAGTCTCCTCTCTGCGCCGCAGGTGACGAATGTGCATTACGAGCCTAACCTCGTCGATCTCGTCAATACGAATATGCACAAGGTGGGGGGAATGATTTTGGCGTTTAGTTTGGTGATGAGTTTTATAGCACTCGTGCTGATAAACAATACGATACGCATCACGATTTATGCGCGGCGCTTCATCATTAAGACAATGCAACTGGTGGGGGCGACGCACGCATTTATTCAGAGACCCTTTTTGCTTCGTGCGGTGCGACATGGTTTTTATTCGGCAGTGTTGGCGTTTCTGCTCCTTCTGTTAAGTATTGCCTTGGTGCAGGATGATTTCCGTGCATTGGTCAATCTTCAGCAACATGGCATCCTTCTCTTGGTTGGGATGTTTGTGCTGCTGGTGGGCGTTGCCATCAATCTGATGACTACGTATTTCGCTGTAAGTAAGTATCTTCGTACGGCGGAGGGCGATTTGTATTACTAGTGCGGCGTGCCGTATCTTTCCTTTCAAGACTTGTGAGTATGATAGACGAAAAACGTACACCTTCTACAGACGATGCCGCCTCGGGGCGTTTCCCGCTTACGCGTCAGAACTATAAGCTGTTGCTGATCGGTTTTAGCGTGATCGTCTTAGGCTTTCTGCTCATGATAGGTGGCAACCCTGAAGACCCTACCGACTTCAGTCCAGAGATTTTTAACTTCCGGCGTATTACCCTTGCCCCGATGTTGGTCTTGGGGGGCTTCTTGTTTGAGATATTCGCCATTATGTACCGCGGGCGTCGCCCGAAAACAGACGATAACGAAAAGTAGGCTATGGAGACGTGGCAGGCGATCGTATTGGGACTTATCCAAGGGTTGACGGAATTTTTACCCGTCAGCAGCAGTGGGCATCTAGAGCTCGCGCGCGTCTTTCTTGGAGTAGAGGAGGGGGGCAACCTCTCCTTTGTGATCGCTTTGCACGGGGCGACGGTTCTGAGCACGATTGTTGCGCTGTGGTCGGAGATTTGGCAGTTGTTGCGCGGACTATTTGCCTTCCGTTGGAATTGGCAGACGGAGTATGTGGCAAAGATCGTCTTGTCTATGCTCCCCGTCGCCTTGGTAGGGTTCTTTCTAAAAGATTACCTCGATACGCTTTTTACGGGGAATTTGCTCCTAGTGGGGACGATGCTCATGCTTACGGCACTCCTTTTGTGGCTTACTGGGCGGCGTATTCAGCTCTATCGTATTCGTCACCAACCCACGTATGCCATCGCGCTCGGGATGGGGGTTGCGCAGGCAGTCGCTGTTTTACCAGGGCTTTCGCGTAGTGGTGCTACCATAGCCACAGGAATTTTGATGGGGCTTGACAGACCCAAAGCTGCACAGTTCTCCTTTTTGATGGTCTTGCCGCCGATTATCGGGATGAACCTGTTAGATATTTTCGATGGCTCGTTTACCACGGACGCTTTTCAGGCTTTGCCTTTTTTGAGTGGTGTGGCGACGGCCTTTGTGACGGGCTTTATCGCTTGTCGCTGGATGCTCTCCTTGGTGCGGCGCGGGCGTCTGATATGGTTTGCGCTCTATTGTGCCCTTGTGGGAGGCGTGGCAATAGTCGCAGCGTTTCTTAATGCTTAATATTCTACTCTTTAGCTCACCTTTTATTCATGGACTTAGCGCGTTGTAATAAGGAACAGATCTTGGAAGAGGGATATATCTTGCTGCTAGATAAGCCCCTCGGCTGGACCTCTTATGACCTTGTGGCTAAGGTGCGTATTCTTTTTCGGAAGTATTACGGCATTCCTAAAATAAAGGTCGGACATGCGGGTACGTTAGACCCTCTTGCGACGGGCTTGATGATTCTCTGTGTAGGGCGAATGACGAAAGAGGCGATGCGCCTCACGGGGGAGGATAAGGAGTATGAGGCGTCGATTGCCCTCGGGGCGACCACGCCTTCTTACGACCTAGAAACCGAGGTGGATGCGACCTACCCGACTGGGCATATCACCGATGAACGGCTTTTGCAGGCTATGCAGTCGCTCTCTGGTGAAATCGAGCAGCAGCCTCCGATCTTCTCAGCTAAGCGGGTGAATGGAAAAAGAGCCTATACGCTGGCACGTAAGGGAGCGGAGGAGGATCTCCCGCCTGTGAAGGTAAATATCTTTCGTTTTGAACTTATCGAGCGTATGGGAGATAACCTGCGCGCGAGAATTGCTTGTTCAAAGGGCACGTATATTCGGGCTCTCGCTCGAGATTTGGGGCGTGCTTTGGATGCTGGAGCGCACCTTACCGCTCTACGGCGTACGCGCAGCGGCGCATTCTCTGTTGCCGATGCTGTAACAATTGAGACCTTTGAAAAGTTTCTTAGCATGACTGCTGGGAGGTAGCCACTGGCTCCCTGCGGTAGATGCACACTTTGCTCAACCCAACATTGGTATATCCCAGTAGTATTATAGTAAAATTGTCCGCCTAATGAAACTTTCGCAGTTCAGCTTTAATCTTCCAGAGAAATTGATAGCACAGTACCCCCCGAAGTTCCGAGACGAGTCTCGTCTGATGGTAGGGAACAGAAAAACGGGGAAGATAGAACACAAGACCTTTAAGGATATCATCTCTTACTTCTCTGAGGGCGACACGGTCGTGCTCAACAATACGAAGGTGTTCCGTGCTGTACTGCACGGTATCAAAGAGAAGAATAACGCCGATATCGAAGTCTTTTTGCTTCGTGAGCTGGACCCTGAGCGCCACATGTGGGACGTGCTCGTCGACCCCGCGCGTAAGATTCGGATAGGGAACAAGCTTTACTTCGGCGAGGGGGAGTCGCTCGTTGCTGAGGTGGTAGACAATACGACGAGTCGTGGGCGAATCATTACCTTCCTCTTTGATGGTACGAAAGAGGAGTTCGCACAGCGTTTGCATGATCTCGGAGAGGTGCCGTTGCCGCGTTTTCTCAATCGCCCAATAGATGAGGAAGATGAGCACCGCTATCAGACGATCTATGCGGAGCACGTCGGTGCGGTTGCAGCGCCGACAGCGGGCTTGCACATCAGTCGTGAGTTATTGAAGCGGTTTGAGATTAAGGGGGTCAATGTCGGCTTTATTACCCTGCATGCGGGGCTGGGCAATTTTCAACGCATTGAGGTGGAGGATCTCTCTAAGCATAAGGCCGCTTCGGAACAGTTTGAGATCCCCGAGGTGACGGAGCAGCTTATCAATACCTCGCTCGACGCTGGGAAGAACGTTTGTGCCGTGGGTACGACGGTGATCCGTGCCCTCGAAAGTTCGGTAACGACCGATGCGCGTGTAAAGGCGATTAGCAGTTGGACGAACAAGTTTATTTTCCCGCCCTACCAGGTGCAAGTGCCTAAGAGCATCGTCTCTAATTTCCATTTCCCTTGCTCTTCGCTCATGATTACCGTGGCGACCTTCGCGGGGTATGATTTCCTGATGACGATGTATGAGACTGCCGTGCGTGAGGAATATCGTTTCGGCACGTACGGCGACGCGATGCTCGTACTTTAGAGTAATAGACCTTCCGAGATGTGGGTATCTCGGAAGGTCTTTTATTGCCGTTTTGTGAAACGAGCGTTGCGCCATGGAGCAAGAACCGACTCGCACGGAGGAGCTCCTCCTTCTTTACAGGGAAGGGTACGGGGCGTTGGGACTTTTGCTCAAGGGTTATAGCGAATATTCGGGCTTGCTCTACCTGCAGAGCTACCGAGTAGACCTTGCTGTACAGCTTGCGGAGGCACAGGCGTTTGACCTCCTGCGCGTGGAGTATGTTCTCACCAAGCCCGTAGGGGATTTTGGACAAATTCTCAGGATTACGGAGCTCGCACACTTACCACGAGGAGTCTCTTATCTTTCTGTGATGGCGGAGTTTATCGCCGAGGTGTTAGACCTCGTTTTGCAAAGAGATCGCGGCGACCCGCAACTTTACCAGTTCTTTTTGCAAGAGCAGAAGCGTCTGTGCAATGCAGAGAAGGATGGGTATTACCTTCCGCGTCTTCTATGGGGACTGATTGACCTTTTGGGGTATTGTCCGCAGGAGGTGCATTTCCCAGATCTCTCGTTTTTTCAAGTCAGAAAGAGAGGGCAGAAGAGGATACTGTCGTCGGAGAGGCGTTCTCAAGCGGAGTATTGTTCCCTCGTGCGTGGAATGTTGTCTTATCTCTGTTTTCATCTGGAAATACCCTTACTGCCAGAGCGTTGGCGACGGATGTATGGGCTTCTTACACGTTTGTCTTCATGTACTTGCGCACGTTCTTAAAGGAGCTCGTTACCCCAGTGAGCGTGCGGAGTTATCCGTTGGAGGCGTCGCGTGGGCTTTGTCCGATCTGTGATGAGGTGCACACTGGTGGTGAAGCGCCGTTTTGTGAGAATTGTCTTGCGCAGCTGGATTTTACCTATAGTTGGCACGATCCGTTTCTCTGTAAGAGAAAGGAGATGGCGATTTTTGAGCACGTCCTTCCGCTTTGTTATTACGGAGGTGGGCTGATTCGTCCTTCGATTTTTCAGTTCAAATATCATGGGCAGTTTCCGATAGGGGAGGCTTATGGGCATCTGCTTGGGTCGTACCTTCGTGAGGGGGGATATGCGCAGGTGTTTGATGCGATAGTACCAGTGCCCATCCATTGGCGAAAGTTATTGATACGCGGGTATAATCAGACGGCGCTTCTTGCTGCGGCGTTGGCCGATGAGCTCGCTATCCCCGTAGTGCCTGCTTTGCGGCGGGTGCGGCATCGACGTTCGCAGACGCGCGTGAAGACACGCAATACGAATGTGCAGGGGGTATTTCAGCTTGCGCCAGATGCGGCGGAGCGTTACGCAGGGCAACACCTGCTTTTGATAGACGATGTCTTGACCTCGGGCTCTACGAGCCTTGTTTGTGCATCGTGTTTACGCAATATCCCTGACGTGCGCCTAAGTTTTGCGAGCCTCGCGGTACGCCGTTCGATGCGAAAGCGCCCCAACAGAGGCGATGGGTGGGGAGAAGACGAGAGGTAGTGGGGCGAAAGTCTTTTATTGAATGAAGAGCCTAGCATTTATGGAGGATGTTAGGCATCTCGCTATTTTAGATATCCTGAGTATTTCGTTTTCACTACAGGTGTGATTTCTTGTATCGTACTACGTTTTAAACGCCACCATCTCTGGTAACTCCCGTACAGGGGCGCAGTGCGGAGAGATTTTTCTAGTGGAAGAGATTTGAGATAATCAACAAAAATCGGTCATTCCCTGAAAATTGGGAAACGATTGATTTACTTATCAAGTATGTTTTTTGAAAAAAGATTACCTTTGGGAGTCCCTTTTTTGAGTGAAGAGGGGGCTGAAAATACCAATTGTTAAGGATGAGAAGATTGATTTTTATTTCCCTTTTGCTTGTTTCGGCTTGTTTCGCTATGGCGCAGCCCACGACGATTTATGATATTACTGTTAAGGACATTAACGGTAAAGAGGTCTCTTTGAATACCTATAAGGGCAAGGTGCTCCTTATAGTCAATACTGCTACCAAGTGCGGTTTTACCCCACAGTATGAGGCGCTGGAAAAGCTCTACAAAGAGTATCAAGCGAAGGGACTCGAGATTCTCGACTTCCCTTGTAATCAGTTCGGTGAACAAGCCCCGGGTACGATGGAGGAGATACAGAGCTTCTGCACGAGTACCTATTCGACGACCTTCCCGCTTTTTCAAAAGATAGAGGTGAACGGGGCTAACGAAGCTCCCCTCTACACTTACCTCAAAGGGAAAAAAGGTTTTGGTGGATTTACCGGTCCACGTGCCGAACGCATGGATACGATGATGAAAAAGGCAGACCCCGACTATGCGAGCAAGCCAGACATCAAGTGGAATTTCACAAAGTTCCTCATCGACAAGCAAGGAAACGTAGTCGCGCGTTTCGAGCCTACGGCAGATATGGCAGAAGTGGAAAAGGCTATAAAAGCTCTGTTTTAAGTGTGGAGGATGCCGAGCATCGTTTGCACTTAAAACAGATAGGTGTAGAGTGCAAACGATGCTATCTACTTTATTAGAGTTTCTATTCTAGAACAACAGACTAGCGGTTGTTCGTAGAGTCCGACTAATAATCTTAACGTAAACAAAAATAAAACACAGAATGGAGAAACGGAGTTTTGGTATTTTCGGTTGGCTAATGCTTAGCCTTTCGCTCTTCTTGCTCAGTAGTGCGTCTGTCAGAGCAGATGAGTATGGTTTGAAGATCGCGGATGTGTTGGTGATGAGTGATAACTATACAGATCTGCCAGCACTAGCCCCCAGTGCAATAACCGTGGGTGCAGGAGGACACTTAACGTATGATCCGCAGCAAAATCTGCTGTCTATGAAGAACGTCACCATTGTGGCGGGCGGTGGAAAACACGCTATTTACTATGATGGGAAAAGTGAGTTGAAGGTAAAGATCGAGGGGGTGAATACACTGAAAAGCGATTTCCAGCCAGCGTTATATCTGACGAATAGTACAACGTTGGAAGGCACTAGCGCAGATAAGCTTGTTGTTGAATCTAAGAATAATATGGGGATTTATATTAACAACAGTATGCTCACGGTATCAAATATAACCCTCGATGTTACTGCAGATAATCACGGGATAAATGCGTTATGGGATACAAGAGTGACTATTAAAAATGCGAATGTGTCGATAACCAGTAAAAATACTGGATATGCGCTATACATGATCTCGCAACTAAATATGCCAGGCTGCCACATTGTAGAGCCCAAAGACGGAAAATTTGATGCTACCAAGCAAACGATCCTAGTCGGTAACACTCCGGCCAAGAAGGTTAAGATAGAGGTCATAAGGGTAACGGGAGTCGAAGTATCCCCTGCAACTCTCCAGCTTAAGGAAGAGGAAAAGCGAACCTTAACCGCACTGGTAAAACCTGCAAACGCAGTGAATCAGGACGTAACATGGAGTACAAGTAACGATAAGGTGGCAACCGTTACGAACGGAGAGGTCACGGCTGTAGGTGCAGGTAGTGCCGATATCACGGTAACGACAGTGGACGGTCATAAAACCGCTACATGCAAAGTAACGGTAACTCCCAAGCCTGCTATTGCTTTCAAATCAGCAACCGTATCGGTTGTCGCAGGTAAGCAGTTAACGCTCGAACTTCAAAAGACGGCGCTAGAAGCAAATGAGACCGTTACCCTTACTAGCAGTGCTGTGGGGATCGTGAAGATAGTGGACAATAAACCCATGACCGTAGAGGGGGTAACGGCAGGTGAGGCAACGATTACGGCTACGGTTGCTAAGAATGCTAATCATGACGTTCTTACTGCAACGTGCAAAGTAACAGTAACTCCGAAGCCTGCTATTGCTTTCAAATCAGCAACCGTATCGGTTGTCGCAGGTAAGCAGT
>CAJPTV010000086.1 GCA_905373665.1 Bacteroidia bacterium
ACCCCCTTGCCCAGTCCAATGGGCTGCGAGGAATGTTTGATGGTACGCCCGCAGCAGAACTTCCTTTCGTTGCAAAATGGCGTGAAGCAGGGTATCAATTAGATCGGATTGTCGAAGAGGAGTTTGTCCCCGAAGCTGCGGATTACGAAGAAGAAATGGAGGAAGAATAGCGCATAATAAGGTAAGAGAATATGAGCAAGATGCTCTACGATTGTAAAGCCTTCAAACAGTGGCGCGATGCTTGGGAAATAGGCAAGGTCCCAATAAAGAAGAGGCTAGGAGCAGGGCAGGATTTGTACCAATACCCTTTTCCACTCACGAGCGCTCTCGCACTCTATGTATTTCCTGCAATTCGTTGACATTCTGCGAAACAAGCATTACATTTGTCATGTAATAGGGTTAAACTCATTAAAATATATAGTTTGAGATGACAAAGGGTTTATTACTAAGCTTGTTGCTTATTGGCAGCACTACACTTTTCCTAAGTTGTGCATCGAATGACAATACGGATAAGAAACTCGATGAGGTAGAACGTATGGTAGACAAGATGCCGCTTCTGCTGAATCGTGCAGCGAACGGCGATGCTGCTGCCATTGAAGAGATGGAGAGACTCGGCAAAGAAACGGACTACCTAGCGCCGTTTGTAGACTCCTTAAACCAAGGCACTTTGGATAGCAAGCTGACTCCGAAGCAGAAAGAACACGCTGATCGGATTAGAGCGAAATTTGAAGCTATGGGCAAATAAGCCTTTCCCATAATATGCATAACAAAGAAGCCTAGTCACTCGACTGGGCTTCTTCGTTTGTGTTGTAGATACCGTGCCCCCAAACTGTCTGTGTCTGTCTTTCAACCGCCCCTTGGACGAGTGGGAGGTGAGCAAGGTAAGCGATATAAGAAAAAGCGAGGGTATGGTGAATAGAGTGGGCGTGTATGCGATGCTCTCTCTTGCACGCATCTACGTTTACGCCACGACCTCAACCGAGACATCGCCTACCGTAATGCAGTCGCCTATACGAAGCTTCGCACGTTTACGGAGCTCAATAGCGCCAGCTCGCAAGACACGCCCTTCGGTGACAAGGCTTTGAGCCTGTGCGCCATTCGCGGCTAACCCCATGTATTTGAGTAGACTCGTAAGCTCAATATACTCCGAGCCATTTAGGGAAAAGGTCAGTTTTTCCATTGAAGTGACAGCGGTCTCTCTCTCTGTAAAGGTTACTCTGTACGGAAGTTCGCCACCTCTGTATTCAACGCGTGTACGTGGTCGACAATCGCTCGGACTTCCGAAGCAAGATTATCCGAAGCCGCGGCATTCTCTTGCGATGTGGTACTGAGGCTACTCACAGCACCATCCATCTGTTGTACGGCATCGGTAATGAGATGACTATTCTTGGTCAAATACGCCATGTTGTCAATGATGCCTGCCATAACCCGTTCGAGCTCCAGAAGCTCCTTCAAGCTGCTTTCTGAGACCTTCGACGAAGTGGAACGAAGCTTTTGAATATCATTGACAATCTCGGCACTCCGTTCTGCTAAGACGCGCACCTCATTCGCCACCACAGAGAAGCCCTTCCCCGCCTCATCGGCACGCGCAGCCTCCACGGCCGCATTAAGGGCAAGAATTCCCGTTTGTGAGGCAATGTCCGCTAGCTGCATTTCTCGTTTCACAATCTCGGCAAGGGTATGGTTCGTCTCCTCTACATTTTGCACAAGCTTGCTGAGTGTTTCGCGAGCCTCGGCGACCTCGTTGGAGGCTTGCCCAGACATATCTACATCGTTTTGGCAGACTTCTAACACGCTGTTGCACTGTGCCTGCACCTCCTCAGTAGAGGCTGCACTCCCGCGCGCCCCCTCTGCAATGCCTTGAGAGAAAGTGCTAATGTTCTGACTATCGCCCGCTAGAGCATTGGTCGACGAGGCTATTGAACGCAACACTGCTCGCAACCGCCCGACCATTTCATAGAAGCTCTTAGCCATCCGCCCCAGCTCATCGTTACGTCGCTCGTACCCCGTCGGTTGGAGAAGCAAATTGCCTTGTGCCATCTCTTCGATACGAGACGCCACGACGTGAATGGGGCGTAACAAGCGCCGTAAGATGAAGAGAACGATCACTATAAGAACGACGCCAAGCACCACTCCCAGCATCATACTCACCGCCATCTGCCAGTAGATGGAAGCCATAACATGTCCCTGGTCAAAATCGACACTCAGGAGCATCGGTTGCTCACACGAGCTCATATAGAAAGGGGAAATGTAACTAACGAGCTCTCCCTCTTGATGAAAGATACGCTGACGATTCTGGAGCGCGAGCCGCTCATTAGAGGTAAGCCGCTCCCACGCAAACTTGTCAGTCATAGCTTCGGCACTCGTGGTTACGAGGAGCGCCCCCGCGGTCGAATAGAGCGAGATTGTTGCCAGCCCCGCAAGGGAGGTATCTTCTTTCACCCAAGCGAAAATGCGGTCAAGCTCGATATCCACCTCACAGACTCCGACAAAACGTCCGTCTTTCAAAATAGGCTCGGCAAAGCTTGTAATATTCACCCCCTTACGGTCAAGGATATCGAGCAGGTAAGGTTCGTTCATAAAGGCCTTGAGGGTGCGTTTGGGCTCGGAATACCACGCGTTGAAGGTGTGTGTGTGGGTCGTATCGCTATAGCATCCCCTACCACTCGCATCTTTAGCCACGAAGGGAAGGAAGCGCCCCTGCCAGCCACTTCCACGGATGCCGCCCTTAAAGAGCGAGTCTTTCCCGTCAAAACCATTCGGTTCGTAAGAAAGCCCAATACCAATCACGAAGGGGTAGTGCTCGACGGTATTCTCCAACATCCGAATCACCCCTTCACGCGAAAGAGCGACATCACCAGAGAGCAAGTTGGCCGTCGTCTTGGTCAGGTTTACCCCTTGTTCGAGGTCAGCCCCGATACGCGTAAGAAGGTTGAACGAAGCATCTTCGACGTTGCGCATCAGGCGGCTATATTCTGCCTCTTTGAGTTGCTGGAATGGGAGTACGACCAACACGAGCATGATAACGGCAATCCCGCCACCGACGAGCAGTCCTACACGAAAGAGAATAGACTTGTTTTTCATACCTAAAGCCCATTAAACACGGTCATGAGGTAGGCGGGGAGGCTGTGTTAAGGAGACGTAAAGGTAGCGAAAATCGGATACGCCCCACCCCGTGCTCCCGAATTATTCGATACGGAAATAGGAGGTGTCGCTCCGCATATTCTGCACACGCTCCACAATCTCCTTGCTCTCTTGTGCCAAATCGCTTGATGCCCCAGCCGTCTCTTGGATGAGAGAGCTAAGCATCGAGATAGCGTTGAGAATCTCCCCAACAGAATTGGTAATATGCTCGCTACTTTCCCCGAGTTCGTGCACGCGCCCGCTGATAGAGGTCATAACCTGCTCGAGAGCAGCGAGTTCATGCACCGTAGCCTCGGAGGCAGTCATGGAGCTCGTCCCCAGTAGTTTGATATTCTTAACGACCTCAGCACTGCGCTCAGCCAGCTTACGCACCTCGCCAGCCACGACAGCAAAGCCCTTCCCCGACTCTCCAGCACGCGCCGCTTCTACGGCCGCATTGAGGGCTAGAATGTTGGTTTGCGCAGCAATCTCGGAAAGGAGCTTCTCGCTCGCCACAATCTCTTTCAGACGGTCGTTCGTAGCTCTAACGCTGGCGGCCAGCTCCTGAAGGTTTTGGCGTGCCTGTTGCGCCTCGCCCTTAGCAAGGGAAACCCCGTGCGTATCCTTCTTACAGATATCGAGGACAGAGGAGCACTGCGCCTGCATCTGTTCTGCGGCAGACGCCCCATGGCTTGCCGATTCGGCGATGTTCTCAGAGGAGTGGTTAATCCGTGCACTCGAATTATCCAAGTGCGAGGTTTGTTCGTGCAACGAACGGAACATGGGGCGCAAGGTATCTAACATCGTGTTGAAAGATACGGCAATGTGCCCGATCTCATCTCTTTCATTCTTCACCACAAGGGCGTTCGCGGAAAGATCCCCCCCTGCAATCTGCACAATACTCTCCGCAAGCAAGCGCAACGGACGTAACAGGTGTACAAGGAAAAGCAACAGCAAGATGACAAAGAGCACAGAAAGGACGATAGAAACGGTGATGATTGGCAGGATTTGTGCGGATATCGATTCATACGCCAAACTCTTATTGACGTGGAAACGTAGCACAAGATGGCGATCGCTACTCCCCAGAATAAGGGGGACGAAGAGTTCCAGTCCATCGCCCCGTTCCACGGTCACGGGCTCACCACTGGCGAGTTGCGTCCGTTCGGACTCCATAAGCTCGTTCCCCAGCTTCTCAAAATCTTTGCGCAAGGGCGCTGTTACGTTGGAAGAGGTTGCGACAATCGAGAACGCTGGAGAGTAGAAAGCCATGGAGACGAGCCCATCCATGATGACCGAATTGTGCAAGCGCCGCTCTACATGCCCGAGGGCGACATCAGCCTGCACGACCCCAATGAACGTCCCCTCGCGCAATATGGGCGCCGCAATGGTAAAGACTGCCGTATCGGCTTTCGCCCCAGCGTAAGGGAGGGTCATATAGGGCTCTGTAATGTAGGTTTTCCCCGTGCGTTTTGGGTTAAAGAACCACGAATCGGGTGTATCAAGCTTGTAGTTATGGAGGGTATCATCCAACCTGGCTTGGTGTTGCGCATTGATGGAAACATACGGACAGAACTGCCCTCGATAGTTACACCCTCGCGCATACACGGAGGCAGCGTCGTCACCATCCAGCGAATTGGGCTCATAAACGACTCCAATGCCAAAAATAGACGGGTATTGAGCAAGGGCGGTCTCTAACATCCTAATGAGCTCTTCGCGGCGTCCTTGGGGCTGTTCTGTTGCAAAGAGCTTTGCGGTAGTCTCAACAAGGGCGATGCCGTCGTCTAGATCCGTAGTGAGTTGTGCCCTTAGCGCAACAGCCGATTTCTCCATCTGTTGCGCTAGGTTATAAAGCCCCATTTTACGCAGCTGGAAATAGGGGAAAAGTACCAAAATAGACGCCACTACAAAAATCCCTAACCCAATGGCTAGGCCAATTTGCCACCTCAAGGAAAGCTTATTCATAACTGCGTTAGACCCTCTCTATATACAACCGTATTACTTTCTTAATTTCAGAAAAGGACGATCCCTCCCACACCTAGTAACGAGAAAGCCGCTACGCGTGTTGTCTTTTAGAGAGATATTATAGAACTATCCCCTCAATGGCCGTAATCGGGAGCGTCAACTCCTCCCACCCATTGAGGGCATTCAGTAGCATAATCTTTTGAAAAGAAACGAGGTCTTGTTGGCGAATGACGCGTTCGCGCAACTTCCCTTCGGCGATGAGCGACGCCCGCATCGTACCCTTCAAGAGTGGCTCAACCGGGGTATACCATGCCTCACCATCGAAAAGAGCAACGTTTGTGAAAGAGGTATCTGTAACCAAACCATGGCGCACGATGAGCACCTCGTCACATCCCTCACGTTGTGCTAACAGCTGCTCCAACGCCTCTCTATGGGTGCTTTTGAAACGATAGTCTATGGTGTCTGAAACGACCACTCGCAGGGAATGGATACTACGACGCACGTAAGGCGCGTAAGAGGCCTCTTCTACGCCGTTTCTTCCATAGACAATACGAACCTTTTGCTGCGCTACAGAACAAGGAATTTGAGGGGTGTATGGCGCTAAATTGAGCCACGGGACGCCTGTCCAGAAGTGCTGAAGCGTCGCATTAAGACGAGCCTCGTGAAATGGCAGGTTGCGTACCGCTCCATTCTGCCAAGAGAGTGTTTCAACAAATAGGGACATAGACCTTGGCAATCACTTCGTTATACTCTGCTTCGCAAGTGCTCTGTGCGGTAACTCCCCCACCAGCCTTGAAGTAAAGTTGCCCATCTGTTTGGTCAATGAAGCGAATCAGAACCCCCGTGTCCAGCGAATGACCATCCCAGCGCCCCATCACCCCCGTATAGAAATCGCGTTGATAGGTTTCCGCCTCAGCAATCAAATCAACGGTGCGTGCCTTAGGATAGCCCGTAATCGAGCCTGCGGGGAGCTGTGCAAATACGATATCGCCAAGGTGTTCGTGGAAATCAGGGGGGAGCGTCCCCCGTACCTCTGAGCTAGTTTCAAGCAAATCGCCCTTATTGGTATGTAGGGTATCGATGTAACGATATCGGGCGGTATATACGTGGGTTGCTACCTTAGCCAAATCGGCCGAGATAAGCGCCACAACATCAGCGTGCTCGGCGGCCTCTTTCGGATTGTCAAGAAGCTGTTGCGCTGCATTAGGGACGCTCGTCGGAATCGTCCCCTTCATCGGGTAAGAGCTTATTTCACCGTCTCGGATCTGTATGAAGATCTCAGGCGAGAAGCACACCAACGTATCTTTTATCCATAGACGATAGCGGGCGTCAGCGTGGGAAAAGAGGGTCTCAAGAGAAAGATTTGTCCGTATAGCGACCTTACAAGTAAGGTTTACGAGCGACGTTTCACCTGCAGCAATTGCCCGTTGCACGAGCTCAAAGCTCCGCTGATAGGTAGCGTATGGCGGTGGCGTAACTTCCCAAATGACAGGCTGTTGCACTCTTACCGCCTTAGGCGCATTTCCCACCCCATTAAACGCATAGCGAAGCTGCGTAGCATCCACCTCAGACTCTGGAACGATGAGCGTCTTATCCCCTCGGTAATTAGTGACAAAAATAAAGGGCACTCTTCGAGCACCCAGTTCGTTCATACGCGCGATTGCACTTGATTGGTCGAAGTACTGCATTTTTGCTCCACGTCCTTCTTAACGGCAGCAAAAGTAGCTTTTTTGTAAAAAACGACTTAACGGGGGAGGTGGAATCTTTTTAGAACACTCTCCGTGGGAGACTTAATCGCTCGACCTTCCTCAAAAAAAAGTAGGGAGCATACAAGATACTCCCTACCGTATAGATTCAGAAATAGAATAGGCTATTCATCTACTACCACATAGATCTCTTCGTTAGCCTTATGCATAAAATACTGTTCACGTGCGAACTTCTCAAGGTTACGCCGATTGGTACGAAGCTCCTCCAAACGCCGCCTCTCCTCCTTAATCTGCTGTTGGTAGTACTCTCTCTTCTCCTTAAGCTCTTTGAGACGTCTTTGACCTGCAAGGATATTCATCAAGCTATTGCCATCAAAGAGCCCAACCCAAACCACGAAGATGACAATCAGTAAGACATAGAGATTGCTCAGACGTGCAAAAAGACGTTCTAGCCACTTGGGCAAGAAGTTAAATTTAGAGAGCACGACTCCTACTTTTTCGTTTCACTAACGTGCTGCGCAGCATACTCAGCATTGAGACCACGAAGCACGTCGCTTGTCACAGAGAGAGCAGGATCTGCATAGAGCAGCCCCACGCTCAGGATGTAGTGAAAGCCATGCTCCTGGTTATACTTCCGAATGAAGACGTCTATCGATTCTTGTACTCGACGGAGTCGCACCTGTTCCTCTTCCTCAAGTTGGCGGCGCTTAGATTCCTGTAATTGGAGATAGCGAGTCTGATCCTGTGCCAGCTCCTGCGCTTGCTGTTGCGCCTCGCTCCGAGTCACGAGCCCTTTCTCCATATCGATACGCAACTTCTCATCGCGCTTTTGGAGTTGTGCTGCTTTAGCAGCGATCTCTTTCTCTGCCTCTGCTGTGAGGGTTTCCATCTCGCGTTGCATAGCAAAATAGAAATCATACCCCTTCAGGAGCGAGTCCATATTAACCCATGCAACACGCAACCCCTCGGTTGGAAAGACGACCGTCGTTCCCCGCGCTTCTACCTGCGTTTCTGGTACAGAGGCATTGGTGGTTGGTGTGGGATTCGTGGTAGTCTCGTTCTTGCAACCAACGAGAGCTACGACACCCAAGAGCCCGAGGGCTAATAATACAACTTGCTTCATTTTCTCTATAAAAGACCTACGCCACACAACGTGCGATTGTTATCTATGGGCAAAGATAGGTGTTTTGATGAAGATCTGTACAACGCCCCACACTATTCGCTCGGCTCGGTTTGTACTTTTTCCGTTTTAGGCTTACGGCGCGGTGGGAATTTACGTCCCGACTTCTGGTTTTTCGCACTGGCTTGACGCTTTTGCCCTTCCCCTTGCTTTTGCTGCTGACCCACAGCTCGCGGCGCAGTGTTTCGACGCGGCGTGCGTTTAGACTTTCTCTTTGTCATATCCTCTGGGGCTAGCGGCGTGAGATACTCCTGTGCCCATTCTTCTTGAAGAAGCGGTACGCTCTTGTCAAGGAATTTCTCGATGCGTCGTAAAAGGTAACCATCCTCCTGCGAAACGAGAGTAAGCGCAATCCCCGTGGCGCTAGCACGTCCTGTACGACCGATACGATGCACATAAGCCTCTGGGTCAACGGGAACATCATAATTGACTACAAGGCTCACTTCCTCAATATCAATACCACGGGAAAGGATATCAGTGGCTACAATGGCGGTCACTTTATGCGCCTTGAAGTCTCGGAGAGCCTCCTCACGTTGCGCTTGTTCCAAATCTGCCGAGATGCCACAAGTATTGATGCCTCCACGCAGTAAACCACGCACAATGGTGCGCACATCACTCTTACGCTTCACAAAGATGATGATACTTTGAAACTCTGGATGACGCTTTACAAGTTCATTCAAGAACTTCGGCTTTGCCTCATGCTGAAGCTGGAATTGGAACTGCTGAATACTTTCCGCAGGCTTTGAGATGGCAATATCAACGGCTTGTGGATTGTGCAAAATCTTTTCCGCTAAGCGACGCACTTGCTGCGGCATCGTGGCAGAGAAAAGTAACGTTTGTCGCTCACGGGGCAGCTCATCAATAATCTTCTGTATCTGCGGTAAAAAGCCCATGTCGAGCATCTGATCCGCCTCATCTAAGACAAGGATTTTAAGCTCTCGGAACTGCTCTGCATTACGTCCTAGAAAAGAGATTAGACGCCCAGGGACAGCCACTATGATATCAGCTCCCGCATCAAGCGCATCGCGTTGTAAGTCCCATTCTTTGCCGTCATTACCCCCATAAACCGCCTTAGAAGAGACTCTTGTGAAATAGGCCAAACCGTCAATTTGCTGGTCTATTTGAAGCACTAATTCGCGCGTAGAGGCGATTATAAGCACAGAGATACCTTTTCGCTCGGGCATCTTAAGCAAACGATCAATAATGGGCAGCACAAATGCGGCTGTCTTTCCAGTCCCCGTCTGCGCACAGGCAATAAGGTCTTGCCCTGCTTGGATTATGGGTATCGCCTGCGCCTGCACGGGCGTAGTCTCTTGATAGCCCATCGCTTCGAGGGCTTGAAGTATCGTTTCGTCGAAATGAAATGCTGAGAATTCCATGGTTATAATGTTTAGGCAAACGACGTGTAAAATATAAACAGTTATATAATCAGCGGTATAACCGCTGAAAGGGAAATCAATAGGTACAAAAAAAGAGTCGTTGGTATACCGACTCTTCCTTTTGTGGGAGCTATAGGATTCGAACCTATGACCCTCTGCTTGTAAGGCAGATGCTCTGAACCAGCTGAGCTAAGCTCCCGA
>CAJPTV010000087.1 GCA_905373665.1 Bacteroidia bacterium
CTGTGGGTCCTTAGGGCGGACGGCCCGTGGTGGAGGGTTCTCACGCCGGACGGGCGGGGGTGAAGGAGGGGCAAGAGGAGAAAGGTAAATTTAATCACCAAGGGAGGGTGTGTCAAAACATTCAACACACCCTCGAGCCACCCTCACCAGATACGAAAAACCGGCACTGCTTCTTTAACAGTGCCGGTTTTTCTATGCGAATGGATAGCTTGTATGTAGAGAAGATTATTTCTATGCTTAACAATACGCTTATTCGTCCCGCATCGCAATCGAGGGGGCTGTATGCACCGCCGAACGCGTGGGAAGCCATATCGCAACGATGAGAAGGAGCGCTAAGAGCCCGTACGTAAGTACGAAGTCAAGCGGCATACGCCACCAGAACACCGTCCAGTACTGATCGAGGATATTGAAGTGCTTTAGGGCAAAGAAACCCGCAAGGGCGAACGGAAGGGTCAGTAGCAGCAAAAGCACCCCTTCGGTAAGATAGAACCCGAGCAAGTGGCGCGGCGTCTCGCCCATCGCAAGGCGTAACCCGATTTGCGAACGACGCTGTTGCGAACGATACCAGAACGTCCCCACAATCCCGAGAAAGATACAGATGCCGAGGAAGAGGGTGTAAAGGATGCGCATCCTGAGCTTGTTATACTCCTCGTTCTGAAATATCTTTTTGGTGGACTCGACGGACTCAAAGCGCGATACATAGACATTCCCTGCGTGCATCTGCTCTTGGAGCTCGGCAAAGAGCGCATCGGCAGAGAGTGTAGCCTCGTCCTTGAGACGGAAAGCAAATTCGAGGTAAGGGGCATATTCAGCCAACTCGTTTTCAAAGACCTCGGCGTCGTAGGTGAAAAAAGAGGTGTTCCACACCCAGAAGTTGTCTACACGCATGGTCTCGGCGATGTAGTGGACGGTCGCATTGGTCGAGTCTCTGTCCAAGAGAAGGGTTTTACCGACCATCGAATCTAGCGGGCGAGCGAAACGTTTGATTAGCCCTTCGCTGGGGATAATTTCGCCCTGCCGCAGCGCTTCCATCATCTCTTCGCGCGAGCCATTGAGTCCATTTACCCGCAACACCTGTAGGAAAGAAGGGGTTACGGTGCGCACGAGTACACTCTGCAGTTGCATCGTGTCAAAAGTGACAGGCATGGAGTTGTTGCTCCCCTGGTGTGGCAGCGAGTTATGGGAGATGGAAACCGCCTCCACGGCGGGGTGTGCCTCGATACGCCGTAGGATGGCTTTGATATCCTCGTTCTGCGATGCGGAGTCGGCGGGGCTATAATCAGCGCTTTCTGGTGGAATGTTGGCAACGTAGAAACGATGTACGTTGTGGATATCGCACCCCATGGGGAGGTTCTTAAGGCGGAGGTTGACCACCAAGTAGTCTACCAGATAGAGCGAGCAAAGGACGATAACGAGCATCTCCACCCAAATCAAGAGGTTGTTCTTTCGCTCGTTCCACAAGATATTGAATAAGTGACGTAACATCGGGGGTAACCTCCTATCGTTTAGAACTTAGAGAATAGACAATGTCGCGGCGCGCCATCTGCCACGCGGGGATGAGCATCGAAACCACATTGAGCACCAACGAGCTCAGTATCGCCGCCAGAATCACCCGCCAAGAGAAGACCGTAGAGAGCGGAATGGAGAAGTCTAACCCCTCGGCAGCCCACGTCACACTCTCAAAAAAGAGAGACTGCAAACCGTACGTCGCGAGGAGCAGGATAAATAGCCCCAGAATCGCGCCCAAAAGGGTGTAAAAAACGCTTTCACGCACGACCTGCCATAATATATCCACCACCGTCCCTCCGAAGGCTTTTCTTAGCCCTAATTCTTGCAAGCGGCGTTGCATGCGTGCGTGTGAGATCACAATCAGGTTAAGCCCCGGGATGAGGAACAGAATGAGCAGCGTCACGTAGAACTGACGGTCGATACTCTTCATGTCAGGACCGACGTTGCTCCAGAGGCGGTGGATGGCGGCATGGAGCTCGTCGGGCTGTTCGTTAGGCGAGATGTAGTCGGGGGCTATTTCCGCATCAATCTTGCTGATCACCTCGCTTATCTCCTTGCGCAGGACGGGAAACTCTTCTGGCGAGTGGGCAAGGAAATCTACCTTGAGCGAGCCGCGGAGGTCGCTCCCATATTTTACGCTGTTGGAGAGCGAGTAGGGCATCCAAGCGTTGGCGGTGACGGAAGAAAGGTAGCTCGACACGTCTTTGACGACGCCCACGATCCGCATGGGTTTGAAGTCCACCAAGAGCTCTTTCCCGACCACTGCTTCCGTGCCAAAGAACTCACGAGCAACCTGTTCGCCAATGACCATGACGCGCGCCCCTGCCTCGACCTCCTCTTTCGTATAGGGGACGCCCGCCAGAAACTCAAAGTCATAGACCTTGAAGAAATCGGCACACGTACCGAGGATGTAGCGTTGGCGTTCGTGCGGCTCCCCAGTACGGCGGAAGCCGTAAGTGTCGGAAAAACGTTCGCTGATCGCAACCGCTTCCGCGGAGGGGATCTCAGCAAAGAGCTTCGCTAGACGCAAGCCCACGGCACTGGAGGAGGAAGAGTTCTTCTCGTCGTTGCGGATCTGCACCGAGTTCCAGAAGAGCATCCGGTGACGCTTGTAGGCGGGGTAGAAATCGCCTTCGGGGATAAGCCGCTGTGAGGCAAAGGTGAGGGTAATAAGCCCAATGGCGAGCGCCGTCCCGAGGACGGAAACGACGCCCAACACCGGGCTTTCTCGCAAGAGGCGCCATGCTTGGCGGAAATAGGCTAACATTGTGCTACGAGTGTTTTGTGATTAGAAAGAGCGTTGTGAGCAGGGGTCTCCGCAGGATGAGATTCCCTCCCTAACGGAGCTTGAGTTCCGTGTCGTGTTTATATTGGGCAAGGTCGGTCAGCACGACCTGTTCGCCAGCACGAAGTCCACTCATGACCTCTATGTACTGGTAACTCGCCTCGCCGAGCATAACCTCGCGTTTGCGGATGTAGTCGCCCTCGCGTACCCAGAGGTTGTAGTTCCCAGGCTTTTTGTAGAAGGAGGCGTGCCCTATCCGCAGTACGTCGTGTTTCTTTGCCGTTTGGAGATAAAGCTCGACCTTGAGCCCTGAGCGTAGCCCCGTGACCACCGAGTCAATGATTTGCACGGTACAGCCGAGCGTGCCGTTCTTAGAGGCGGGGGCTATGCGGGTCACCTGTCCGTTCAGGCGGTTGCTCCCCACCTTGATGGTAACGGGCGTCCCGGGTGTGACCCGCGCGGCATACCCATCGGGGAACTCCCCATCGATACGAAACTGCGTTAGGTCTGAGACGATAGCCACCTGTTGCCCTGCCGAGACCTGCGAGCCTACCTGCGTGTTGATAAAGGTGAGTATCCCTGTGCGGGGGGCTTCGATGCGTGCCTCGCTTAGCACCTTCTCTATTTCAGCAAGGTTCTTTTGGGCGATTTGCACCTCGAGCTCTTTCACATTGCGCTGTGCATTGGCGATGCGTTGCTCATTGGTGATTTTGAGCTTGAGTTGTTCGCGCTCCAGTTCGGCGACCTTTAGGTTCATCTCTACTTGGCGCACCGTGCCCGCCGTGCCCCCGCCGAGGCTGTCGAGTCGAAGGGCATTCTTAAGCTCGATACGCTTTTGGTCAATCTGCATCTCCATCACCTTGAGGTTCATCTGCATATTGCTCAGGTTCGATGCGTTTTGTGCTTCGCGCTGCTCGCCCTCAAGGATGCGCATTTGCAGCTGGTCTTTTAGTTTCTCGTAACTCGACTGTGTGGCAAGGAGGTCGAGCTGGAGGAGCGGCGTCCCCTTCGTGACCGAATCGCCGTGTTTGTGAAATATCTCTAGGAGGCGCGAACTGATGGGCGAGACCACCGCCTCTTCCACTGCAGGCTGCACTACGCCCGAGGTGTTGATCGTGAGCTCTATCGCGCCGCGCTCGGCGGTAGAAAACTGCAAGCTCGACTCCTGCACGCCATTCTGTAAGATATTGAGGAGGACAATCGCTACTGCTACGACCCCTCCGACAATGGCGGCGAGTTTTAGGATGCGCTGCTTGCGTTCTTTCGCAAGGGTCTGTTTTGAAACCTCTCTGTCCATGATACGAGTTCGTTACACTTTCGATAGGTAGCAAAGCCCATTCCAATAGCTTAACCACTTGATATTCTGTGCTACGCTGGTGTTCGGAAGCGGACACTACCCCTAAAGGCGGGCGGGCGCTAAGGGCGCGCAGCCCGTGGTGGAGGATAATCCCCTATTTATCTTAGCAACGTTTTGCGCTACCTTTGCCAGAGAGAGAAGAAGGAGAATACTATGGAGGCTATGGACTTAAAGCACACGGCTGCGCAAGCGGCAGAGGTGCTGCGGCGCGGAGGGACAATTCTTTACCCTACCGATACCATCTGGGGGCTAGGCTGTGACGCTAGAAATGCACAAGCCATCGAGCAGCTTTACCAGCTTAAGGCACGCCCGCACAACATGAGTATGTTGGTTATCGTCGAGAGCGAAGCGAGACTTTGCGCCTTGGTGGGCGAGCTACCCTCCTTCGTGCGCGAGGCTGTGCGTCAAGCACTTCGCCCCACAACGATTATTTACCCAGAGGTTAGGGGGTTGGCGAGCAACCTCTGTGCCGCTGACGGTAGTCTGGGCATACGCCTTGTAACACACCCGCTGTGCGAAGCGATGGTCGCGGCACTCGATGCCCCCATCGTTTCCACCTCAGCGAACCTTTCTGGACACCCCACGGGGCGAACCCTAGAGGAGATTGACCCGCAGATTTGCACAGGGGTCGATTGGGTTGCCCCCCCCGTCTATGACACTGCTGGCGCTACCACAGGGTCGCGGATTTTGAAGCTCGTGGGCGAGAAATTTGAGGTAATAAGAGAATAACAGCCCTATTTTTTCCCTAACTTTGTGCGAACCAGCTACACGGGAGGGGAAAAAATGAAACGTATACCAGAGGAATATAAGGCGCGGGAGGAGGAGATAGCCGCACAGTCGTTCTATCACGAAATGCACGCCCTGCGTTGGGAGGATCTCCAAGCGCAAATTGCTGCAGCGACGCCCGCCATGGTAGAGCGAGCACTGAGCCACGCTGGGCACGGCGACCTTGACGATTTCGTTGCGCTCATCTCGCCCGCCGCAGAGCCTTACCTCGAACGGATGGCCGCCACGAGCCGCCAGCTTACACTCCGCCGTTTTGGGCGCGTGATGTCGCTTTATGTGCCCCTTTACCTCTCTAACGCTTGTTCTAACAGTTGCATCTACTGTGGGTATAGCCATCAGAACAAGCTCCTGCGCAAGACCCTCACCGAGCAAGAGATATTAGACGAGGCACAAAGTATCAAGGCGCTAGGTTTTGAGCACATCCTCCTCCTTACAGGCGAAGCTCCCACCGAGGCGGGTTTTGACTACCTCCTAGCGGCTGTCAAGCTACTCAAAGAGTACTTCCCGCAAATCTCCATCGAGGTACAACCCATGGACTCTTACGAGTATGCGGCGCTCGGGGCTAATGGGCTCAACTCCGTGTATGTCTACCAAGAGACGTACAACGAGGAGACCTACCCCAGTTACCACCTCCAAGGGATGAAGCGCAATTACCGTTACCGTCTAGAGACTCCCGACCGGATTGGGGCGGCGGGCGTGCATCGCATCGGACTCGGGGCACTCTTGGGGCTAGAGGACTGGCGCGTCGAGTCGCTCTGCGTCGCCCGTCACCTCCGTCACCTCCAGCGCCACTATTGGCAAAGCAAATACTCCGTCGCCTTTCCGCGCTTGCGTCCCCACGTGGGGCTCTTTGAACCCAAGTATACGGTCAACGAACGCAACCTGCTGCAGATCATTACCGCCTATCGCCTCTTTGACGAGAACGTAGAGATGTCGCTCACCACGCGCGAGTCGGCCTTCTTCCGCAACCACGCCTTCGGGCTCGGGATCACCTCCATGAGTGCGGGCTCGCATACCGAACCTGGGGGCTATGCGCATGCAAACAAGGAGCTCGAGCAGTTTGAAATCTCCGACGGACGAAGCCCTGAGGAGGTGGCGCAATTCCTCCGCACCCACGGCTACGAACCTGTGTGGAAAGACTGGGATCAGAGTCTGCAATAGAAGGGGAGTAAGGGTAGAAAATACGGGCGATGAAAAGACAATCGATACTACTACGTCTCGGGCTTGCTGTTGGGGGTGGAGTGCTCATTATCCTCCTCTTTATGCTCTTTATGCCACTTTATCGGCTTGCCAACTCCAGCTATCGAGCGCTGTTACGAAATGTGGAACAAGCCTCGGCAGAGCTCGTATCGAACATCAAGGCTGATTTGAGCCAAGGGGTGCGTCTGGGGCAAACCTTGGCTTATATGCTCTCTACGCACGAGGATGAAGCGCCGTGTACGCGCGAAGCGGCGGTAGAGATGGTCTTTAACGCCTTACCCTCCTATCCGTTTGTGTTGGGGGTGGGGCTTGCCTTTGAGCCCGATGCTTTTGACGGTCTTGATGCCCAGTATGTCGGGGTGAAAGGAAATGGGTTTCAGGGACGCTTTGTCCCTTATATCGTGCGCGATGAGCGGGGGCAGGCTATGCTTCACGACACGTGTAGTACCCACATTGACCCTAAGGTCGGGCAGTGGTATTACGACCCCCTGCGTACGCACCACGCCGTGGCGTGTGAGCCCTATCACCTTAACGTGAAGGGGCATGATGTCACACTGTTTACCCTTGGGGTGCCGATACTGCGCGCTGCGCGGGTGATAGGGGTGGCGGCAGTAGATATCGAGCTGAGTAATATTGCGGCGCGTATCGAACACGCGGATGCACTGAATGGACTCGCTTCCGTCTTCTTCTATTCGCCCCACGGTACGTTGTTAGCAGGAACGGGCAAGGGGAAGGGGAATGAAACCTTTGACCCCAGACAGCTTGCGCGCGAGGAGCAAGAGACGCTTCGCACGAACGGGAACGTGTTTCACGTTGCGGACGACCAGGTCTCTTATATCACCTCCTTCTACTTAGGCGATAGTCCAGAGCCGCTCTTCCTTTCGATAGATTTTGACCACAATCGCGCCATGTCGGTGGTTTACGGACGCTTGTCGATCTTCTTCTGGGTGGGGCTATTGTTGTCGCTTTTGCTGTTGGTGGCGGTGCTGTGGAGGGTGCGGCAGATGCTCCGTCCTATTCAAGTTCTAGCTACACAAATCGCCGCCTTGGCAGAGGGACAACTCAAGGAGACACGTACGGGCTACGAGCAACGGGGCGATGAAATGGGGATGATCTCCCGTGGGTACAGCGATATGATCGTACAGCTCCGCCAGATGATTCGGGCAATAGAGGGCTCTGCGGCAAACCTAGAACAGAATAGCGAACATATTACCGCCTCTGCCAATGAGATAGCGCGTACTGCGGAGGTGGAGGCCTCCTCTACCGAAGAGGTGCTTTCGCAGTGCACCAACGTGGTCGGGGTGTGTCGGAACGATACGCGGCTTGTGGAAACGACCTCGAAGACAATCGCTGCCGCGCGCGACAAGCTTAAGGAAATTGCACAAAGCATCTATGCGACCAACGAAACCCTGAGCGATATTGTGAGTCGAGAGCAGCTCTTGACCGACATCTCTTCACAGACCAACATCCTTGCCCTCAATGCGGCTGTAGAAGCGGCGCGGGCGGGCGACCTCGGGCGCGGCTTTGCTGTGGTGGCGAGCGAGGTACGTGTCTTAGCCGAACGGAGTGCCGAAATCGTCAGTGGGATGCACGGCTTGCGGGAAAGCTCGTCGCACGTAACGGAGGCTACCCTCTCCGACCTCGAACGCCTGCAGAACGTCATGACAGCGCTCATGGAACGGATGGTGGGGCTCAATGAGAACAGCCATCAGATTACCGAGTCTATCCAGCAGGTAGAGATGGCGGTGACCTCCCTGAGTAACTCAGCGAATCGGAATGCTGTCTCCTCGGCGTCGTTATCCGAGGCGAGCGCGAACATCCTCGATCGGGTACGCGCGCTGCGTGGCGAGATGGGGCATTTCAAGCTGGAAGAGGAGTAATCCCTATCTACGCACTATGAGCACAGCGCCTAGCCCCTGTGGGGCTGTGGTGGCGCGTTGAGGTGCTGCGCTGGGCGCTCGCAACCTCCCCATATTTTCTTACTTTTACGAACTGATAATAGGAAATATTCGTATGCTCAGTTCGCAAATCGTGTGGATTCTTTACCAGCACCCTATTTTGGCAGAATAAGCGCGCGTATGCGCGGTGTAGCAGTACGAGCCGCGCTTCCCCTTAACTCCACGCTCTCACGCCTCCTTTTTCGTCACGCCTACAACAGTCCATACGCCCTTCTTATCTTTTGGTTTTAAGAAGCCTTTTTCTTGTAGCTTCTTAATATGTTTGGCGATACCACTGCGTGCCTTGCCTGTTGTAGCTGCAATCTCTTCGTAGGTAACCTGAGGGTTCTGCCTTATTATCTCTAAGATCGCTACGGTTGCTGCCGAAAGCTTCCCTTCAGAGGTGGACTGCCCTTTTTTTTGAGTGGACTTTGAGGTGGACTGTGCCGTGTCGGAGGTGGACTGCCTGCCTTTTTGAGTGGACTTTGGGGTGGACTGTGCCGTGTCGGAGGTGGACTGCCTGCCCTTTTGAGTGGACTTTGGGGTGGACTGTGCCGTGTCGGAGGTGGACTGCCCTTCTTTTTGAGTGGACTTTGAGGTGGACTGTGCCGTGTCGGAGGTGGACTGCCTGCCTTTTTGAGTGGACTTTGGGGTGGACTGTGCCGTGTCGGAGGTGGACTGCCTGCCCTTTTGAGTGGACTTTGGGGTGGACTGTGCCGTGTCGGAGGTGGACTGCCTGCCTTTTTGAGTGGACTTTTGGGTGGACTGTGCCGTGTCGGAGGTGGACTGCCCGCCCTTTTGAGTGGACTTTGGGGTGGACTGTGCCGTCTCAGAGGTGGACTGCCCCATAATCTTACTCAATTGCTTCCCAGCCTTTTGTAACACAGCTTGGGAGTAAGGAACAACCAACGTAGTCCGAGCCGGATTCTGTGTAATCTGATAAGAGGGGGTGGACTCTGTGTATGCAAGTGGGTAGTGTCTGTAAAAGTGTGTAAGCCCCCCCCTCTCTTCATTCCTCCAGCAGC
>CAJPTV010000088.1 GCA_905373665.1 Bacteroidia bacterium
TTACGAATCCGTTGCGCAAGCTCGACCTCCTCTTCAGCCGAGATCAGATCTTCCTTACCGATCTCTTGAAGGTATTTGTCTAGCGATGCACTCTCGCGATTAGTGATAGATTTAGAGATTTTGAGTTGCCTCATGCTATTCTGCTTAACGGGGTTATTGAAAAAGTGGTGGCGACGAAAATGATGCTCGGGTGCGTGATGCTTACATTCTTAGAATTCCCCTATTTTCTCTATGGCTTTTATAACGCTTCTTTATCTTAAATGTTGCGTGTCCATCACTATTATTTCCACACTTCACGAATGTCATCGATTGATTCTCTCCTCTTTTGTCTAATTTCTAATGTCCTAACGCTCTTATTCACAGTTTAGAAACGTGTCTATCGACACTCCATTACGAAGATAACGCATCGCAAATAAATCTCCGCGACGCAACTCGCCCAATAACCGATTGATATCCCCCACTCCAGCGACCTTCTCTCGGTCTACCGTGCAAATGAGATCGCCGATCCGAAGTTCACAGTTTCGCGGCTTAGACGAATGCACGGCAAGCACCGCTATCCCTCCAAAAGGAGAAAGATGGTGACCTACATACAGATAGGGGAGCTTCTGTACCCGATGACTCTCCGCTACAAAACGCTGTATTGCCCCCCTCACATGACTCCCTACCGCCGTATAAAACGCGATACTCGACCGAGGACTGTTCACTACCTCCAACGCACAAAGAAGACCAATGTTGCCTGCTCTCATCAAATCTTGCAACGAATACGGCGCCATGAGATACTCCTTAGCGATGCTGTAAACGAGCAAGATATGCGCTTCCACAAAGTGAGACAACCATGCCATGCTCCCTGCTGCGATACGGGTGCTACATTCATAAAGCCGCTGCGGAGACATCCCGAATGCTCCTATCTCTTCTTTTCTCACCCCTCACTTGCTTGAAGAACGATCTCTACACTAGACTCGACCTTATTGCGGATGTAGGTCACGCGAACCCGAGTCCCCGGACGTTTTCCTCCCAACAACCGATGCACCTGTGCGACGGACGTTAGACTTTTCCCATCGATGGCGATTAGTACATCCCCCTGACGCAAACCCGCAGCTGCGGCAGCACTCTCTGCCCTTACTTGTGCTACCACCACACCCTCCATCTTTCCCCCCGTCAATGCCTTAGCAAGATGGGGACGCAGATCGGTCAATACTACTCCCAAGACACCACGCTCCACTTTCCCACGATCGGAAATATTGCCGCCATCTTCGACTTTAGCAAGGAAATCACGTACGATATTCTCTGGGATACTGAAAGCATACCCCGCAAAAGACCCCGTGGGCGAAGCTATGGCGGTATTGATCCCGACGAGCTCGCCTTGCAAATTCACCAACGCACCCCCACTATTACCTGGATTTACCGCAGCATCCACTTGAATAAACGATTCGATTGCCACACGACCCGATTGCAGGTTGAGTGACCGAGCCTTTGCGCTTACAATCCCTGCTGTCACCGTCGTTTCCAAATCAAACGGATTACCGATGGCAAGCACCCAACTCCCCACGCGAAGACTATCCGCACTACCAAAACGAATGGCTGGTAAGGGTTTAGAGGTACGAACCCGAAGCAAAGCTAAGTCGATTGCGGGGTCGCGTGCCACGATTTCGGCACTCAATACTTCCTGATTGGTTAATGTTACTGACAGTCGCTTAGCGCCCGCTACAACATGGTTGTTAGTAACAATAAGCCCGTCTGAAGATACGATAACTCCTGACCCAGACGAAGAAACCCGCTGTTGTATGTTCGGTTGCGGACCGAAAAAGAACTCATAAATCGAACCTTTGTAAGGACTCTCGCGCTCAATGATCGATTGTACATGAACGTGCACCACCGAGGGAGAAGCCTGAGCCGAGGCGTTGATAAATGATTGTTCAAAATCCGTACGCGGGATGGCACGGCAAACCGTATCACCCTGCTCCCAAGAGACCCCGTGTCTCGCACCAGACGACGGACTTGGAAAAAACTCTGGGAAATAACGCAGCGCCAACCACGCCCCCAACGCGCCAATAAAGAGCATGATTAGCAATGAGAGTACAGACTGTATAAAACGTCGCATTTTCTAATCTCCTCTGGTGAATATCCTATTAACTAACACCCAGATGGGCACTTTTATTGTACACTATAATAGGCGTTTACGATAGATAAATAACAACACCACCGTGAGCACCACCCCCTTCAGAATACTCGACACGGTGATCCCCCACCAAATCCCCTCCAAACAGATAGCACCCCACCACAAGGCTAGTGGAATCCGAAGCAAATTAAAGGTCGTCCCCACCACTGCTGGGTACAACGTACGGCTAATACCATTAAAGACCCCAGAGTTCGTTATCTCCAAAATCATAAATATTTGAGAAATACCGATGATGAACAGATAAGCCCCGCCCAAGCGGCGCGCCTCCATCTCTGGGATGAAAAAGCCCATAATTTCCGAACCCCAAACCATAAACAAGAGCGTTGTTACCACCCCCAAGGTCAGCATATAGATCAGCGTGATACGGTAACCTTTTTTGATGCGAGCTAGGTTATGTGCCCCCCAATTCTGCCCAACGAAACTAGAAAGTGCCGTGGAAAAGCCCCCTGCAGTCATCCATGAAATCGCCTCGATCTGCGCACCTACCGACTGCACCGCTACCCCCATATCTCCCCACCGCGCCACAAGTCGCGCCACAATGAGCGATATAAAAGCAAATAGCCCATTTAGGAGCGTCACTGGTATCCCCAAACGAATAATGCGACGCGCAAACGACCACGCAAAACGAAAGCCACGAAACAAACCGTGAAAAGGCGCACGTCGAGGAATATTCAAAATGATAAACAGCACCGTCACAATAGCCTGCGCAATGTCCGTTGCCCAACCCGCACCTATGACCTCAAGGCGCGGAAAAATCCAATACCCCTCGATCAACAAAGGGTCTAAAAGCAGGTTGATGATCAACCCCGAACCATTGGCTAAAAAGGCGAGATTAGACTTTCCCCGACCATTGTAAAGCCCAAAAAGCGTAGCATTGAGAAATGCAAAAGGACAACCAAAAGAGACCACCGAAAGATACTCTCCAGCATATCGCACAGCATCTGGTGAGGAAAACGAAAAAAAAGAGACCAACGGACGCTCTAAAGTGAAAAGAAATACCCCGAACCCCAAACCGAATAACAAGGCCAATAAAAGCGCATGTTTCGCATAATGCGTCGCACGTTGAAATGTCCGTGCTCCAATACTTTGGGAGATCGTAATCTCTGCTCCCACCTTTGTCAACATCCCCAGCGAGAAGGCCAACCACGTATAAAGCCCCATCGCGCCAACGGCTGCCGCTGCGATACCACTCAGGTGACCAATCCAGTAGAAATCGGCCATATTATATGCCATCTGGATAAAGGCCGTCCCCATGATTGGGAGCGCCAAACGCATGATTTGCGGCGTTATACGACCGCGTGTAAAATCCGTAGCCCCTAGCATGAACTATAAGTGGAGAATACGCTCAAAAGCGCTTTGCAAATCCTCTGGCGTGATCGAGGAGGAGAGAAGCGCCCCTCCCAGCGTATAACGCTCTTTAACTCGCAATGACATATTCTGCAACGACTCGGCAAACAGTTGGTAAACGAACAAGTCGGCGGCTACGCCGCGATCAAAAAAAGGCTTGGCGCGCTCATACAAATCCTCTAGACGAGAGTAAACAGATGTGGTGATATCCACCTCTGCCATAATCCCTAATTGCTTGAAATGATGCTTCAAATAGGCCTGAGTATAGGCGGGAAAATGAATAACCCATAACGGCAACGACTCCAACTCAGGAAGATAATGCGCTACGTAACTCGGAGCAGCAAAATCAAAAATGTACATCCGTTTCTCCAAATGTCGTGCCAAAAGAGAAAGGAAAGGATGAAACGTCTCGTGTATTTCCCCCTCGTCCTCCGAAAGGGTAGGGAAGTTGTAAAAATAAACACACCCCTGAGTATAGCGAAGCAAGCGAGCCTCCAACTCTACGAGCGAGGTCTGAAGGAGCTTCTGCACATCCCACTCATAGTAAGAAGCTCCGTACTCCCACCCCTCTATTTGCGAAAACTGGTAACGAAGCGCACGCGCCGCATCGCGCTGACCACGTCCCGCCACCCCGATAAATACAAAAATGGTGGAAACGCTCGTCGCCTCCTCCTCGCGCTGCGCACTAACCTCTTTACACAACTCTGAGATTTGGCTCAACGGCGTCTCTTCCTCCCCCCCCTCCTCATCATCATCATCATTGTTAGAGAGCCCCGCCAGCGAAAGGTTAAATAAAGATTCCTCACCCTTCACGGGAAGGAAAAGATGTTGCGCTGTATGTTGAAAATCAGCTTCTAATAACGACAGACGCTCACGTATCTGCTCATCATACCCTCCTACAAAGGAGATCAAATCACGCACAGACAACCACAAACGAGCGGTATCCACTGGTGCAAGCTCGATGCTCTTGGCAAAGGCTAAAAGTTCAAAGGGAAAATTGACACTTGGTGAGGACGATACGCCGTAAGAAAAAAGGTGCAATACCTCCAAGAAATAAGGCGAGGTTGTGAGCTGCTGATAAAAATATGCCGCATCAAATTGAATATGATTGTCGCGTAGGATGAAATAGAGCTGCAAGAGCGGTAGCGTATTCCCCGATAGTGCTGGCAACGTTTCAAACACCGAAAGCCACAAACGCACCATCAACTGAAGAAAGGAGATCCGTGAAGAGCGTCTAGTCAAAAAACGCTGCTTACAACGCAACAAGATGTGAACAATCTTCTGCAAATGGTACAGCGAGGCATGAAAAAGCTCATTAGGAAAAAGTTCCTCTGCGTGTGGCATAGAAAGCGCGACATGCGCGGGCTCTTGCGTTGAGTAGTAATCTTCTAACTGTAGGAGAACCACCGCAAAATGAATACGCGTATAGTAGAGCTCTCCGTGCGCATCCTCGCCCAAGAAGTTTTCCTTCTTACAAAAATCCACCAAACGAGATATCTCGCCTCGCGCTATCCCATACTCCTGCGCCAAACGGATCGAAAGGCGCGACTGAAGAAGCTCCAAAGAAACATCTTCGCGCAAAATGTCTATCAATAGACGGATAGCCTCGGGGGATAAACTGCCTAGCATCGACGCTTTCTACTGTGAGTCATCGTGGCTTCTAACGCTCTCATGAAAAAATTACTCTGTAAAGAATGGTCAACGACGTAGAAGCTCATCTAATACCAAACGCTCTGATTCGTAGAGGTAAACACGCACGGGGAAACGCACCGCTCGCGCCTCTGCCGCCAGCGGAAACATCACCCAATCCCCTGCGTTGAGGGTAAGCCAACTCCTGATACTGCGCATACTCTGTGCCACAAAACTGACACTGGGCAAGGATAAGAGCGTCGCCTCCTCCTCTACTGCTATACGGAGCTGCGCTTGCATAAGTTCCGATAACCTCGCCGATTCTATACCAGCGAGAGCACTCGCTATGATTGTCCGATCCGCACTATAGATGCGCGCCACCGAACCGCCCGCTTGCCGAAAGGTCTCATTCTCCAGATGAAGCGCATACCCATAACCATCTACCCAATGCCCCCACTCCTCATCTCGGAGTGTGCGAGAATTTTGACGTATGCGAAAGTAAATACAGGGCATGACCCCGTAAACGTCCTCGCCTGAGAAAAAATAGACCTCGCCTCGATTGCTACGCGCCGTGTCCGTACATACCACCACCTCGCTCTCACCCCTCGCATTGACTACAAAACGAATAATCTTCATCCCCTCTTTTGTTAAGAAAACACCAGCTACTATCTGGGAAAATAGTAACTGGTGTTCCCTGTAACGTAACCCTCTCGTCGCAGTCTCTAGTCCTGATGTAACTCTTTATAGATTTGAGCAATCACCTCTTTCACCTGCGATGAAAAATCAGCCTGCATCATCCAACTATAGTAACTGTCGTTCTGACGGAAAACTTCGCGGACGACCTGCCCCTTGTACTTCCCAAAATTGAAGACGACCTCTCCCTTATCGTTGTAACTTAGGCGGTTGGAAAAGTCTAGGATTCGCTGCCCATTGTTACAATAATGAGATAATTCCTTCACACTCGTCGGCAAATCTGGGTAATGCTTCAGCTGTGCCATCAATACCTCGGCACTTGCATGGGTATCCGCTAGCGCGGAGTGCGCATCTAACAACTCTGCATGGCAGTAGTAACGATAAGCTGCCGTGAGCGTACGAGGTTCTTTCTGCGTAAAGATCAAGTGCGCATCCAAGAGTGCGTGCTGCGAAAAATCTAAACGAATATGGGCACGTGCAAACTCCTCAAGGATCATCGGGACGTCAAACCGCGTCGAGTTATAACCCGCCAAATCCGAATCCTGAAATACGGCTGCCAGTAATGGCGCTATCTCCGAAAATCTAGGCGCATGCGCCACCATTCCATCCGAAATGCCGTGTATGTTCGTCGTTTCAGGCGGGATCGGAATTCCAGGATTTATCAAACTATCCCACTCGCGCGACGAACCATCTTCCAACACCTGCAACAATGCGATCTGTACGATGCGCGAGGTGACAGGGTCGATCCCGGTCGTCTCCAAATCAAAAAATAACAACGGACGCTTTAACTCAAGCTCCGAGAACAACGCACTCGAAAGGCTACTCGAACGCCACTGCAATGTACTAGGCACAGCCATGACTATCTCTCACTTTCCGACGCGTGAACATCCTCTTCTGGAATAGCCTTCACTTTATGCGGAATGGCGCTCGTGGCCAAAATCTGTTCAAACAAAACGTTCTCTTCTGAGTTTTGCGTTGGATAGAAATAGGCTGGCTGACCAGGTATCTCGGGGAATAAGATATTGATGTCCTGCGACTCTACCCGACTACAAGCCGTCGTGATAATGTCAAAACGACACCCCACCGTGTACTCGCCCTCAAACATCGCCGTACACTCCATATTATAACGCGCCGAACAGCCTCCGTTAGAATCTTCCACTGCGAGATAACAACGATTGTCCTTTATCGTGATGATCCCTGCAAGCCCCTTCTGTCCCACATAATTGTTTGCATAACTCGCCCCTTCGTAAAGAGAGGAGCGGGATATGATGATCTCGCGCGCCGTATCCGTCGGTATCCGCATATTCTGAAAATCGGGATACTCCTCGTCTTTTTGGCGCGTCACAAAAGAGAAATCATCGGTGTCGATACGCAACAACCCTTCGTTGAAGGAGATTGTTGCATCCGAGTCGTGAATATCTTTCAACATCCCCTCCAAGATCCCCGCACTGCGCTGCGGAATCTTCAACTTGGTTGAGATCCCATTGGTCTCTTGATTGGTAAACGTATAGGTCGCAAAATGGTTAAGACTCGTTGCCAAGAACTTAATCGACCCTGACTCTATTTCAACAAACACCGCATACAAAGCCAAGTTCTGCGGCTTTACTCCTGAGCTCAACGCAAAAAACGTATTCGTCAGACCACGCTTAAGGACACGCTGCGGGACAACGAGCGTCTGTAGCTCTTCATCGTCCACATAGTCAAACAGATTGATGATACTATGTACCGAGCCGTTCATTGCTCCCGACGCACCACCCTCTAACTTAGAGTAAACCGTGAGTTTGTCCTCTACTTGCGAACTCTCTTTCGTACTGATCTCGATAAAGCTCTCCTTTTTGAACTCCTTGGTCGAGTCAATAAGAGACTTTAACTGAAAGAAGGCACGCCCCTCTTCCAAAATCTCTACTTGAGGAATCCGAACCCGAACCCCCGTCTCCCTATCCGAATGGACTAGAATTAGGGTGTCGCCCTCAGCCGTTACCTCCACTCCATCCGAAGAGGTGGCCGTGCGCATAACTACCACCTTTGACAAATAGCTCCAGGCGTCTAACAGCGCCTGCATTTTCACTCTAAATCGCATGACTTGCTCCCGTCTTATTCTTCCTGCAAAGATAATTATTTAATGATAGCATTCACTCGCTCGACCATCCGATTCTCAAATCCTGCCGAGGTATCATGCTCTAACTTCTTGCCTACAAGACGCTCATAAAGTTCAAGGTAGCGTTGAGAGATCGCCGCTCCCTGCTCCTCTGTCAACTCTGGGATCTTTTCCCCCGGCTTGCCCGAAAAGCCGTTGTCCATCAACCACTGACGCACAAATTCCTTGGAAAGCTGACGCGGCGCTTTTCCTGAGCGAACGCTGCTCTCAAAGTCCACACTTTCAAAATAGCGCGAAGAGTCGGGGGTATGTACCTCGTCGATGAGATAAACCTCCCCGTCGCGCAAACCAAATTCGTATTTCGTATCCGCTAAAATCAAACCCCGCGCCGCTGCGAGTTTCGACCCTGCCTCAAAAAGCGCCAACGCATAACGCTCGATCTGCTCGTAATACTCCCGCGCTACAATCCCGCGAGACATGATCTCCTCGCGCGAGATATTCTCATCATGCCCAGCCTCTGCCTTGGTCGTGGGGGTGAGAATCGGGGTCGCAAACGCATCGTATTCCCGCATCCCCGCAGGAAGCGCAACACCGCACAGTTCCCGCGCGCCCCCCTTATATTCGCGCCATGCGCTCCCGCATAAATAACCGCGTACAATGACCTCCACGGCAAATGGCTTGCAATCCAAGCCCACCATCACCATCGGGTCGGGGAGCGCTTGCATCCAGTTCGGCACAATATCACGGGTCGCCTCTAGGGCTTGGTAGGCTATGCCGTTTAAGACCGCACCCTTATGCTCAATCCCCCACGGGAGCACTACGTCAAAAGCCGATATACGATCCGTAACCACCAACGCTATCTGACCGCCTGACAGATGATACACATCTCGAACCTTGCCTTGAAAGCGCGACTGAACGCCCCGAAACGGGCAGTCTGTATGCAGGATTACATTACTCATGCTTCTTTATTGCTATGAGGCATCTCTTCCTC
>CAJPTV010000089.1 GCA_905373665.1 Bacteroidia bacterium
GCAGGGGAGAGAGCAGGTGGTGATGAAGCCTACTTTTGGCGAGAACCTCCAATTCTTCTTCAACTACCAGTTGGGGCACATGTATTGGCGCTACTTTATGTGGAACTTTAGTGGACGCCAGAATGACTTCCAAGGCTACGGGCATGACATTTTCCGTGGCAATTGGATTACAGGGATTCCCTTCCTTGACGAGGCGCGACTCGGTCCACAAGACCAAATACCAGAACCCTACAAGGGGAATAGGGCGCATAATCGCTATTTCCTACTGCCGCTTTTCTTAGGGCTATTTGGGCTCTTTTCGCAGTTCAGTAAGGATACGAAGAACTGGGGGATTGTACTTACGCTTTTCGTGCTCACAGGGATTGCGATTGTAGTCTACCTTAACCAGAAACCCTACGAGCCGCGAGAGCGAGACTATTCGTTTGCCGCAAGTTTCTACGCCTTTGCTATTTGGGTCGGGATTGGGGTAGTACCGTTGGCGCGCCTACTCTCCAGTTTCTTAAAGGAACGTGTGGGAACAAGCTTGGCGATAGTGCTTGCTTTTCTTGGAGTACCGCTTTTGATGGGGATAGAGAACTGGGATGATCATGACCGTTCGCATCGCTATGTCTCTTTGGAGTTTGGGCGTAACCTATTGCGTTCAGTCTCCCCGAACGGGGTGCTCTTTACCTACGCCGATAACGATACTTTCCCTCTGTGGTACGCGCAGGAGGTCGAGGGTTTCCGTTCGGATGCGCGTGTCTGCAACCTGACCTATCTGAGCGGCGACTGGTATATCGATGAGATGGGGCGTAAGGCGTATGATAGTGACGGGTTGCCTTTTGGTCTCAAACGCGAAGAGTATCTCGAGGGGAAGAATGATGTCGTATTGATACAGGATCGTATTTCCAACCCAGTGAATTTGGACGAAGCGTTGCGTTTTGTACTCAGTACCGATCCGCGTTCTAAAATACAGTCGCCGTATGCGGGGGTGGATCAGTTAGCCTTTTTCCCAGCTTCTAAGCTTTGGCTCAAGTCTGATTCTACGGCCTTGGCAGGGTATGTAAGTCCGCATTTCCTGCCCTATCTTTACGATACGGTTTATCTTGAGCCAGGAAACACCTTGATGTACAAGAATGGGTTGGCAGTCTATTCGCTTCTTGCCAACAACCGTTGGAAGCGTGGGCTTTTCTACTCGCCGATGCTACCCAAGGAGATGTACTGGGGCTTAGATAAGTTCTTTGTAAAGGAGGGGATGGTTGCTGGCGTAGAGCCCGTACGTCGTGACTCCGCGCTACGAGAGATGGTGGATACTGCCAAGATGTATCGTTATCTGATGCATGAGTATAACTTCCGCAGTATTGCCGACGAGCGGGTCTATTTGGATGAGACCTGCAAGCGGATGATAGAGTACTACGTCGATGCATTTGTCTCGGCGGCTGACGGCTTTAATGCCTTGGGGAATAAGCTGCGTGCTGAAGAGATCGTGGATCGTTGCTTTGAGGTCTTGCCGACCTCACGTGTGGGGTGGTCATACAAATGGATTCCTCTGATTGAGTCGTATTACTACGCAGGAGCTATTGCCAAAGGAGACGCCAAGCTCTTGGAATATGCACAACAGTGTCTTTCGGTACTGCGCTTTATACAGAGACTAGGACCAGTACCTTATCAGAATAGCGAAAGCGAGATCTCTATGAACTCGGCTATCTTGCAAGAGTTGATTCGCATTGCACAGCGTATGGGGAGTCAGGAGCTTCGTAAGACTTTGGATGCAGAGCTCGGGGGAGTCCTGAATAGTTAGTAATGATCAATCTGAGCCCTCCACGAGCCTTGTCTCGTTGCTTCTCAAGCATCACTTGGTTTGTTCCGAATGATCCTGGGGCGCTTTATCTTACCTTTGACGATGGTCCTGTGCCTGGGGTTACGGACTGGGTGCTCGATACTTTGGCGCAATACGGTGCTAAGGCGACCTTCTTTTGTCTAGGAAGAAATGCAGAACGCTACACAGAGTTGCTAGAGCGGATACGGCGTGAAGGGCATACCGTTGGGAATCACACCTACAGTCATTTGCGTGGCTACAATGTCTCAACGAGAGATTATCTCTGGGATGTGAGAATAGCGAATGATATCTTGCACAGTTCGCTTTTCCGTCCCCCGTACGCCCGTTTTACTCCAGCGCAATTCAGGGCATTACGTCCACACTTCAATGTCGTATTGTGGTCGGTTTTGAGTATGGATTACAGCAAGTGGATTTCCCCTCAGCGCTGCGCGAATATCGTGCTGAGCCGTTCGCGAGGCGGGGATGTCGTGGTCTTTCACGACTCTTATAAGGCTGAGCCCAATCTACGCTTTGCCCTGCCGCTTTGCTTGGAATATTTCTCTGCCATGGGCTATAAGTTTGCGCCGTTGCGTAGTGGGCTATGTGTACCGCTGGAGTCGAAATCTACGCATAACAGCCCAATACCAGAAGGGGGAGAAGAGGGGCTTTTGCCAGAATGGACATTTAGAGGCTAGAGAGAGAGTATCAGTGGCTATGGTGGTAAATCAGAGTGGAAAGAGTGGAAAATTTATGGAACGAATGCGGAGCGAATATCGCCTCGCTATTTCCAATGCCGACACTTTTCAAGAAAAATGGGGGATTCGTCTTACTAGGCTAAACCTGTTGGTCGCCCTCGGGGGCTTCTTTTTGCTGATCCTCGTACTGAGTTGGGTGGTTATCTCTTTTACACCAATTCGGGAATTTATGCCAGGGATGTCAACCTCCACTGTCTCGCAACAAGTGGTGGATAACGCCCTACGAGCCGACTCCTTGCACCGTGAGGTGGAGTTGTGGTCGAACTATCTTTCTAACCTCCGTACGATATTTAAGGGCGGCGTGCCAGATAGTTACACGGAGGGGAGCGATACGGTATCTACGGTAAAGGAAGAACCTCTTGTGCGCTCGGAGGCGGATTCTATCCTAAGAGCCCACATGGAACAAGACCTTAAGTTGAGTCTGACACCGGGGAAGGGAAAGGACGACCTATCGGCACTCTTACGTAACCTATATCCTCCTGTTCGTGGGCAAGTGTCGAAGAGTGTCGACCTTGGAAATGGACATTACGGGACGGATATCGTCGCTAAGCCAGACGCACCCATATCTGCCATTGCTGATGGAACGGTCGTTATGGCGCTATGGAGTCCACAAGACGGCTACGTGCTCGCCATACAACACGCAGTGGGGCTCTTGTCCCTCTTCAAGCATAATAGGCAGTTACTCAAGCGTGTCGGAGAGTCGGTGCGTCGAGGCGATGCCGTGGCTATCATTGGTAATTCTGGCGACTTGTCTTCTGGTCCTCATCTTCATTTCGAGCTTTGGCACGATGGGCGAATGCTGAACGCTGAGGACTACATCGCTTTTTAACTTCCTCTTTTTGACAGCATGGTGCGCAAGAATAACCTCGCTATCTTAGGTTCTACGGGTTCTATCGGCAGTCAGAGCTTGGATGTCGTCGCGGCGCACCCAGACCTTTTTAGTGTGGTATTGTTGACGGCAAACCACCAGTGGCAGAAGCTGGCCGAGCAAGCCCTACGTTTCAAGCCGAAGTATGTCGTTATTGGCGAAAAGGGCTATTACACCAACCTCTCGGAGGCGCTCGCTGGGACGGGTATTGAAGTCTATGCGGGGAGTGATTCCATCTGTCAGCTTGTCCAGTTGCCTGAAATCGATACTGCGCTTATCTCGATTGTCGGCTATGCAGGGCTATTGCCTACCATCCGAGCCATCGAGGCGGGTAAGCGTATCGCATTGGCTAATAAGGAGTCGCTCGTTGTCGCTGGCGATATTGTGACGGCGCTCGTGGCGCGTTATAATGCTGTGCTGCTCCCGTTAGATTCCGAACACTCTGCTATCTTTCAATGCCTGGCAGGGGAGTTAGTCGAGCCCCAAAAGCTTATCCTTACTGCTTCAGGAGGTCCGTTCAGAACCTACTCGCAAGAGCAATTGGAACGTGTGACCCCAGACGAGGCGATAGCCCATCCGCGCTGGAGTATGGGGGCTAAAATCTCCGTCGACTCGGCGACCCTGATGAACAAGGGCTTTGAAGTTATCGAAGCACGTTGGCTTTTCAATATACCCTACGAGCGCATTGAGGTGCTCGTCCACCCAGAGTCGGTGATTCACTCCATGGTGCAGTTCCAAGACGGGGCTATTAAGGCGCAGCTGGGCGTGCCAGATATGCGCCTCCCGATCCAGTACGCGCTCACCTACCCTTACCGTATCGTTTCGCCTACGCCCGAGTATACGTTTGGCATGAACGAGGCGCTCACCTTTGACCGTCCCGATACCGAGCGCTTTCCAGCCCTAGCCCTTGCCCTTGAGGCAGGAAAGATGGGAGGGAATGCCCCCTGCATTCTCAATGCGGCAAACGAAGAGGCGGTCTATGCCTTCCTAACGGGGCGTATCGCCTTCTTGCAAATCGTGGGGGTCGTGGAACGTACCCTCGAATTGATGGACTTTATCGAAGTCCCCACCCTAGAAGATTATATCGAAACAAACCGCCTCGCACGAGAGCTTGCTGCGTGGATTATCGGGAAACTCAATCAGAACTAATCTCTTGCCCCTACCATGACGGTCTTGATTAAAGCGGCGCAGCTGCTCTGTAGCTTATCTATTTTGGTCATCTTGCATGAGTTTGGGCACTACCTAGCCGCTCGCGCTTTCGGTGTACGGGTCGATAAATTCTATCTCTTCTTTGACGTAGGCTTTGCCCTCTTTAAGAAAAAGATCGGACACACGGAGTGGGGGATTGGCTGGCTACCGCTCGGCGGCTACGCTAAGATTCATGGCATGGTCGACGAGTCCCTTGATAAAGAGGGACTCAAGAAGCCGCCTCAACCCTACGAGTTCCGAACCCAAGCGGCATGGAAGCGCTTGATTATCATTCTTGGCGGGATAATCATGAACCTCATCACCGCATGGGTTATCTATTCGGCGCTCTTGTGGTCTGAGGGGGCTAGTTACCTGCCCACGCGTGAAATACGCTACGGGATTGTGGCAGACTCGCTCATGTCTGACCTAGGCTTCCGCAATGGCGATCTCCTGCGTTATGTCAACAATAAGGAGTACGAGGATTATGCCGACTTCTCCGTAGCGGCACTCCTTTCCCCCGATGCTATCATCACTGTAGAGCGGGCAGGACAATCCGTCGACGTGCAGCTCTCTAAAGCCCACCTCCCTGAGTTGTTAAAAAGAACACCCCTCTTCGAGTTACGCTTCCCACTAACGATTGCCAAGGTAGCGCCCAACTCCGCTGCGCAAGCGGCGGGCTTGCAGATAGGGGACTCGCTCGTAGCACTCAATGGCACGCCTGCCTACTTCTTTGATGAGTTCTCCCACTGTGTGCGTACGCACGCTAACGATACGATACAGGTCGGAGTCCTACGCGAGGGGCAGCCGCTTACGTTACAGGTCGCAGTGCCCGACTCGGCTATCGTGGGTATCGTGCCCGACATGCGCTTACAGCGTTGCTTTCATATAGCCACGAGCGATTATTCCTTCTTTGGAGCACTCGGCGGCGGTGCGGGGCGTGTAGCCAATACCTTTGCCCAGTACGCACGTTCCCTTAAACTATTCTTTGTCCCCGAGGCAAAGGCACACAAGTCGGTCGGGGGCTTCATCTCTATTGGGAACATCTTCCCTAGCCAGTGGGATTGGCACGATTTTTGGTCACTCACCGCCTTCCTCTCCCTTATCCTTGCAGTAATGAACCTACTGCCTATCCCCGCCCTTGACGGCGGTCATGCCATCCTTATCCTCATTGAGCTCCTGACTGGAAAGCGCCTCAGCACGAACCTCCTTGTTATCCTACAGCTCGTGGGCATGGTCTTACTCTTTGCCCTCCTAATCCTCGCTAACGCCAACGACATTATACGCCTCTTGCAGTAGCCAATGTCAAGAGCGCGTTTCCTTCCCCTTATTTGGGGCAACATTGGGGCATATTCTCTCTTTATTGTACTCTTGGGTATTATTTATCCAAGAACCACCTTGGCGGCGCAGAAACCCCCGCTAAAGGAGAATGCTACCGTAGCTACCTACTCGCCGCTAGAGTCTGGCTTCGTAGGGTTAGCCCATATCGCAAAGTTGTGGAATTACCGTCCCACTGCGGACTCTTCCCTCGGACTACAGCCCGACCTTGTCTACGAGTATCGCATCGCCGAACTCAACCGCCGTTCTCCTTTTCCTTACCGCTTTCATCCGCTCGTACGCAGGTATATAAACATTTACGCAGCCGAGCGCCGCGAACAAGTACAGCAGATGCTCGGGCTTTCGCAACTCTATTTCCCCATCTTTCGCGAACAGTTAGACAAATACCAACTACCCCTCGAGCTCGTCTACCTCTCGGTGGTTGAGTCTGCTCTTAACCCCCTTGCCGTCTCCAAGAGTGGTGCCGTGGGGCTCTGGCAGTTCAAAATCAACACAGCCGAAATGTTCGACCTCCACGTCGATAGCTTCGAGGATGAGCGCATGGATCCCGTCCGCGCTACAGAGGCTGCCTGCCTCTACCTCGACTATCTTTACAAGGTCTTCGGCAACTGGGCACTTGCGCTCGCTGCTTACAATGCGGGTCCTGGCACCGTCCAACGTGCCGTGCAACGCGCTGGGGGCGAAACAGACTTTTGGAAGCTCCTACCCTACCTCCCCGAGGCGGCACAGAACTACGTACCTGCCTTCATAGCAGCCTCCTACATCTTTACCTACCATGCCGAGCACCACATCGAGACCCTTCCACCGCCCATCACCTACCAAGAGGTCGATACCGTACACATTGCCGATGCGCTTTCTTTCGGCGCACTTGCTGAATGGACGGGCATCCCCCTCGAACTACTCCACTTTCTCAACCCACGTTACCGACAGGGCTATGTCCCCAAGCCGCCGAAGGGGGGAACGGTCGACCTCCTCCTCCCGCGAGAGAAAATCTCCCTCTTTCTAGAAAATGCCGACCGCATCCACGCCCAGAGCTACAAGGTCTCGCAAAACCCCTTCCCCCTAGACAAGGAAAAGCGTATCCACCTCCAACATCAGGTGGCGCGTGGCGAATACCTCCACAAGATTGCCGTACAGTACGAGTGCACCGTTGCCGAACTAGAGGCTTGGAATGGCGCTACGAAGCTTAATATTCACCCCGGCGACCGTCTCAACGTCTGGGTAACCCCCGACACCTACGCACGGCGCGAAAAGGCGCTTATTGGGCGAAACTAAACGTACCGACCCTCCTCCACCACGGGCGGTGCGCACCCCTCTTAGCACAAAAGAAGCGCCCACCTCTCAAAGAAGCTGGCGCTTCTTTACGCTATATTTACTGGACACTAGTACTTGAACACCTTCACCACCCTCTTTGCACCATTTTGCGCCTCTATACGCACAAAATAGAGCCCTGCGGGGAGTGCTTCGGTATCAACAATCACCTCGGTGGTAGAGAACACTCCCGAACGCACCACTACCCCCGAGGCATTGACTAGCTCATAACGCACCGCTACGACTTCAGGGTTCTCAATCCGCAGCTGCGAGGTAAACGGATTGGGTGCAACAGCGAGTGAGGCCAACACAGCATCCTCTACCGCCTTCGGAGTCTGGGGCTGCCAACTACCGCCTCCATTTCCACTGCCATTATTTCCTCCGTTGTTACCTCCATTGTTCCCACCTCCGTTGTTCTCTTCTTTCTTAAACACCGCCTTTACCGTCACTGCCTCCGTCACGGTAAACTTCTTTGTTGCAAAGATGTTCTGCGAACCTGCTGTAAGAGAGGTAAGCGTATAGCCCTTTTTGGGCGTAGCGATTACCGTAAGCTCTGTCCCCTCTATTACCGCTTGGAGAGCCTCGTTAGTGTAGCCCTCGATAGCGAGCGTCCCTTCGCCTTCCTTAGCGAGAGTAATAGCCACCTTCTTCTTAAACACCGCCTTTACCGTCACCGCCTCCGTTACCGTGAACTTCTTTGTCGCAAAGATGTCTTGCGAACCTGCCGTAAGTGAGGTAAGCGTATAGCCCTCTTTGGGCGTAGCTATTACCGTAAGCTCTGTCCGCACCGCTACTTTCTGGAGTGCCGCGTCGTTGTAGTCCTCGATTGCAAGTATCCCTTCGCCTTTCTTGTCGAGGGAGATAGCCACCTCTTTACTGAGCTGGTAAAAAATATCACCTTCAAATGTCCAGCCACGGGCGATGAGCTTTTCTCGAGCCTCTTTTCCCGCATCGTTATAGATAAGCCCGCGTACCTCCTCTCCGAATTGGATATTCGATGCGCCATCGGTCTGTTTTGCCCATCCGATTAGGCTCAGGGAGTAGTTTACTGCACTCATGGCGGTTCTTGACAGACCTCCTATAGCTGTTTGAAGCTTCCATGCTCCTAATGGCTGGTTAAAGGCGCGGCAGCCCTCGAACATCCCGTTCATGTTGGTCACCTTACTCACATCCCATTTCCCCAGCGGCTGGTTAAAGGCGCTGCAGTCATAGAACATCTCGATCATGTTGGTCACTTGGCTCACTGTCCACTTCTCCAGCGGCTGGTTAAAGGCGTAGCAGAACGCGAACATCCCGCTCATGTCGGTCACCTTCGTAAGGTCTGGAGTATCGATATCTGCAGCAAAGGTCATCTTTTCACATTTAAGGAACATCTGATCCATCGATTCCCACGCTACTGTTCCGAACTGCACCACCTTGAGCAATTGAGCGTTACTGGTAAGAAGATGCCACTTACCCTCTTTACCATCCCATTTTGCTCTCATTTGCATATACTTCACCCCCTCAGGCCCAGCCTCTACGGTATACACGCCGTCTGCAGTCGGGGTAAAGGCGTGGTAGTATGACTCATCTGTTCCTTCTACAGTCACCTTCTCCTCGCTCTTCACCACCTTGCCCTGTGCATCCTTGATCACGAGCTTGTACTCCGTCCCCACTATCGGGAACTTAAGCTC
>CAJPTV010000090.1 GCA_905373665.1 Bacteroidia bacterium
CCCCCTATCTCGCCCCTCCTCCACCACGGGCCGTCCGCCCTTAGGACCGCCCTTAGCGCCCCCACCTGTCCAGCGTGAGAACCCACAACCACGGGCCGTCCGCCCTAAGGACCCGCGAGCCAAGCCTCTAGCGCCGCAATCACCTCGAACCGCTTCGTTACATGGAGCAGATGCCCCCCTTCAGCTATCACCTCCCGCGCCGCTTGCGGATAGTCCCTCTGCCACACCTCGTCTTCTAGGTCAGAGAAAGAAGACCCCTCCCCTACCAGAAAGAGCAAAGGGCACGAGAGCGGCTGCGGCTGAAAGAAGGCGTCTATCTGGTCGGTCACAAAGTCAGCCAAGCGCGCCAGTCGCTCCCTAGGGTTCACCCCACGCGGGCACTTCGTAAGGTACTTATCGACAGAGAGGCGATAGGCTTCATCCTTCAGCACATCTGCCAAGGGCGCTACTTCTCGCTCGGGAGCAAGGCGTTCCGAAAAGAGCCGCAATAGCGTAGCATGAAAAAGACGAGTGAACGGGGTTGGATAGGGAAAGATGTCTAACGCCACGACCCCCACCACCCGCTCTGGATATAAGGCGGCATAGCGCAACGCCACGAGCCCCCCGAGCGAATGCCCCACGAAGAGGTAGGGCGAGGGGATCGGCGCGAGTTGTGCCTCAAGGTCTGCGATAAGGCTCGTTTCGGTCAATGCCCCCACCTGCGCACGACGCCCATGCAACGGTGCATCTAGGGCGTAAACAGCATACTGCCCTTCAAAATGTTTGAGATAGGGAACGAACTCTTGCGAAGAGCCTAAAAGACCGTGGAGAAAGACTAGGCTCGGCTTAATCTTTTGAGGGACGGAGTGCCACACAATTTTTGCCCTCCCAGTCCTTAACCGATCGTCACACCCTTTCTATCCGCACATACCTTGCCCTTGTAGCGCCAGATCGTCTCTTTAAGTCCCCAACGTAGCATCGCATCGCTAATCAGCGCCTGCCCTATCGAGACCTCGCTCACGTAGGGTAGACGGCGCAGGAAATACTCGAGGTTCTCTAGATTGAGGTCGTGCCCCGCATTGATCTCTAACCCTAATTCTCGTGCTCGCTCCGCAGCAAAGATATAAGGGCGAATGGCGCGCTCCGCATCCTCGGTGTAGCCTGCAGCATACGCCTCGGTATAGAGCTCTATGCGGTCAGCGCCGACCTCCTTTGCCCCTTCTACCATCGCCACCACAGGGTCTACGAAGATAGAGACCCGTATGTCGCACAACTGCAGCGATGCGACCACATCGCGTAGGAAATCCGCGTACTTGACCGTATCCCACCCCGCATTGGAAGTAAGCGCATCGGGGGCATCTGGCACCAAAGTGACTTGGTCAGGTTGCACACTCCTCACCAAATCTAGGAACTCAGCGGTCGGGTTGCCCTCGATGTTGAACTCTTTGCAGTATCCGTCGTCGTAGGGCATCTGTGAGCGTTTTATTTTCTCACTGAGCTCCTCCACATCCTTGTAGGTAATATGCCGACCGTCGGGACGGGGGTGTACCGTGATGCCATCGGCGAGGCTATCCAAGATAATATCCGCAGCCTCTAACAGATTGGGCACATTACCGCCGCGCGCGTTACGTACCGTGGCAATCTTGTTGATGTTGACACTTAGACGAGTCATTGATGTCTTAAGAGTTGGAAGATAATTAAAGTCGGGGGAGTATGTCCACGAGTAATCGTGCGAGGTTGTCGCTGGCGTGTGCCCCCACGGCTTGCACTTCGTCGTGCGAAAGGGCTACTGAGTGGTGCAACCCTCCGACGTTCGATATCATGGAGAAGGCGAGCACGTTCATCCCGCAATGGTTGGCAACAATGACCTCTGGCACGGTCGACATCCCAACGGCGTCTGCCCCCACCGTGTGGTAAAAGTGATATTCGTGGGGCGTTTCGTACGACGGACCAGTAGTGCCGAGGTAGCACCCCTCGTGCAGCTTCACCCCCGTACGCTCTGCCGCTTGGCGCGCCCACTGCAACCCTTGGGGAGTATAGGCAGCGTGCATCGTGGGGAAGCGTACCCCGAGGGTATCATCATTAGGTCCCACGAGCGGGTTCGGCATCAGGTTGATGTGGTCGGTAATGAGCATCAAGTCGCCGGGACGGAAGGAGGGGTTCACGCCGCCACTCGCGTTGGTCAGCACCAGATGTTCGACCCCGAGGGCGTGCAATACGCGTACGTAGCGCGTTACCTCCTCCATCGCATACCCTTCGTAGTAGTGCCAACGTCCGCGCAGCACGAGCACGGGGACACCCGCTATTTCGCAATAAGCCAATCGCCCAGCGTGTCCCGCGACCGTCGCGCCGGGAAGGCTCGGTAGCCCAGGGATGTCGGCATAGCGCACCTCTAGGTCTACGCGTGCTTGCCGCATAATCGAGTCTAAGCCCGAGCCCAAGACAAGGGCTATGCGTGGCGTATTGTACTTACAGCGTCGGAGGTACGCTACTGCGCGTCCCACGCTCGCTTGTTCTGCTGTTACAGACCTCATTCCAAATGCGCTCCAATTCTATTTCGCTCCCCCATCGCCACACGATTCGGATGGGCACATAGAGCAAATGTTCGGTTAATGAGGAGGAAGCAGGGAGGGCGTCGCGTAGGCGGGCTGCGTCTTTTTCTGTGGTAAAGATAGTGAAACCTCGCGCTACGAGGCTCTCTAACTCGGCAATCTCTTTTGGGGTAAAACGGTGATGATCGGGGTAGGTGCGCGTCTGGGTCACCCCCCACTGCGCTCGGAGGTAGTCGAAAAAGGGTTGTGGGTGGGCAATGCCCGCAAGGGCGATCCGCTGTCCCTCCTCCTTCACCACCACCTCTTTTTCCCCATTCAAGCTCCTCGGGGCATCGTAGCCAATACTGGAAAAGAGCAACCGCTGGGCGGGATGGGTTCGTAAAGTTTCTGCCACAGCACGCGCCTCAGGTTCGGTGACCTCAGGGGGGATATTCGTCAACGCGATAGCGTGGGCTTTTTTCGCCGCTTTACGCGTGTCTCGCAATAATCCCACAGGAAGCAACCAATCTGAAGAATATGGGCGATTGTAGCGCGAAAGAAGAATATTGTAGGAGGCACGCAAGCGTCGGTGTTGAAACGCATCGTCGAGTACCACGCAGGGGCAGTCGGGAAAAGCCTCTACGATGCGCCGACAGCCCTCGACGCGGTCTTCGCACACCACCACGTTTGCTTCAGGCGCTCGGCGCTTTAACTGGAGGGGTTCGTCGCCCACTTCGCTAGCTAAAGAAAAGGGTCGCACCTCCCGATAGCCTCGGGTCGTGCGACCATAACCTCGACTCAGCACCACGGCGCCGCTCGGCGTCCCGAGACGCTCCATGAGGTCTGCTACGAGGGGCGACTTGCCCGTACCGCCTACGGTCAGGTTGCCGATACAGAGCGTCGGCACGTCGGCTTCGTAGCTCTTGAAAAGCCCATGGTCATAAGCCCAGTGACGCACCCGCAGGATGCCGCCGAGCAGTAGTGCCAAAGGCGAGAGTAACCAGCGCCACATGATGGACTATGGGGAAGGGGGGCTCAATATTCCATCTGTTCACTCTCATTGAAAAAGAGCCCCTCTTTCCGCCACTTTTTGACAAAGGGGAGCTTCCCTGCAGGACAATGTTTGAAGATCCCGATGGTGGCTTCGGATGCAAGGTTCCCAGTATCCCATGCTTCGAGCGACTGGGTAAAGGAAATACACTCAGAAAACATCCAATTAAGTTCTTTCACACTCTCTATGTTCCACTTTCCTAGGGGTTGGTTAAAGGTAGAGCAACCAGCGAACATATTGCTCATGTCTTCCACACACGCGACGTTCCACTTCTCTAGAGGCTGGTTAAAGAAGCGACAACCAGCGAACATACATCTCATGTCTTCCACACACGCGACGTTCCACTTCTCTAGAGGCTGGTTAAAGAAGCGACAACCTGTGAACATACTGTTCATGTCGGTCACCTGCCCCACGTTCCACTTTTCTAGGGGTTGGTTAAAGGAGCGACAGCCAGAGAACATATTGTTCATGTCTTCCACACACTCGACGTCCCAGTTCTCTAGAGGCTGGTTAAAGACGAAGCAGTCGGCGAACATACCGCCCATGTCATTAACATTCTCTACGTTCCACTTCCCGAGAGGCTGATTAAAGGCAGAGCAACCTAAGAACATACTGTTCATGTTGTCCACCTGCCCCACATTCCACTTCTCTAGGGGCTGATTAAAGGCACTGCAAGCAGAGAACAGTTCATACATTTCGGAGACATTCCCCACGTCCCACTTTTCCAAGGGCTGATTAAAGGCGCTACAATTCGAGAACATTCGGCTCATATTAGTCACTCGCCCCACGTCCCACTTTTCCAAGGGTTGGTTGAAGGAGTGACAAAACTCGAACATACCACTCATGTCGGTCACCTGCCCCACGTTCCACTTTTCTAGGGGTTGGTTAAAGGAGGTGCAAGCAGAGAACATGCAGCTCATCTGGGTCACACGTTCCACGTTCCACGATTCTAGGGGTTGGTTAAAGGCGTAACAACCGTAGAACATATAACCCATATCGGTCACATGCCCCACGTCCCATGTTTCTAGGGGTTGGTTGAAATAGAGACAATCCGCGAACATCCAACTCATGTCGGTTACCCGGGTAAGGTCAGGGGTGTCAATACCGGGAGCAAAGGTCATTTGCGCACACCCTCGGAACATGGCATACATAGAGCGCCACTTTACCGTCCCGAACTGGACGACCTCGAGTAAGGGTTCGTAGATGAATCTATCTATCAGCTCATTGTACTCATCCTCTTCGGGTTCGCTCATCTGCATATATTCTACCCCCTCAGGACCAGCTTCTACTGTATAGACCCCATCGGCGGGAGGGGTGAAGCAATAAACGCGCTCCTCATCAGCGATCTTCACCTCTTCGTTGATTACCTCTTGCCCACTCTCATTTTTGATTACGAGCTGGTACTGCCCCACGATCGGGATTTCTAACACCTCGCCCCTCATCCCTTGCCACTTCGTGATAAAGGGGCGTCCTCCCCCTTCCGTTACTACACTGTTCATCTGTTCAAAGGTTTTTGGTTACTTCGGATACTCGGCTGCTTGCGAACTCTCGCGCAGTAAGGGTAAAAAAGAAGCACAAGGTGCTCCTGCCTTGCCTAACGAACACCTTGTGCTTTTCTACCTGCTAAGGTAGTAAAAAATCATAATGAGCGACGCGCCCCGCGCTACCTGAAGCGTATCTTCTATAGAAGCGCGTGTCGCGCCCCCCTATTGCTCATCACTGAGTACATCCCCCTTTTCCCTCCACTCTTGGGCGCAGGGGAGCTCCCCTGCAGGACAATTCGTGAATATATCCTTTATATCCTTTGCTTTGTCTTTACAAAGCTTACTGATATTCCATGCCCCCAGTGACTGGTTAAAGACGCTGCAACCCGAGAACATAAAACCCATTTTTCTCACATTCGCGACGTTCCACGCTTCCAAGGGCTGGTTAAAGGCGATGCAACGGCAGAACATCCCACTCATATTAGTCACTTTCCCCACGTCCCACTTTTCCAAGGGCTGGTTAAAGGCGATGCAACCCGAGAACATCTCGTTCATAAACTCGACTTGACTCACGTCCCACCCCTCCAAGGGCTGGTTAAAGGCGCTACAACCAGCGAACATCTCACGCATGTCTGTCACTTGCCCGACGTCCCATTTTTCTAGAGGTTGGTTAAAGACGCTGCAACCAGCGAACATCCAGCCCATGTCGATCACTTGCCCGACGTCCCACTTTCCCAAGGGCTGGTTAAAGAAGCGACAGCCTGCGAACATCACGCGCATGTCAGTCACTTGCCCGACGTCCCATTTTTCCAAGGGCTGATTAAAGGCGCTGCAACCAGCGAACATACCGTGCATGTTGATCACTTGCCCGACGTCCCACTTTTCCAAGGGTTGGTTAAAGGCGCTGCAACCAGCGAACATCCAGCCCATGTCGGTTACCTGACGAAGATCAGGCATGTCAATACCGGGTGCAAAGGTCATTCGCTCACACCCTCGGAACATGGCATGCATAGAGCGCCATTCTACCGTCCCGAATTGGACGACCTCGAGCAGCGATGTTTTGCTATAACCCCCCGTTGTCATCCGCATATACTCTACCCCCTGGGGCCCTGCTTCCACGGTATAGAGCCCATCAGCAGGAGGGGTAAAAAGATAAGGGTGCTCCTCATCAGCGATCTTCACCTCTTCGTTGATTACCTCTTGCCCACGCTCATCCTTGATTACGAGCTGGTACTGCCCCACGATCGGGATTATTAACACCTCGCCCCTCATCCCTTGCCACTTCGTGATAAAGGGGCGTCCTCCCCCTTCCGTTGCTACACTATTCATCTGTTCAAAGGTTTTTGGTTACTTCGGATACTCGGCTGCTTGAGAAGGACTCTCGCGCAGTAAGGGTAAAAAAGAAGCACAAGGTGCTTTAGCCTTACCTAACGAACACCTTGTGCTTTTCTACCTGCTAAGGTAGTAAAAAAACGTGTGGGAGAACAACCTGCGCCGCTCGCGACGATACAAAAATGTGCGGCTACAGCCGACGCCATAGCCGCACACGAAGGCTCTATCTATTACGCCCTAACGGATGTCTATCGTATAGGGGATTTCCGCCCGTACACCGCGCTTGCTTATCAGGCGCTGTACGTCGTCCCAAAGCTTTTGTTCTGCATCGGGAAGGGGGCTCAGGGAACGGAATAAGCTCATCTTTATCGAGGAGAACTGATCCAACATCTGCGACATAAAGTCGGAGTCTGACTTGGGGTAGACTGACAAGCGGTAGTTGTCTTCACACTCTGCGCGTTCTGCTGCCAAAGCGATAGCATCTTCCAGTGTCCCCAACTGATCGACGAGCCCGAGCTCTAGTGCATCAATACCGCTCCACACGCGCCCTTGTCCTACGGAGTCGATCTCCGCGGTCGTCTTACCACGCCCCGAAGCCACACACTGAAGGAAGTCAGTGTAGACCTCCTCTACGGAGTGTAACATCGTCCGACGTTCCAATTCGCTCATGGGACGGAAGACCGACCCAAAGTCCGAATAAGCGTTGGTATTGACCACGTGGGGATGTACCCCTAACTTCTCTTGAAGGAGCTTGCCGTAGGTGAAATACATGCCAAAGACCCCAATCGAGCCCGTCACCGTGAGGGGGTTCGCCACGATAGCATCAGCAGGGGCAGAGATGTAATAGCCCCCCGAAGCTGCATACTGCCCCATGGAGACAATCAAGGGCTTTTCTTTCTTCAACAGCCCAAGCTCACGCCACATCACATCTGAGGCGAAAGCGCTTCCCCCGGGCGAATTAACCCGCAACACCACAGCCTTTATCTTCTTATCCTTGCGGAGCTCTTCAAAGATCTTGGAATAGGCATACCCGCCAATCTCCTCATCACTTTCGTCGCTGTCATTGATTTCGCCGCTCGCATAGACGAGTGCAATCTTTTCCCGACTCAAATCCAGCCGCTCTTGTGTACTCACATACTCAGCGTAAGACTCTAGGGTAATATTCGATACGTCGTCCTCCTCCTCCGTTTCGGTTCTAGCGCGCAGGAGCTCGTCGAGTTCGTCCTTATAGAGCAAACGGTCTACTAAGCCCGCCGCCAACGCCTCTTTTGCAAGGAACATCAGCTGTTTGTCGGCAAACTCCTGCAGACGGTCTACGGTCGTATTGCGCGACTTGGCGACAGTCTCCACCACATAGTTCCACATCGAGCCGAGGTAACGTTCGGTCTGTTCGCGGTTCGCAGGGCTCATCTCGTTTTCCATAAAGGGTTCTACGGCCGACTTGTACTTACCGTGGCGGATAATCTGAGGCTCTACGCCAAAGCGCGCCAAAGCCTCCTTGAGGTAGAAATGTTGTGAACTAAACCCTCGCCACAACATCTCGCCACTCGGGTGAAGGAAGACGCTGTCAGCAACCGAAGCCATGAAGTAAGGACGTTGGTCATAACTGCCTGCGTAGGCGTAGACGAACTTGCCCGATGCCTTAAATACCTCAATAGCGCGGCGGAGCTCGTCGGCTACGTTGAGCGACATATTCAGCTCGTCGGCTAGGAGTAACATCCCATCGATATTCTCATCCTCGGCTGCCGCCTCGATAGCTTGCACGGTCTCGTAAAGCGTCCCTTGGTAAGGGATTTTGAGATTACGCCAATTCATGCGCGCCCACGGTTTGCCATCCTCCTTGTCTGTAATCTGTTTGGAAAGATCCATAATGAGGACAGAGTGCGGATTCACATAGAACGGCTCTGTCTCTGCGAAAGCATCGATAAGCCCCACAATAAAGAAGATGGAAAGGAAACCAGCAAGGAACAACCCTACCAGCACCGCAAAAACGGTTTTTAGAAATGATTTCATACGTGTCACTCTTACATTTAGTTGGTGCGTAAAAGTAGGAAAAAGGGAGGAAATAGGGAGTTCTGACCATGAAAAAGCCGCAGCGGGGCAAGATAAGCTCTTACCCCGCTGCGGCGCTAAGGGCGCGCCGCCCAGTGGGCGCAATGTGCGGTAAAATGCAAA
>CAJPTV010000091.1 GCA_905373665.1 Bacteroidia bacterium
CTCATTTTATAGTCAATAAAAAGAGGGTGTGTCGAATGTTTTGACACACCCTCGAGTTGCAGACGAAAGCACGCTACACCCCTACAGGGGACGGGAGAGTCGTGTTTTGCCCCCCCCGCTTTCACTACTTCTTGATGTGCACTGCAATCTCCTTGCTTAGCTCTAGGTCATTCTCAAAGCGTAGGGTTACCCGAATTTGTTGACTAGGGGTTGATGGCGGTCGGGTAAACTCAATACGCATCACCGAACCACCAGCGTATTCGTTCCCCGTGTATACCCCTGCTAACAAAGCAGGATATTTGATGGGAGTAAAGGCCTTCTCGGGTGCTATCGAATACATCGCATGGTCGACACTACCGAATTTCGTAGGCTTTAGCGTCTTGTCAAAGACGTGGTCAAAGGACTGATACTCTATCCGGATGATATCTTTTAGCGAAGCTCCTTGTGGGTGTGCCCCATCGTAGTCAGTAAGTGTCTTTACCAACACCTCTGTAATGGGGGAGGCGATAGTCTGATTATCCACGGGCGTGGCATGCACATATCCCTCCTTCTTTGCGACATCGCCCATAGCGTTAGCCAGTTTCTCAAACTCCGCAGCAGTTGCTTCACTCTTCTGCGTATACATATCGCCAGACAAGGTCACAAGGAGGGAGGGTCGCTCCCCTTTTCCCCCGTCGTCGTAAGTCTGAAGAGCTAAGCCTTTTACCTTCAAGATATTCGTAAAAAAGTGTGGTGAGGTAACGCCTTTTCCACCTTCTTCTCCTCCCTTATTGTTTAACGACTCGCGCGTGCAAGAAAAAAGCGCCACAGTAGCAAGGAAAAGCGCGGATATAAAAACAAACGGTATCTTCATCTTACCTTGATCCCTTTAATGATTTGATGGTTGTACTGGAAGTTATCGTCCTGACCATACATGCCATTATCTCTCTACACACACAACGCAATAGAATACCATCCAACTCTATACAAATATACACTTTTTCAAGACTAACGACCATGGCGTGATCTCATCGCCTCCCGCCTATAATAGCGCTCTTAAGACACTCTCCCCTTATGCACTCTTCAAGAAGAAGCTAAAAAAAGCGGGGCGACGAACACTCGGTTCATCGCCCCGCATCAACTCAATTATCTATTGTGCCTTCCTACTGCTTTACGACACGATAGACCCGCGTCGCGCCCTTAGCATCAGAGAGGCGTACCCAGTAGAATCCAGCCACAAGCTCTTCGGTATCAATTACCACCTCGGTGGTGTCTACACTCCCCGCGCGTACCACCACGCCCTGTGCATTGAAGAGCTCGTAACGGACGCCTGAGACCTCGTTCCCCATGATTCGCAACGCGCGTGTGAACGGATTAGGCGCTACTATCACATTAGCCAAGAACGCATCTTCCACAGCCGTAGAAGGATCGTCCGCTCCCTTTTTAAACTTTGCCCGAATGGTAACGTCGGCTTTTACCTCATACTGCATACAGTGGGTCTGCTTGTTGACCTTGGCGGTGAAGTCTTCCTCATTCACCTTCAACCACTCGAGCTCGTATTGTTCATTCGGTCTGACGGTAATGTTGATAGCCCCCTTTTCAATCTTCGTCCCACTCTTCAACGTCTTACCATCACTCGCCTTTACTACCTCGAGCACCCCATCTTGAGGCTGCACGATCGTGAGGACAACCGTCTTGTCACCCTCCTCTTGAGTTATAGCCTCAAACTCCACTGCGATCGTGACGGCTCGCGTAAAGGCGATATCCACACCCGTTCTTGCCTCAGCAAGCTTATTGACTCCATCAATGGTAAAGGTCTTGAGTCTTGATCCCGTATTTGCTTTCGCCGTAACCTTCTGCCGCTTACCCTTCTTCACCTTGTTCGGTCCGCTTACAAGTTCTTTCGAGCCTACCAACACGTTACCGTTAAGGTCGCCATTAACGTTAAGGGTGACAGTAACCTCCTCTTGCGAGGAAGAATCATTCTTAAACATTACCACGATGGTCACATCGTCTTCCTTTACGGTAAAGGGCGCGATATGGGTGCTTGCATTGTAGTGAGGCACGAGGTTCGTTCTGTTCGCTCTTAGAATCTTAAGGCTGTGGTTTGCTGCAGGTACTGCCTTGATAGTAATAAGCGTGTTCTTCTTTACTTCGCCCCCGTTAGCTACGACATTGCCCTCAGCATCCGTCACCGTGATCGTCCCCTCAGTAGCCGCTGGAACGTTAAAGCGCACCTTAACGGTCGGCGGAACTGGTTTGGGCTCAAAACGATATGTCAGTGTAACATCCGTAGTCTCAACTATATATGTGTAGACATTCCTCTTCTTTGTTGGCAAGAGGTCAACATTTCCTGCTTTTAGCTCAACAAGATTGTATTTTTTGGACGGTATAACCTCAACCTTTATTGTCGTACGAATCACGACCTCGCCGCCGTTACTCACTTCTTCGTTCTCGTAGTTGCGAACCGTGATTGTCCCCTCGTTAACCTCAGGAGCAGTCCAATTGACGTGTATTTTGGTCGTTTCCTTCTCAAACTCTACCGCAATGTCCACGACCTTGTCAAAGGTTACCTCTACGCCCGTTTCAGCCTCAGCAAGCTTATCTTCGCCTGCAATAGTAAAGCTCTTCACTCGGTAGCCCTCGTTGGCTTTTACCGTTACCTTTTGCCAAGAGTCCTTAACCACCTTGTTGATCCCCTCTCTCAAGCTCTTATTGCCGACCTTCACCGTACCGTTGGTAGCGCCGCCCGCGATGTCTAATACGACAGAACGTTCATTCTCCTTGCTGAAGAAGGCTTCGAGTACCGCGTCTTGCTTCAGCTCGAAGGTATACGTATTGTCTTCTGATACTTTCTTTACATTTTTGTCGATTCGGAAGGCTTCGAGGACATAGCCCGCATCTGCCTCCAAGATCGCAACGATCAGCGAGCCGTCTGGGGTCTTATTCTCTTTGCCAGCCTCGAGAGGTGCGCTATCTTTCCCCAACACGCTCATTGTTCCGTTTTGTGGTGCTGCGAACTCGACCTTCCACTGCTTAATCTCCGTGAGTATCGCCTCGATGGTGTAGTCCCTATCTAGGGTTAACTCATAATCACCACTGCCTATCAAGCTGGTTTTGTTTTCATTATTGATATAGAGTTCGAGCGAAGCTAGGTTCTTGTCATAATCTACATTGACGAGGAATTTAGTCCCCTCTGTAAATTCGTAAGTGGCCAGCTCAAGCTTAGCACCCCCCTTTTTCGGACGTACATTGAGCTCCCCTGCGCCCGTACCGCTTTGCATCAATACCAATTGGCGCTTCGGGGCTTCCCCAGTTGCGTTGACGATGATCTCACAGGTTGTTTCGAGGTCTAACTCACCATATTTCACCTTTGCCGTCAGTGTCGCCTTACCGAGCTCGCTCCCTCCGATTTCTGCAGTCTCTTGATCTAGCACCTTAATCACTTGGTTTCCTACAGGCGTAGTATACCGAATCTTCGATTCTTCGATGCCGTCCGCAAAATCCACCCCTACGTTAATCGAGCTCCCTACCTTACAGTAGTAGACGGGTTGGTGAAACTTGAAGAGGATATACTTGTCGCCAGTGATTTTCCACCCCTTCTCGTTCACCAGTTTGTCGTGCGCAGCTTTTGCTTCCAGAGAGCTGTAGAGCATACCTTTAGCGTCAAAGACGACATCCGATGCAGTTCTTGGGTTATTTGCCCAGCCGATGATGGTCTGTTCATAAGCGTTTTTATTGAATTTAGCCACCTTCCCGAAGCTAATCTTCTTAGCGCTCGCAAGTGTCCAACTCGCCAGATGGTAGGTATACTCCCCACAGCCATCGAACATGTTTTCTAAATTCTCGACACTCTCCATGTTCCAAGTATTGAGAGATGCCTTAAACTGCACACACCCTTTAAACATCTCTTTACAGCTCTTCACCTTCGAGAGGTCGGGCTCTCCTTGACTTGCATTATAGAGCGCCGTGCAGCCTGCAAAGGCGCGCTCCATACTAGTCCACTTGATGTCACCCCACTCCTTAATATTCAACAATAATTTTGCGGTCTCTTTCGCCTTATCACTACCACAACGGATATACTCTACTCCTTCAGGGTAAATCCATACATCGTAGGAAACATCGCCTATAAGACCTTGCACGACATGGATTTTGTCATTCTCGTCAGAATATTCCACAGTCTCACTCTTAACTTTATTGCCGTCCTTCCAAACTTCCAACTTCCAGTTTGTGCCTTTGACAGGGAGGTGAAGCTCTCCCTTACTGTTTGCCCCCCAATACGCGATAAAGGGACGGTTCTGCGCCCATGCAACCCAAATTCCTACTATGAATAGGGTAAGTAAAAGCAACACCTTCTTCATCTCAGTAATATTATTTTTCTTTTACGCAAAAATAGCACTCTGGTTGAAATCAATCTGATAGCCCCGTAACCGCACAAAAATGGGGGTACATGATGATCTCACACACCCCCATTTACGTGCTCCTCTTTAACCTCAAGTAATACGCAGTTTACACTCACCAATCCTACGTTCAACACTAGTACCACCCCTTTCAGAGGCTCGTACCACCCCATCTCCTCTCAATGACACTGCGCTGCGTACCACTAACGCAAAAAGGAAGTGTGTCGCATATATCAACGGAGAATCAGATAGTTGTATTGCTATACGACAAGCGACGTTCTTGTTGAAAACGACTATTTGCATTTTGACACACTTTCCGTTATTGAGTATAGAGAGTGTTTTATTCGTGCTTAATTGCCATTATCGAACGTTTTGCACCCCCTTGAATCTTTATACAAACGAAATAAATACCTGCAGGGAGCGCCTCCGTGTCCACAAAAACCTCTGTACCCGACAATGCTCCAGAGCGAACGACTTCCCCTAAGGTATTGACTAGCGTATAACGCCCTACAACGCCCTCAGGATTAACGATCCGCAACTGGCTGGTAAACGGATTAGGGGCTACCATCACATTGGCAAGGAGCGCATCTTCTACACCTGTTGACGGAGGCGCAATTGGCGGCGTGGGTCTGTCTCCTCCATTACGCTTCTTAAACTTTGCCCGAATGGTCACGTCTGCCTTTACCTCATACTGCACACTGTGGGTCTTCTTGTCTACCTTGGTGGTGAGGTCTTCGTTATTTGCCTTCAACCACTCAAGCTCATACTGTGCACTCGGGGTAGCGGTGATGGTGATAGTACTCTTTTCAATCTTTACCCCATTCTCCAACACCTTACCATCGCTCGCCTTTACCACGATAGCGCCGTCTTGTGGCTGCACAACCGTAAGGGTAACCTTCTCATCCCCCCCTTCTGATTTCGTCTTAAACTCCACAGCGATCGCAACCGCTTGCTTAAAGGCTATAGCAATGCCAGTCTCTGCCTCTGCAAGCCTATCGACGCCGTCAATGGTAAACGTCTTCAATTGGAATCCGTCATTAGCCTTAGCGGTCACCTTCAGCGTCTCGCCCTTCTTCACCTTGTTTACGCCACTCACGAGCTCCTTCTCGCCAACCTTCACCTTCCCATTGAGCTCGCCCGTGACCGTTAGCGTAACCTCTACGTCCTCTTCGCTAGGAGTGGGAGCGGACTTCTCAAACTCGACCGCTATCGTTACGTCCTCTTCCTCTACGGCAAAGGAGACACTATGGGTCTTTTCGTCGTACTTGGGCTTCAGGTCTTTCTTGTTCGCAGTTAAAGACTTAAGGCTATAGCCTGCCGCAGGCGCTGCCTTGATGGTAATGGTCGTATTCTTCTTTACCTCTCCTTCGTTGGCTACCGCCTTACCGTCGGCGTCGGTCACCGTGAGCGTTCCCTCGGTAGCCGCTGGGGCGGTAAAGCGCACCTTAACGGTCTCTAAGACGGGCTTTTTCTCAAAGCGATAGGTAAGCGTGACGTCTGTTGTCCCTACGGTGTAGGTGTAGACATCCCCCTTCTTTGTTGGCAAAAGGTCGTCGTTGTTTGCCTTTAGCTCGACGAGGTTGTACTTCTCTGTCGGAACAACCTCAACCTTTATGGTCGTACGGATGAGTACCTCCTCGCCACTGTTCACTGCCTCGTCCTTGTGGTTACGAACGGCGAGCGTCCCTTGCGCTGCCTCGGGAGCAGTCCAATTGAGGTGTATTTTGGTCGTTTCTTCTTCAAATGCGACGGCTATATCCACCACCTTGTCAAAGGTCACCTCTGCACCCGCCGCTGCCTCAGCAAGCTTATCTTCGCCTGCAATGGTAAAGCTCTTCACACGATAACCCTCGTTAGCTTTTACCGTTACCTTTTGCTTGGAGTCTTTCGTCACCTTGTTGATGCCCGCAGTTAAGGCTTTATCGCCTACCATTACCGAGCCGTTGGTAGCGCCTTCTGCAATGTTTAATACTACCGAACGTTCATCAGCCTTGCTAAAGAAGGCTTCGAGGACGACATCCTTGTCCAAGGTAAAGCTATGCGTATTCCCCGTTACGGATTCTGCTTTCTTGTTGATACGGAACTCTTCGAAGACGTGCTCTGCCGCTGGGTTAAAAGAGACAACGACCAGCGTGCCATTGGGGGTCTTATTCTCTTTGCCTGCCTCGAGTTGCGCGCTGTTTTTACCCTGCACGCTCATTGTACCGTTCTGCGCGGCTGCGAACTCTACCTTCCACTGCTTAATCTCCGTGAGTACTGCCTCGATGGTGTAATCCTTGTCTAGGGTTAGCTTATGGTCGCCATAGTCTATCGCGCTGGTCTTGTTCTCGCCATTGATTTTTAGTTCGAGTGACGCGAGGCTCTTGTTATAATCTACGTTGACAAGGAGCACCGTCCCTTCTGGGAGGGTGTGCTCACCCAGAGCAAGCTTCTCGCCATTCTCCTTCTTACGTACGTTGAGCGCCCCCGTGCCCGTACCGCTTTGCTTAAGATTGAGTTTGTAGGTAGAAGCCTCTCCCTTCTCGTTGACAACGACATTGCAAGTCGCTTTGAGATCCATCCCATCATACTTCACTTTTGCTGTTAATACGGCATTGCCGTCCTTAAGCCCTTTAATCTTTGCAGAGGCTTGGTCTTCTACTTTGATAACTTTGTAGCCATCTTCATGCTCTCCGGGTACACTGTACTTGATCTGGCTCTTGTCAATCCCCTCCGCAGCTTCTATTTCCACGTTAATAGTGTTCTCTTTCTTGCAGTAGTAGAGGGGTTGCTTGAACTTAAAGAGAATATACTTATCGCCCGTAATAGTCCACCCCTTCTCGTTCACCAGCTTGTCGTGCGCAGCTTTTGCCTCTTCGGAGCTATAGAGTAGTTTGTTCGCATTGAAGACTACCCCCGATGCGGTCTTTGCGTTCTTTGCCCAGCCGATGAGGGTCTTCTCGTAGTTCTTTAGCGAGAACTTCTTTACCTCCCCGAAGCTTATCTTCTTGGCTTTGGCGAGCGTCCATCCCTCCATAGTAGCGTTGTAATAGTTACAGCCGTCGAACATGTTTTCCATGTCCTCTACATTTTCCATGTTCCAGTTATTGGGGGACAAGGTCAATGCCGTACACCCCTTAAACACCTCCTTACAGCTCGTAACTCCTGACAGATTCGGCACGCCACTGTTTGCAGAAGTAAGGTTTGCACAACCCGCAAAGGCGCGCTCCATGGTTGTCCATTTGATGTCACCCCAATCCTGAATACGAAGCAGGCGCTTGGCAGTCTCCTGTGCCTTATCCGTGCCACAACGGATGTACTCAACCCCCGCTGGGTAAATCTTTACCGTGTGCGGCTTCCCTTTTTCAAGACCGTCTACAACGTAGATATTCGCATTCTCGTCAGAGCTCGCCACGGTCGCTTCCTTTACCACATTCGCCCCTTTGAGGACTTCCAGCTTCCAGTTCGCGCCCTTGACGGGGAGGAAGATCTTCCCCTCGGCATCCGACGTCCAAGTCGCCATAAAAGGGTTATTCTGTGCCCATGTAGCGCCCAGCCCTACGATGAGTAGCATGAGTAAAAGCAGTGTTTTCTTCATCTTGTAAAACCATATTGTTTGTGTGCAAAGATACGACGCATATTTAATATCAATCTAAGTAACGTTAAGCCATAGACTCCGTGCTTGGCGCTAATCCCATTGAGCTTCGCAAAAAAAAGAAGCCACCCCTTAGCAGAGGCGGCTTCTCAACATAAAAAGATAGAACACTCTCTATTTGACTACCCTTAACACTCGCGTCGCACCGTTTTGCCCTGTTACGCGCACGAAATAGAGCCCTGCGGGGAGCGCCTCTGTATCCACAACCTCTGTACCTGACAATGCACCAGAACGAACAACTCCCCCTAAGGTATTAACTAGCGTATAACGCGCTACAATGCCCTCAGGATTGACGATCCGCAACTGGTTGGTAAACGGATTAGGGGCTGCGGAGATTCCCGCCAATACGGCGTCTTCTACCGCCGTTCCGGGCTTCCCTGGCTCTTTGTCCTTATTGTCGTCCTTGTCTTTTCCCCCTTGCTTCTTCTCAAACACGGCCGTTACCGTGGTAGCTGCTGTTACGGTAAACTTCTTCGTAGCCTTGATGTCTACGTCGTTCGCCTTAAGCTCTTTGAGCTCATAGCCGT
>CAJPTV010000092.1 GCA_905373665.1 Bacteroidia bacterium
TACACCTCCAAGTTAATATAAATGGAGCTTACACACTTTTTTAGGACAGTATCAAAAGAAACGTAGTAAGAGGAAAAGAACACATATAAAGGCTAAAGGAGATGACATGGAATGCTTTCCTTGGCGCGCTTCTTTCACTTGCTGCGTTTTCGCTCACGGGCTGTTGTGGTAATGGCACAAAGCAATCTAGTAGCACAGCGAACGCCGCCAATGTGCAAGTATCGACGTCCCAACCCAAAGGAGCATGTCAGCAGCAGTGTGACGGGAAGTGTGCCTGCTACAAGAGAGGCGCATGTTCGCTCGCAGGCAGCTACAAAGGCACTCTCCCGGGTGCAGATAATAGTGGCTGCACCTATACCATCGAGTTTGAGAAAGACGGTTCTCTCTCCATGAACTGTCTATTTGAGAACCCCGACCTTACGCCGATTTCCGAAAAAGGGACTTTCTCGTTTGAAGATGAGAACCGGGAACGGATTCTCTGTAAGTTCACCAACACGCCAGATCTACGCTTCATGCACTTGGCGAATGGCGACATCCTAATGGTGAACGAGAACTGGGAACTCCCTGAGCTGCAAAAGCGCTATACGCTCACACGCGTCCAAGAGTAGCAATAGTTTCTTCATCTATACAAGGCAGGCGTAGCATCCTCAGAGTGTGAGGGCTACGCCTGTTGCTATTAAAGCGTCCCTCTTACAACAAGACTACGCCTTTCTGATGTGCCTAAGCGTAGCCGCCTAGTTCCTCCTTCACTTCCGCCAGTCCACTTAACCTCCTGTCTCTCAATTTTTTGTAGGGGCGTAGCGTGCTACGCCCGCAACTCGGCACGGCGTGCCGCCTTCTCGATTCTTCCCGTCCCCTTCGGGGACGCCATTAAAACTACATACCGCTTTGAACCCCACCTACTGGATGGGGTGGGTACTTTTAGCCCATGGTGAAACCGTGGGACATGGCGCTTCGCGCCATTAAAACGCCGCGCCTTGCAGATTAACCTTTACTCTCCCCCCTCCTTAACCCCCGCCCGTCCGGCGGATACGGGCGGGCTGTTCATCTGCGTTCGGTTGTCACGACCCCAACGGGGGTTGCTGCAGGGTACAAAAAAACCTCCGAGAGTGCCCGACTCCCAGAGGTTAAACCTAACAAAAACAACTAACCAGAAATAACTAGCGCCACAAAGGTACAACAAAAATCCAGACAGACAAAACTATTTCGGCGCTAACCGATACAACACCACCGCTACACCAGCAAAGACCACGTTCGGAAGCCACACCGCCACAAAGGGCGACAGCGTACTCCCGATAGCAAACATCGTGGTGAAGCGCATAAAAAGGATGTAAGAAAAGCTCAGCCCCATCCCAAAGCCGAGGTGTTTGCCCATCCCGCCTCGCTCTTTACGCGAGGAGACCGAGACCCCGATCAGCGTCAGTATAAAAGCCATGAAAGGCTGCGCCACGCGGTTATATTTCTCAATATAGGCACTGCTTACGTAGCTCGAGCCCTGCAACTCCTGCTCGGCGATGTAGTCATTGAGCTCGTGGTAGTTCATCGACTCTATATCAAGATCGGTATGGGCAAGGTCAGCAGGCAACAGATAAAACGTCGTATCGAGCCCAAAGCCCTGCTCGATCCGCTCGCCCGAGTCAGTATAGTGGCGGATGTAGTAGTTCCCCGTATGCCATTTCTCTTTCACCGAGTCCCACTCGATGTAGTTGGTGCGAAGCTTGGAGAGAAGCCGCTCGCCGTCAAACTGCTCAAGGGCAAACTGATAGCCAAGGCGCGAAACAGGGTTGTAAGACTCCATGTAGACAAAGAGCCCCGGACGCACCTGCTTGTGCATATCGTACTGGTCTTTGTAGTTCGGGCGTGTAACGTACTTGTGGATGAAGTCTATGCGCGTCCGATTGGCGGGCGGAATTACCACATTGGACAAAAAGACCGAAAGCAGGAAGAGAAAGAACGCCGAAAGGAAGTAAGGATAAAGCAGCCGCCGAAAGCTTACGCCACTGCTAAGGATGGCGATAATCTCCGTCCGCGCGGCCATCTTCGAGGTAAAAAAGATGACCGTAATGAAGATGAAGAGCGAGCTAAAGAGGTTGGCAAAGTAGGGGATGAAATTGAGGTAATAGTCAAAGACGATAGCGCGCAGGGGAGCATCCTTAGCCATAAAGTCGTCAATCTTCTCCGCAATGTCAAAGACAATGCTAATGGCAAGAATAAGCGCAATGGCAAAGAAATAAGTACCAAGGAACTTGCGAATGATATACCAGTCGAGGGTCGTAATGCGTAGACTCTTCATAATCGTTGTTCAAGTTGGGGGACGATACGCTTACGCCACGCAGCAAAGGTGCCCGCAGCGATTTGGGCGCGTACTTCTGCCATTAACGACAAATAAAAACCGACATTGTGTAGTGAGTCGATTTGCGCCCCAAGCATCTCGCCCGAGACGAAGAGATGGCGCAGGTAGGCGCGCGTGTAGCGGCGGTCACACTCGAGCGCACTGTGGGCATCGAGCGGCGTGAAGTCATTGCGCCACTTCCAGTTACGGATGTTGATAATCCCGTCCCAAGTAAAGAGCATCCCGTTACGCGCGTTGCGGGTCGGCATCACACAGTCGAACATATCTACCCCGCGCGCCACCGCCTCTACGAGGTTAGCGGGCGTCCCGACGCCCATCAGGTAACGCGGGCGCTCTTTGGGAAGAATGGGGTTCAGGTGTTCGAGGACGGCATACATCACCTCGGTAGGTTCGCCCACCGCCAAGCCGCCAATCGCGTAACCTGCCGCATCGTAACGCATACACGCCTCGGCGCTCTGCGTACGTAGGTCGAGGTAAGCCGCCCCTTGCACAATCGGGAAGAGCGCCTGTTCGTAGCCATACAACCCCTGCGTACGCCGATACTGGGCAAAACAGCGGGCAAGCCAACGAAGGGTAAGCGCTAGGGAGGCTTGGGCATATTTCCGTTCGCAGTCGCCCGGCGGACACTCATCCAGCACCATCATGATATCTGCCCCGATGACCCGCTGGATATTAACCACCCGCTCTGGGGTGAAGAGGTGGGGAGCACCGTCAATATGGGAACGGAAGCGTGCCCCGAACTCGCTCAATTTGCGCTGTCCTGCTAAGGAGAATACCTGAAAGCCTCCCGAGTCGGTCAGGAGCGGTCCCTCCCAACCGCAAAAGCCGTGTAAGCCCCCTGCGGCGCGCAGTGTGGAAAGCCCCGGACGGAGGTAAAGGTGATAGGTATTGCCGAGCAGTATGCGCGCGTCGGTTTGCGTGCGGAGCGATTCGTGCAAAACGCCCTTCACCCCCCCCAGTGTCCCTACGGGCATAAAGCGGGGCGTAGCGACCTCGCCATGCGGCGTATGGAGCACCCCGAGCCGAGCGTGTGTCGCGGCGTCTTGTTTCAATAGTTCAAAGCGCATGTATCTATCATGACCGATTTCGTGGGGCGCTGAACCTCTTCCTTCCGCACAGCGTACGCCGCACGACCCTTAGGTAGCCGACTTACGCTGGATACCTTGGGTAGGCGACCCAGGCACTAATCTTTCACCAGTTCCTCTAACTCGTTTTCCACGGGGCGCTCGCCCGTAAAGTCGTGTAGGGTTAGGGCACGGATGCGGTAGAAGTAGTCCCAGAACTGCCACTGCTGGCGGATGCGTCGCAACCGAGCATCGTCTTTCGACTGCTGCGCATCGTTGAGTTCTAACACCCCGATTTTCCCTAGCAAAAATACTTCAATTGAAGTTTGGTAACGTAACTGGGCGATAGAATCCGATGCCTCGGCGATGCGGAGCTGCTGCTGCTGGTTGTTGTACCGTTCGACGAGGATGTAGATATCTTGCTCGAAGGTCTGTTCTTCGCGCTGGAGTTGCGTTTCGACCACCTCCCGATCCCACTCCGCTGTGCGAACCTTACCTTTTCGCTTCCCCCAGTCGAGGATAGGGATACGGAGACCGACCCGTACCTGCTGGTTGTCAATGAGCTTTTCATAAGCGGGCGTGAGTGCCTCATCTTGCCCCGTGTAGCCAACGCTGGCAAAAAGATCGATACGGTGACGTTCGCCCTTCGCTTTCGCCACCGAATAGGCTGACTCTAGGCGCGTCCGCTCGGCATAGCGGTCAAAGGAGTGGTTCTCGCGCGTGTAAGCCATAACCTCGGAAAAGAGCAGGGGGGCCTGCTTGCCCAACGTAGCGAGAGAGACGCGGAGCGTGTCGCCACTCCCTAACCCAAGGAAAGACTGCAGACGAAAGAGCTGCGCCCGCCAGTTCGTCTCCTCCTCCGTGCGGATGGATTGCGCACTCAGGAGGTTGAGTTGCAGGCGTCGTTCGTCGTTGGTAGAGATTTCGCCGTTAGAACGCCGCACTTGGGCAATGTCGTAAAGCTTCTCCGCATTGCGTTCGTTCTGCCAAGCCGAGGTGAGACGCTCTTGGGCGATGAGCAAATCGAAATAGCGTTTGATCGCCTCGCGCGTGGTCTGCTCGACGGCGTTCATGTAGTTCTGTTGCGCCTCTTTGTAGCGGAGCGGCTCTATCTTGTTTTCCCACCGAAAGGTGTTTACGCCAAAGATGGGTTGGTTAAGGGTGATCGTCACGGGGACGCTCAGGAACTTCTGCGAACGGTTCTCGCCGTAGGTCGTAACCCGCTCGAGCGAACTGGCGATGCCGATCGTCCCGCCCGTCCACGGGATGTTTTGCACCACGGAGAGCTCGCCGTTGAGCTTCATCACATTGGTGCGTACGAACTGATAGCCCCCTTGCGCATTCTGGTAGAGATTATAGCCCCGCTTGAAGTCGGGCAGGTAGCCTGTAAACGAGACCTCGGGCAAGAGATTCGCACGGTGTGCGACGTAGCGCCAATGTGCCGCACGCAACTGATTTCGTGCCGTGGCTGCGGAGACGGATTGTCGGCGGGCAAGAGCGATAGCCTCTTCCATCGGTAAATTGCGCACGACAGCGATCAAATTCAGCGAAACGAAGAGGAGAGGGAGTAATAGTACCACTTTCATCTAAAACGCAGTATTTCGTTACTTAAACGCCCTGCGAACAATGTGCCAAGATGGTAAACGCCCACAGCTACTAGGGAGATGAGTAAAAAGGGGTGTCCGAAAACGGACAATGCCTTGCGCATCGGGCGCTTCTTAACGCTACAGCCGTTCCACGACCCATGCCCCTAGGGTGCGCTGCTCCTCGTCGAAGCTTGCCCAAATGAGTACCACCTCGCGCCCATCGGTTAAGTAAGGGGTGGCATAACCCTGTGCTTTAATTTGTGCGATGGCATCCTCTGGCGTACCCGAGCTCCAGAGCTTAAACTCGAAGATGTAAATTCTCTTGTCTGTAAAGACAACACAGTCGGCACGCCCCTTGGCAGCGTGCATCTCGGTTAGGACAAACTCGCCCATGAGTTTGAAGATCAGGTAGACTGCCGTCTGGTAATGATCCTCGGTGGCTGCGCGGTTTTTGCCGTAGGGACACCCTGCGATTAAACTACGGAGCTGCGCCATGAAACCATCGACATCGCCCGCAACGACGGCACGCTTAAACTGGATAATGACCCGACTGGTGTTAATCCTATTCTCTGGAAAGACACTGGGAAAGAGGACACTCAGGAAGGCATAGCGCACCTCGTTGTTAGGGAAACGGAGGCGGTAGAGTTTCTCGTCGGGGATGTATTCTTGGATGGTGAGATAGCCCGCTTGGAAGAGTATCGGGACGGCATCCTCGCGCACTGCTTTGTAATGCTCGAGCTCCTGAGCGCTGTATTCGATTCCCCCGTCGAGGGACGGGATATCTAGCTCAGCCCCTTCGAGGAAGCTTGCGAGGTAGCTGCCCGTCCCCGCAGTAAACCAATAGTGACCAAACTCCTTATTATTTAGGACGTTGAGCACACTAAAAGGGTTATAGACATTCTCTCCCTTTTTAGAAAAGCGATACCCGTCATATTCTTTCTTAAGCTGGGCAAGAGTTGCCGTGACGGATAGGTCATTGGCGTTTGCGAGCGCCTCGATCTCGGGCATGAGGTTCGTTTCCAACTCCCGTTCGGTAATCCCACAGAGCCCCGCATAGTTGTCCATCATACTGATATCGACAAGGTTATTGACCGAGCTAAAGATGCTCACGCGGGCAAAGCGAGTAACCCCTACAATGAGTCCGAAACGCAGGTAGCGGTCGCAACTCTTCAGTACGGCGAAGACTGAGGCTAGGGTATTTAGATTGGCTTCGTGCTGTTGGGCAGCCTCCTCCTTATTGAAATTATGCAGGAGGGGTTTGTCATACTCGTCCACTAACACGACGACCCGCTTACCCGTCTGCTCGTAGGCTGCTTGGATAAGCTGTTCAAAGCGAACCCCTAATGCTTTTTCATGTTCTGGCGCTATGGTTATCCCAAAACGCTTTTCATATTTAGAAAAGGTGAAATGTAGCAACGCAAAGACTTCGTTAGGCTGAGTATAATTCCCCGTAGTAAAATCTAGGTAGAAGACAGGATGCTGCCCCCACGCCTCGCGTCCCTGTTGCTGTGCGAGCTCCTCCTCGGCGTGCTCTAGGTAGAGTCCCTTAAAGAGCTCTTTCCTCCCCTCGAAATAGGAGGCGAGGGTAGAGAGCAGCATACTCTTACCGAAACGGCGCGGACGGCTCAGAAAGGCGTATTTGAAGTCTTGGGTTAGGTGACAGATATACTCCGTTTTGTCGATATAGAGGGCGTTGTAGTTGCGCAATTCTACGAAGTCTTGTATGCCGACGGGGAGTTTCAAACGCTTTTCTTCCATTGCTTACGGAGTGATTGGTTACGTTGGTAAAGGTAGGAAAAAGAGCGCTAAGGGGGAGTCTTCGGCGTCCTTAACGTAAAAGCGCCCGCCTCTGTAAAGAAACGGGCGCTTTTTACGCTACATTTACGCAAGACTAGTACTTGAATACCTTTTCTACCCTCTTCGCGCCATTTTGCCCCGTTATACGCACAAAATAGAGCCCTGCGGGGAGAGCTTCGGTATCGACAAACACCTCGGTGGTAGCGAACGCCCCAGAACGCATCACGAGCCCCGAGGCATTAACGAGCTCATAACGCACCGCTACACCCTCAGGATTCTCGATCCGCAACAGCGAGGTAACTGGATTAGGCGCAACAGCGAGCGAGGCTAATACCACATCCTCTACCGCTTTCGGCGTCGGAGGCTGCCAACCACCACCATTATTTCCACCGTTGTTCTCTTTTTTCTTAAACACCGCCTTTACTGTCAACGCCCCCGTTACTATGAACTTCTTCGTAGCAAGAATATTTTGCGTGCCTGCCGTAAGAGAGGTAAGCGTATACCCATCGTTTGGCGTAGCAGTTACAGTGAGCTCTGTGCCCACCGCTACTTTCTGGAGCGCCTCGTCGTTGTAGCCCTCGATTGCGAGTGTGCCTTCACCTTCCTTAACGAGGGTAATTGCTACCTTCGGAGCTTCCTCAATGGTCTTAAACACCGCCTTTACCGTCACTGCCCCCGTTACTATGAACTTCTTCGTAGCAAGAATATTTTGCGTGCCTGCCATTAGTGAGGTAAGCGTATAGCCCGCTTTGGGCGTAGTGATTACCGTGAGCTCTGTACCTTCTGCTACTGCTTGGAGTGCCGCATCACTGTAGCCCTCGATTGCGAGAGTCCCTTCACCCTCCTTAGCGAGGGAGATAGCCACTGTCTTCTTAAACACTGCCTTTACCATCACAGCCTCCGTCACGGTGAACTTCTTCGTAGCAAAGATGTCCAGCGAGCCTGCCGTAAGTGAGGTAAGCATGTAGCCCTCTTTTGGCGTAGCAATTACCGTAAGCTCTGTACCCTCTGCTACTGCTTGGAGTGCCGCGTCACTGTAGCCCTTGATTGCGAGAGTCCCTTCGCCTTCTTTAGCGAGGGAGATAGCCACTGTCTTCTTAAACACCGCCTTTACTGTCACAGCCTCCGTCACGGTGAACTTCTTCGTAGCAAGGATGTCCAGCGAGCCTGCCGTAAGAGAGGTAAGCGTATACCCATCTTTTGGCGTAGCAGTTACTGTGAGCTCTGTGCCTTCTGCTACTGCTTGGAGAGCCTCGTCGTTGTAGCCCTCGATAGTGAGTGTGCCTTCGCCTTCCTTGGCGAGGGTGATAGCGACCTTTTCACTGGGCTTATAAACATCACCGTAAAATTTCCAACCACGACGAGCGATAAGCTTTTTACGAGCCTCTTTCCCCGCATCGTTATAGACAAGCCCTTCTACATCCCAGCGAAAATCGATATCCGATGCACCATCGGTCTGTTTTGCCCATCCTATTAGGCTCTGGGAGTAGTTCTCTACACTCATAGCAGTTCCTGACAGACCTCCTATAGCAGTCTGAAGCTTCCATGCTCCCAATGGCTGGTTAAAGGCTTTGCAGTCAGAGAACATCCCACCATTGGCCTCGCGCCCCATGTCGATCACCTTACTCACATCCCACTGCTCTAATGGTTGGTTAAAGGCTTTGCAATCAGCGAACATCTGGCTCATGTCGGTCACCTTGCCCACATTCCAGTTATTTAGCGG
>CAJPTV010000093.1 GCA_905373665.1 Bacteroidia bacterium
GGCGTAGCGGGCGTCTCTTGCGCACTTGCGAAGAGAGCAAGCAGCATAGCGGCTGCTAAAAATAATACCTGCTTTTTCATATTTCCGGCTTGTTCAAAATTCCAATACAAAACTATTTTTCTACGAGGAGGTTTATATACCCTGGGCTATAAATCTTCCTTACCTTCCCGCCATTCTTCACTTTAGCAACGAGATTCTCAGGATATTTATACCAAATCGGGACATTAACCTCAACCTCTCCAGTAAATGTTCCCAAAGCCTCCGTGAACTTCTTCTGATCCACGATTTTCATGGTCAACTCCGTACCATTGAGCGAGAAGACTAATGCGCCATCCATCGCTTTGTAATTTGTAGGCGACTCATTCGGTAGGAGCTCATCTGCCTTGCGAGGCTCCACCTTAATATCTACATTTCGCAAAAACTCTTGATACTCTTCCGTATATCCTTCGCGTACACAAGAGAGCGCCACACGAGTCTGAGTATCACGCCCCAATTTGATGCGTGCACGATCTGCCATCAGATTGATGGTATCCATCATATACGGGTTCGTAAAATCTATCGTTTTGAAGAGGTTGGGGTTAGTAATACTGCTAATGCGAATCTTCCCCTCTGGTATCTCCGTATCGCCGTGCATATCCACGTCAGGTTTCAAGAAGATACCATAAACCAACGCATCATCCTTCCCCTTGTAATACCCCACCGAGAGATAGTCGGTAATGCGCTTTTTCCCTTCAAGGTTAATGAGTTTTATCCTAAAAGAGATATTGTCCTTTCCATCAAAGGTCACATGCGGCGTACGCCAACGTATAAACGTATTGAAAAAGAGCGTGGCAGGAGTAGCCATAACATCCTCAATAGGCCACGTTACAACAATATTTTGACTCGTATTCTTCCCCACCTCGACCAACGCATCGTCCTTCGTTCGCCCCGTCGCAATCTTACCGTTATTGGCAAAAGCCAACACCACCTCGTCATTATTACAACGGTTACGTACCTGCAACGAGCTACTAGCAATACGCTTATCAAGCGTAAAGTAGCTCTCTCGCTGTGAGAGATTCATCAAAACGACATCACTTCCCCCCTTTGGGAGATTCCCGGCGCGCAGACTGTTATCTCGGGTCATCACCGCAAAGCCGCCACGAGGGCGACGCATATCCTGCACAGGGTCAATATACGCTTGGAAACTCCCATCCACCAACTTAAGACGCTCGATTGCCTCAAACTTCGGCTGGTCACCTCGCATAGGAACTGCTTGGAAAGAACGTACCGCAAAACCGCCACGAGGACGGCGTGTCCCCTCCGCATCCTCAGCTACGTTCACCGAAATCGCATCTTCATAAACCGAAAAGACGGGGAAGCCGTCAGCATTCTGCACTTGAAAGATCGGCTGCTCTTTATCCAACCCCGTCCCACGCACAACGGGCGCCGAAAGAGCACACTGTGCGTACGGGGCTGCCATCATTTTTACGGGAGCACCCAGAGATTGGTAGCCCGCACCAAAATCCGCCTCAATAGCGATGAAGATTCCCTCATCCCACGCAACCTCCGCAAGCGTCCCCTTAAGAGCCTTCCCTGTGCCCACAAGGAGGTTCACCAAACCCGTGGAGGAGGTCTTTACATTATGCTCCTCAATAAAATATTGCTTTTCTGCATCCTTAAGGAGCGTAATCTTCAGCTTTAATTCCCTCTCTTTCACCACCTCACCCTTTTCTGTTATCAGGGCTTGGTAATTGAAGTTCGTCGGAAGCTGGTTGATACGAACCACATCGCCAAATACCTCTTTCGCCTCTTGCAGAGGTTTAGGCTCTGTTTGCGCTTGGGCTGTGAGCCCGAGTGCCATTGCGGCTATCAGCCATAAAGACTTGTTCATGATTCTAGTCTATTATTTCTGTTCGGGTATTTTTAGCGCTGTAGCGTAAGCCGTGTAACGCCGAGGAGCGTCCCCTCAGGAGTCGTCACACGAACGATGTAAAGCCCGGCGGCGAGACTGCTGAGTCGCAGACGAACCTTCGCGTCAGCCTCTACAGTTTGGTGCAACACGGAAACCCCCATCGCATCGAAGAGCGCCACCTCCACCGTACCGCGGATAGTCGTCAGGTCAAGTTCGACAAACTCTTTGGCTGGATTCGGATAGGCGTTCACGTCGTGTAGCGCCAACGTCTGTACAGCCCCAGGAACAGCTGGCGTATCGGGGTTAGACTCATCGACAGGGTTTTCGACATACCCCTGAATCATCGACCCGAGACCAGCATTAAGAAAAATCTTTTGGTCTGTACTCGCAACGACCCCAGCTGCGACCGTCCCTGCCTCCCAAGCGACGGTATAATTCGCCACTGCCGCAACTCCGACAGCGGGGAGAAAAGAAGGCTCTCTATGACTGCTCTCCTGAGCTCGTAACGAGAGAGCCATTGCCCCCAACAGGACAGAAAGCAATACAACTCGTTTCATGTTGTTCATTGTTGTGTCTATTTATATTCCTAGCGTGTTAGGTACAAAGATACACAAAAGCTATCTTTTTTCCTACGACAAAGGTCTTAACTTTCTGCAGAAAATGCATCAGTAAATATACCTATCATATTCCGTGCCAATAAACCATGGCAGCCCCTTCTTAGAGAATTTACACACAATACTCCCCAATTGGGAACATTGGCAACAACCCAGAGCCGTCCGCCCTTAGCCCCCGTCTAGCATGCCTCCCCTTTAACACAAAAAGAAGCCGCCCCTTTTGAGGGCGACTTCCCAATCATGAGAACAAAAAGGCTAGTATTTAACAACCCTTACCACACGCTGCGCGCCATTTTCAGTCGTCACACGTACGAAGTAAAGCCCTGCGGGGAGCGCCTCGCTATCCACCACAGTTTCCGTACCTTCCAGCACACCCGCACGAACCACGACACCCGAAAGAGTTACCAGTTCGTAAGTCGCTGCAACACCCTCAGGATTCTCAATCCGCAACTGCGCAGAGAACGGATTGGGCGCTACCACCACGCTAGCCAATACAGCATCCTCTACCGCTTCTGGCGTCTTAGGAGCCTCCTTAGCCTTAACGTTCACCGTGCAGGTTGCCGTCTTGCCTTCGACGGTAGCTGTCACCTTCGCCGTACCCTCCTTCAGAGCCGTTACCAACCCCGTAGCGCTTACTGATACGACGTCTGCCCCCTCGGTTACTGCCCAGGTTGCCGTCTTATTCGTCGCCGTTAGGGGGTTCACCCGTACCAAGAGCTGCTGCGTAGCACCTACCGTAAGGTCCGCAGCAGAGGGCAATACAGTAATAGACTCTACGGGGACATCTTCCGTCGTTACCGTTATCTCACAGATTGCGGTATGCCCGCCCTCTTTACTTCTCACGGTCACCTTTGCCACACCCGCTACCTGCATAGCCGTAACCGTACCGTTCGCACCTAGAACGAGCTTGTCGCCACCTTCGGTCACAGCCCATTTTACGTTCTTATTCGTCGCGTTGTCGGGGGTGTACTTTACCAGCGAACGTAGATTTGCCGACGTCCCGACCTTGAGTTTCAAGCTCGTCTCCGTAAGCGAAATACCCGTAAGGGGTACAAACTCACTGAGTTCGATCACCTTTACCGTGCAGGTGGCTTCAAGATTCCCCTCTTCACTGATAGCAACCACCTTCGCAGTACCCTTTTTCACGCCCTTGGCAACGCCATCGGCATTCACTTCGAGGTTCTCGCTCCCTTCAGTCACTTTCCACTCCTTTATCTTCCAGTTCGTAGCATTCGCTGGGGTAAAACGCAGTGCATTAGCAAAATTCCACGTCTGGTTGACTGTAAGCGTCGTGCTTGCATGGTCGAAAGCAATCCCCGTAAGCGGTACATACACGACTTTCTCTATCCTAACCTTCGTGGCAGGCACTTTTTTCCCGTTCATTGTGCCACAAATAGCTTCGTATTCAAAACCACCGATTTCCAAAGTCTCAATGGTAGCACCTACAGGGTGTGTAATCTTGCTCTCTACCAACTCTATGTTTTTGCACAGAATTGCAGAGATTTGTTGGACGCCCGTTTGAACATCTAGCGTCGCGTTATCGAAACGAAGCACCCCATTCGCCGAGTAGCCACATATACCAGTACCTTCAGAGCTGAAGGTATACTCCCCTCCCCTGAAGGTGAGTGTCCCAAAGAACTCGAGCAGCTGTTCGGACGCTTTTTGGGTAAACGAAGCCCCCTCGCCCATTTCAAACGTCGTATTTCCGACCAAGTTAATGACCCCCTCGATCTTAGTCTCTCCCTCGATACGCACAGTAAGATCGGAGACTGTACTAGAGAGTATCTCGTTCGATTTTCCTTCACCCGAGAGGGTTAAGAGCTTCTTCTCTGGGTCGTATTTATATTTGAGAGATTTACTACTCCCCTCTAGATTCTTGGAAGTTATCTGCACTCCTGCAACAGAAAGAGCGTAGTAAATCGCCTCGGGGACGATCTTTACCTCACTGGTTACGATATTGTCTTTGTCATCTACGATAGCCTTTTTCGACGCATCATATTTGTAGGTTGCGTTTTCAAGCTTCGCATCATTGTAGACGATTTCGTTTTCACTCAAGAGTGAGCCTTCTTCACCTGTGAGCGAGAGTGTAGCCCCCTGCACCTGCAAATCGTTCACACGCATACCAGCCCCTTTCCCCTTGAAATTGAGCGTCGATTGCATTACGCTAAGCCTATCAGCTGCTGCCAGCGCATCCCCTTCCATAGCCTCTATATTAAGCTCCCCAGCGCCGCGAATCAAAAGCATATTTGAAGATACAATCCCGTATCCTTTCGGTACACGAAGGGTATTGACTCCCTCCAAACAAAGAATAGAACCTTCCCCAAAAGATATCGCGTTGTCATATTCAATCGTCACGTTCCTCATAAAGAGTAAAAGGATATGCTCCCCTGTCTCGCAATAGAAATGTCCACCCTCGCCGATCTTAACACCAGGGAGCTTCTCGAGTTGGTTATAATTCTTGCTATGAATGCTACGTCCACAAATCTCAACCCCGAAATTGGTTACCCAATCAAACTCCACTTCATTGACAGAGTTATCATTCGCATCCACTGCTCCTGTCGGAGTAATTCTCCCAAAAATCGGAGCGACAATCCCCCCAGCACCAAAAGAGCGGAACTCCACGCCAGAACATACCGCACTAGCCCCCTTGAGGCGCAAGCGATCCGCAATAAACGAGGAACCGTTCCCTCCCTTTATAGCCACATCCGCTTGGCTCGTGATCGTAATCATCGCCCCGCCGAAAGCGGCTTTTACATTGTCTGCGAGTTCTACTGCAGCCCCCTTAGCGGCAATGGTCAGCTTCGCATCCTCTCCACCAAGACACTTGATATCTGCCGCTGCATGTATCGCAGCCCCATCTCCCGAAGCGATTTCGCATTGTCCGAACGAATGAATAGTGAGTGTCTCCTGCGTCTGAATCGCAGCGACAGCACCAGTTGTGACGATCTTCGCATTCTTAAGAGATAGGCGACACCCTTCACTATTCTCTTCAAATACTACTGAGCCGCCTTCGCCCAGCTGAATCGCAGGAAAAGTAGCAGGAGTCAAAGCATTGATATTGTCCGAGGTAAGCTGTTGCCCCCCAATAAAGATCTCATAGACCCTCTGAGGCACCGTAAAGACCACCTTCGCAGTGACGGGTTTATTCGTAGCATCGACCACAAAGCCCGAGCCTTCGTATTTCGCCCCTGCGGGTTCGCTCAGCACGGGCTTTGGATTCCCCTCAATCTTACCAAAGAACGAGCCCTTGAGACTTCCCACTGCTTCTAAGCGAGAAGCTGCACTTAACCACAACTTCGCTTCCGCACCATGACTACGAACTCCGTAATACAAACCACTAGTAACGACCTGTCCGTGAATCGTAAGGGTCGTATTCTCAACCTCTATACCCGACTCTAGACCTGCCTTCAACTCAAATTTAGAGGAGGCATCCATTGCCTGCAACTTGGTAGGCGCTTTTACCCAAAGTCCACGTGAAGCGGCAGAGAGCACAACTTTCCCTTCGTAGCGAATCAAGAGATTCTCGCCCTCATTATAAATCGCATTCCACTCCTTAGAGGAGGCTTCTGGTTTCGTAAACTGACCCTTGAGCTCTAGGATGCTTGCGCTACCGCCTTCTCCTGGAGTAAAACGCGCATAGCCCCCTGCCGAAGCATCGAAGCCCGCAGCTGCCAACAAGTCGTTTCTATTGAGTTCGGTCACTTGGACGTTGAAGAAGTACAGCCCATAGTGCTTTACCCCTAACTCACACTCACCCTCGCGAGAGAGCGAACCTGTCGCTGGGTCAAAAGTAGCCCCTTGAGGTTTGATGATGGAGGCCTGCATCTGTAATGCCAATTCCCCCACATTCTGAAGTCCTTTCCCTCTAAAACCAAAGCCATAGACGCTGAGGTGCGGTTTTGGAGAAGCTCCGCCACGAAGAAACCCCTGACTCATTACCATCGCATGGTCGATCGAGAGGTTATTCTCAATCAAGAGTTCATTCTCGCCAAGGTCTAGGCGTCGCTCAGGATCTCCTGGTTTAGCATCACCTTTAATACGAGTGGGCGCAGCCACCTTAAGCGCTGGGATGTCTTCTTTCGAGCATCTGAGTTCATTCACCCCATTGCCGCCACTGGCTAGTACAATCTTAAGTTCATCAATCCCCTGATTGTCTATTGCGATCTGGTCGCCAGCCTCTAGGGTCGCATTGGTAAGGGTGAGCGTCTTACTCTCATTATCATAGCTCACCGCCCCACTCAGTACCCCGTGGGTAAAGTTCGCAGCATTGGCGCTATTCACCTGCACCCCACAAATGAAGAGCGGATAGGGCGTGGGGGCGGTATTGTCCTTGGTAAACGCTATCTTTTTCAACTTCTCGCCCCCGACTTTATCTTTCAGCGTTCCGTAACCGTTTGCCTCTTTTTCAAAGACGTATCCTGTGGCAGAGGTGGTCTGTATGGTTGCGAATGCAGAAAGCCCGTCAATAACTGCTCTAGTGTCTGATTCGAGCGCTACTTCTGCTTTTTCAAAAACGAGGTTCTGATAAGAGTCTCGCGAAAAACTACAGATACACTCTTGCTTCGTGTGTATTTTCAGCGTAGTCTCCTTCACGGTGAGCGTCGCGGTCATATTCGTCGAAGGGGATAAAGAGATGCCCTGCTCGCTATCCGCGATATTCAGCGTTCCCTCGCCCGTCAATACCGTAGATTGCTCAATCTGAATAGCATGGTGCGAATCCTCCCCCTTCACAATATGGTTCGTGCCATTGAGCAGAACCGTCAGTCCAGAGTTGGTAAGATTCCGAATACCGCTCCCATTCTTTGCCGCCTTGATGGAGGCATTCTCTAGAGTGAGTGTATGGGTCGTAGGATTATATGAGGCTTTCCCCGCCTCGACAGGGATATTCTGCTCATTGGCTTGCTTAACCGACACGCCGCCTACGTAGAAACCACGGAAGCCATGGGTTACCTGCACTTCAAAGTATTTGACAGGAAGACCGTTATCTTGTCTAACGAGCTTTCGTCCACGGTATGCGTAATAGTTCTTTCGGAGCTCATAGTTCTCTAACCCCAGCTCGGGTTTCATACTCTTAAAACCAGAGACTACCGTCGTACCATCTTTCTGGCTCTCTAGATGTAACTTCACGCCATCATGAAAGTCTAGTTCCGCATCAGAGTCTGACTTAGAGCAGGCAATAGCGTCTCCGTTATCCGCCTTAACATGCAAGCTAGGAAGACCGATCGAGAGATCCTTAGCCACCACAATCCCCTCATCGGCAAAGATACCGAGACTACCACTCGCAGGATCTCCCAAGATAAAGACCTCCTTCTGCGCATTGCTACAGATCCCCTTAGCCCCTTTTTTATTGAGGCTTATCCTACTGCTCCCCTTACAGCGAATCGTGAAAGGGAGTTCGCCGTTATAGAAAATCCCGTACTCGGCATCCGAGGAACTTATGTAGGTATTCTCGAGGTCGAGCACTAGAGTATTATCCTCAATAGAGACTTTCACTTCGCCGTCCAGCCCCTCGACCTTGCCGAGTTGGGTAACCTTCTCTCCCCTGATAGAGAGTTCCCATTTCTGTGCTTGTGTTCGCCCCACAAGGGTCAGTAGTGAGACGAGCAGGAACGCCATACCCAGAATAGGGTAGGTACATCTTGTTTTTCGCATATTTACTTCCTTTCCATTTGATTGTTAGGACACGATAATCTTGTGCTTATCCTTTGCAACGCAAAGTAATAAAATACATCGGAAATAAACAGCATCGTTGCAGAAAATACCTAGAGCGGGCGCTAAGGGCGCGCCGCCCGTGGTGGAGGAGGGGCGAGGTGGGTAAACGGTTAATCATCGAGGCGCGGGGTATGCCCAATTATCTTTTTTCAACCGAATGGAGGGGTTCTGTAGGGGCGCAGCATGCTACGCCCTGCGCCGTAAGGCGCATAATGAA
>CAJPTV010000094.1 GCA_905373665.1 Bacteroidia bacterium
CCGCCACAAAGCTCAATACCAAGAAGAGCAATAACCCCTCCTCTTGCTGCGCAGCCCCTGCGGGCGTCTTTGCCTCGGGCTTGTTCTGAGCGACGGTCACCTCAGCGGTTTGAGCGACCGCCTTCCCAGGAATCTCAAACGAGAGATCCGCCTCCCCGTAATTGCACTCGCCCGCCTTGCACGTCTGATAGTCTACCGAACAGGTGATGGTAAACTTATTCTCCGTATTCCGCTTGATGATATGCACAAAGCTCACACTATCACTATATTGCTTGAGCGTCAAACCAAAGACATCATCGAAAGCCTCGTGTGCCTCGCCACGCTCGATAACCTCCCCAACGACTTCGTAGTTGGCATCTTTCTTAAAAGAGAAAGTCGTGGGCGTCGGTCCCTTCGGAGGTAAGGTGCATGAGTAAAGATGGTAAGGCGATGTGATCTGCGCCTTTGCAATGAGCTCTATCTGCCCATCACGCTCTACGACTGCAGTATGCCACTGAACAGGGTTCTGCTTCATTCGACCGAGCTGCGCAGAGGCAACTCCAAGGAGGGAGAGGAGGAAAAAGGAAAGAATCAATAACCGTCGCATAATCAATAAGCAATGATATTTAGGTTCTCTAATTAACGGCACACAAGCCGCCGTATTGTTCTACGAAAAGATTGACCCCCGCACGAGACTACCCCTCGTTGTCGTCAGCAAAGGGCGTTGTCTGATTTTCATCAGCAAAGGCGTCGGATGCAAAACCATCAATCTCGTTACCATCGCGGTCATAGATATGGTAACTCATTAACGGTAAAGAGCTGTCTGCCACAAAACGGAAACGACCGCCATACTGCATATTCAACTTGTGGCGAAGACTCAACAGGCCGCGGTTAAAATAGGCCTCCACGAAGGGATGTACCCGAATGTCATACTTCGCCCCCTTGTGTTGAAGACAAAGGTCGATCACCTTGTTCGTGAGCTCATCCTCCAACATTAGGGTAGACTCGACCTTGCCCGTACCGCCACAACAGGGGCACGTCTCCATCGTGTCAATGCGCTGCTCGGGGCGCATTCTTTGGCGCGTAATCTGCATAAGCCCCACCTCCGTAATCGGGATGACCTTGTGCGTGACCTTATCTTTTTTCATAAGCTCCTGCATCCGCTCGAGAATCTTCCGCCGATGCTCGCTCTTGCTCATATCGATAAAGTCAATCACAATAATCCCCCCCATATCGCGGAGACGAAGCTGCCTTGCGATCTCATCACATGCGGCAAGGTTCACCTCAAAGGCCGTCTCCTCTGGCGTCCCAGCACGCTTCACACCGCTACCGCTATTAACGTCTATGACGTGAAAAGCCTCCGGGTGTTGAATGATGAGATAAGACCCCTTGTGGAACATCACCGTCTTCCCCAACAGGCGCTTAATCTGCTTGGTCACATCAAAATGATCGAAAATCGGGACACGCTGCGCGCTATAGAATTTGACCTTTTCCACATTCTCGGGCGCAATGGTTGCAAGATAAGCACGCAGCTCGTCGTAAACCTGCCGACTATTCACCCAAATATTCGAGTAACTCTCGTTAAGGTTGTCACGAAGCAGCGCCGCCGAACTATTGAGCTCGCCGAGGATAAGCTGCGGCGTCATACTCGCATGGCAAAGCTGGATAAGGCAGTTCTGCCACGAGTCTATGAGCGACTGTAACTCTGCGTGCAAGACACTCGATTTTTTGCCCTGCGCCGCAGTGCGAATGATCACCCCCATCCCCCTAGGTACGATGCTCTGCACAAGGCGTTGTAAGCGCTGCGCCTCCTCTCGGTTCTCTATTCGTGACGAAAGGTGCACCTTGTTGGCAAATGGAAGCAAGACCATGAAGTGCCCTGCAATAGAGAGCACGCCCGTGAGTGTCGGTCCCTTGTTCGAGTAGGGCTCTCGTTCTATTTTGACGAGGATGTACTGCCCCACCTTAACGTGTTTCGCTATCGGATCATGCTTGCCTGGGAGTTTAGCCGCTTCCTCTGCAGAGGTCGGACCGACCCAGGCAAACTGTTCGAGGAGCTCTGCCCCCGAAGGTACCTTGCCTCGATGGTCTTTCAATAGCTGTTTTACTTGTTGCACCATAAACGGGTAGTGCTGCCCGAGATCTTTGAGGGGTAAAAAGCCCTGTTTCTTCGACCCAATATCGACGAAAGCAGCGTTGATATTCTCCTTAACCTTACGTACCTGCCCCAAATATATATTCCCCACCGAGAAGAGCGACTTGCTATGCTGCGTGCGCATCTCGACAAGGTTACCATCCTCTAAAAGAGCGATTTGCGCGCTCCCCGAGAGGGAATTCACATCTACTATCAACTGTGAGTTCAAACCAAACCTCCCAAATCAATCCGTTCCCACAAAATTAGCGATTTCTCCAGAATCTAAAAGGCTTGAGCCCGCAGAATAGACAAGCCTATCCCCATAAAACGAACATTTTCAAAAGGACGTATTACAGCATCCATACACAGTAATGCGTCCACTATCTCTTCGAAGAGCAAAATCGTCACTACCCGATCCGATTCCCGTTCTCGGTCTCTCCCTCAGGGCTCATGATATGCAAAACCCCATCGGCCGATTGGGCAAAAAGCAACATCCCGTGCGACTCGACCCCCTTAATTTTCCGCGGCGCAAGATTTACAATGATCGTCACCCGCTTACCAATGAGGGACTCTGGCGTGAAATGCTCCGCAATCCCCGATACCACCGTCCGACGATCCACTCCCGTATCCACAAGCAACTTCAAGAGCTTCTGCGTCTTGGGGATACGCTCGGCTTCGAGAACCGTCCCGACCCGCAAATCCATCGCTTCAAACTGCTCAAAGGTAACGTCAGGTTTGGCGGGTTCAACGACCGCATTCTCCGCAGCACTCTTCTTCGCATTCTCTTCCGCATTGCGCTGTAAACGGGCTACTTGCGCCTCTATCGCCGCATCCTCTATCCGTTCAAATAACAGCTCCGATGCGCCAAGCTTATGCCCTGCAGCGATCACCGTCTCCGTCAGCCCATCCCAACTCGTCGCGGGGAGTTGCAACATGGCCTCCATTTTACGCACCGCAAAGGGGAGGAACGGACGCCCCAATACCGCGAGCGCCCCCGCCAACTGCAACGAAACATAGACAATCGACGCCACACGCTCCTTGTCGGTCTTAATCACCTTCCACGGCTCACGATCCGCCAAATACTTATTACCAAGGCGCGCCAGCTGCATATACTCCTTCAGCGCATCGCGAAAACGATAAGACTCTATCGCCTCTGCTATCGCTTCCCGTTGACGGAGGATTTGCCCCAACAGCTCCTTCTCCTCCGCATCCAACGCACTGGGTTGTGGTACGGTAGCCTCAAAGTACTTCTCTGTAAGGACGATAGCACGATTGAAGAAATTCCCCAAGATCCCCACCAACTCACTATTGTTACGCGTCTGGAAGTCTCGCCACGTAAAGTCGTTGTCTTTCGTCTCAGGAAGGTTCGCCATCAGGGCATAACGCAGCGCATCTTGCTTGCCTGGGAACTCTGCCAAGTACTCATGCAACCACACCGCCCAATTCTTCGACGTGGAGAGCTTCTCTCCCTCAAGGTTCAAAAACTCGTTGGCGGGCACATTGTCTGGCAAGATGTACTCGCCGTGCGCATGCAACATCGTGGGGAATACAATGCAATGGAAAACGATGTTGTCCTTCCCGATGAAGTGCACCATCTTCGTGTCCTCGCTCTTCCAGTACTTTTCCCACTCGGGGGTGAGCTCCTTGGTTGCTGAGATGTAACCTATCGGCGCATCAAACCACACATAGAGCACCTTCCCCTCCTCCCCTTCCAGAGGCACGGGAACTCCCCACGACAAATCACGACTCACGGCACGGGGGTGCAACCCTGCATCAAACCAGCTACGACACTGCCCCAGCACGTTCACTTTCCACTCGGGGTGCTCCTTGAGTATCCAGTTCTCTAAGAACGACTGGTACTTATCCAAGGGCAAATACCAGTGTTTGGTCTTCTTCAGGACGGGCTTTGCACCACTGATAGCCGACTTCGGATTGATAAGATCCGTTGCATTCAAACTCGTACCACAGCGCTCGCACTGGTCGCCATAAGCATTCGGATTTTGGCAGTGTGGGCACGTCCCCGTGATATAGCGGTCGGCAAGAAACTGGTTCGCCTCAGGGTCGTAATACTGGTCAGATTCCTGTTCCACAAAGACCCCACTTTCATACAGCTTGCGGAAGAAGGCCTGCGCCGTCTCATAGTGAATGGGCTTGCTGGTACGCGAATAGATACTAAACTCGATACCAAACTCCTCAAACGACCGCTTGATTAGGGCATGGTACTTATCGACCACCTCTTGTGGCGAACACCCCTCCTTCTGCGCGCGGATGGTAATCGGAACGCCATGCTCGTCGGAACCGCAAATCCAGATCACATCGCGCCCACGCCCTTTCAAATAACGAACGTAGACATCGGCAGGTACATAGACGCCTGCGAGGTGACCAATATGAAGCGGACCATTCGCGTAGGGAAGCGCCGCAGTAATCAAATAGCGTTTGGGACTCTTCTGCATTGTTTGTGCTAAAACTTATAAACTCTTACAAGAACCTAAAAAATCGTCGTGGAGCTCCTCCCCGTCCACAACACTACAGCGCTGCCAAAAGGATGCGCTTTACCGCCTCAGCATCGATTGTGCGGTTTTCACCCAAACGCCAACGACGCTGTTCAAAACGCTCCCAGATGGGCTGGAGTTGCTCCTTCGTAATCCCATAATCGGAGAGGTGCACCTTCCCATCGTACATCATCACAAGGAACGTCTCGATCCCAATCGCAGCCCCCGTCGCGAGCATGTGTGGGTCTGGGTTCGCCCCCAATAGCTTCTGTAACATCGTACCTGTCACGGTATTGCTCTGTTCGCCCGCCTTTTTCCCAGTGCGAGCGTCCAACACCCGTTCGGCGAATTGGATAAGCTTTGCCTGCTTATGTTCTATTTGGTCTTTGAGTAGATGTGGATAGATAATAGCAAGCGTCAGCCCGTGGTCTAGTCCGAACAGGGCGGTCAGTTCGTGCCCAATAAGGTGCGTAGACCAATCCTCTGGCACCCCTGCAGCGATCCACCCGTTGAGCGCCCACATAGCACACAAGGCGAGATCGTCACGCAAACGTAAATCCTTAGGATAAGCTCGTAGCTTCGGACCAATATCCATAAGCGTGGCGAGTAGCCCCTCGGCGAAACGATCCTGTACGGGCGCATCGGCAGGATAGGTCATATACTGCTCCATGACATGCACAAACGCATCTACCACGCCGTTCACCACTTGGTTCATGGGCAAAGAGAGCGTGTAGGCAGGGTCTACAATAGAAAACACGGGGAAGGTCGATGGGCTATGAAATGCGAACTTCTCGTGCGTTTCCGCGCGTGTAATTACCGCCCCGTTATTCATCTCCGACCCTGTGGCGGAAAGCGTTAAGACCGTTCCGAAAGGCATCGCCCCGATCCCCTCTGCCAGCTTCGGATTTTTGAGCAACTCCCACGGGTCTGCCCCTTCGTACTTCGCCGCCGCGGCAATAAACTTCGTCCCGTCGATAACCGACCCGCCGCCAACAGCCAAAATAAAGGTAATCCCCTCGCTCTTGATAATCGGGAGCGCCTGCACCAGCGTTTCATAGTGGGGATTAGGCTCGATGCCCCCGAAGTCCACTACGTGGCGGTCGCCGAGGACTTTCCGCACTTCGTCATAAATCCCCGTACGGTGAATACTCCCTCCTCCGAAGGTTAAAAGCACACGTGCATCAGCGGGGATCTGTTCCGAAAGATGAAAAAGTTGTCCTTCGCCAAAAAAGACCCGCACGGGGTTGTAGAGTTCAAACGCGTTCATGGAAGTGAAGTATTAGGTTAAAGAAATGGGTTAAGGGTACGTTCCGCACCGATGGTTGTAAACTCTCCGTGCCCGGGCAAGACCTGTACATCATCGTGAAGCACTAAGAGGCGACTCCGGATGCTCTCTATGAGCTGTTCGTAATTCCCCCCGGGGAGATCTGTCCGCCCAATGGAGTGTTGAAAAAGCGTGTCGCCAGAGAAGAGCACCCCCGCCTCGTAAAGATAGAAACAAACACACCCTTGCGAATGTCCTGGCGTGTGAATCACCTCAATCCGCTTGCCATGCAACTCAAAGACGTCGCCATGCGCCAAAAAAGCATCGGGTTGCGAAATGGGGGCCATCTCCATTCCCCAGAGCGCTGCTTGTTTGGGCGCATTCTCAAGCAGGGGCATATCTGCCGCATGAATCAAGAAAGCGGCGTCCTTCCACGTCGCCCGCCCCCATGGCACGCCAAAGAGGTGATCTAGGTGCCCATGGGTGTTGAGTAGGTATTTGACCGTTACCCGCTGCTCCTCCACAAAGGAGAAGATCAGTGCCTGTTCCTCTTCCGTATGACACCCGAGGTCGATCACGAGCCCGTCACCCCCCGGCGCATAAAGCAGGTAGGTGTTCTCACAGAGCTCGTTAAACATAAAACGCTGTATGCGCAACTCGCTATCCATCCCTTCGTCCCCTTTCCAAGATTATTTCTTTTTAGTGATTGTCCGCCAACGAAGCCGCTTCCCTTTAGGGGAGAAGATCCCCGAGCTGGCAGACTTAACATCCTCGACGGAGTAAAAAATCTGTGGGTGAATCGTGTGAATAATCTCTTCCACCCGTCCAATATCCTTACGGTGTGCCACACAGTAGAGCAACTGCACGGGGCCGTTAGCCCCACGCGCATCGACCACCGTCGTACCAAAGCCTCCGGCACGCAACGCCTCACTGAGCTCTGCCCCGTGCTTAGCCGTTATGATCCGAACGACTTGCGTCCCAACCGCCAAACGGTGTTCTATCGAAAGCCCCACATAGTTCCCGACGGCGAAACCGAACGCGTAGGCGAGGTAGCAAACGATGTTATTGGCGTGGTGCATCACCTGCCCTATGGCGATAATCCAGATAAACACCTCAATAAAGCCCAAAAGTGGCGCTACCACACGGTTTCCACGCGCAACAAATACGATACGGATCGTCCCAAACGTTACATCTGTGATGCGTGCCAAGATGATCAGTATCGGGAGTATCACGTACGTAAAGTACGGGCTTGCCATCAGTGTTTCCATCCCCCAATCCCCTGTATAGTGTTTTCCCTCAAAGGGGAACAAAGATAAGAAAAAATGCGTAAGAAAAACACCCTCCGTGCAATGCTTTTACTTGCACTCTCACTCCTTAGCCCGTTCCTCTGTGCTGCCCCATATACTGCAAAATGTGCACCCACAGATTCTATCCCGCTGCCCCCGCCTGATTTTACGCACCTCAACGCCCTTTGGATACGTTCCTCTGCCGCCCTTGCCGACACCGCCTGTGGTAGGGAGATAGCCCAGGAACTCGCACAGCTCTTTCACGCACAGCCTATCACGCTTGAACTCCCCACGCTCTCTGGGTTAAAAGACCTTATGGCTGAGGACGGACGCTTACGCCTCCTCACGTGGACACACACTCTTCCCACCTCGGGCGAAACCCTCTACAAGGGCATAGCCTTGCATCTTGATGCGACCGATTCGCTACACATTACCCCGCTTCACGACCGTCTCTTACCCGTCGGCGCTGGTCACATAGAGGAGGCATGGTTTAACACTCCCGCCTCGCCCGAGAAATGGTTCGGTGCGGTCTACTACGAGGTACAACCGTTTGACTTCCAAGGCACGCCCGCCTATCTCCTTCTTGGCGTAGCGGGACGCACCGAGCTCTGCACGCGCAAGGTGATCGAAAGCCTCTACATCGATGCTACAGGAGAGCTACAATTTGGCATCCCGTGCCTCTCCTATTCGCCCCGTCGCACCTTTCACCGCATCTTTTACTCCTACAGTTCGCGCGTGGCGATGACGCTGCATTTCATCAAAGAGGGCGCGCAAGTGCTCATCGATCACCTCGCCCCCTCCGCACCACAATACGCTGGGCTTCCTCAATTTTACGGTCCTGATGCCTCGCAAGATGCCTTTACCCGCACCGACGTAGGTTACTGGCGTCACGAGGCTGACATCATCGTCTCGGCGCCCATAGATAGTGTCACAACGACGCCCCTGCGCTATCGGAAGGGGTATTAAAGGAAGCTGGGGAGGGTGCAGCATCTTTAGGAATTCCTAATCCTCTTTTTAATAGGGAAATCAAAAGAACAGAAAGAGAGAATAAAGGAAGTCGTCTAAAAACAGCGACTTTCGGGGTGCTTTTTTGGGTAGGTAATTTTACCTATTCGAAGCACGCCAGAAGCACGCAACACGTACGCAAGAAGCACGCAACACGCAGGCTGCACGGGGTGAGG
>CAJPTV010000095.1 GCA_905373665.1 Bacteroidia bacterium
CACTAAGTTACTAAAAATCATCAATATAAGATGTATTTACTGTGCAATAATCCCTCTAAATATTTTCCATTAAATATGCAACATACGTAAACAAATAAAAAGGATTTTCGTATACGAATAAAAGAAACGACAAACCAATGGAAATCAGCGGGTGCATGGCGCTAATACTTGTATAATCTGATGGGTATTATTAGCTTTGCGGTCAATTTTTACCTTTGTAAAAGAAAGAAGGGCGTATTTATATGTTACTTAACGGCTTTGGGGTTCTTTTCCGAAAGACACCGTATCTTCTTTTTCTCCTGCACTCCTAGGGGCAGCTCTCAACCTTATCTCTGAACTCTTAACACTCAAATGATATGATTATTCCAAACAAGGAGGACGATGCCTACATCATCCAAGAATGTGAGGGGTTTACGAGCGTGCAGCTCTTACAAACTCGCTTGGATGCGGTGATCGCCAATCGCCTTAAATCGGAGCTTATCATCCTCTCAGGTCTCGGGCAACGGAATATCGTTTTAGACTTGGAGCGTTGCTCCTATTGCGACTCATCAGGACTGAGTGTCCTCTTGGTCGGTAACCGTTTATGCCGCAATGCTGGCGGGGTGTTTGTCCTGCGGAATCTAGCACCGCAGGTCGAGCGTCTTATCAATATATCTCATCTTGACTCCGTACTTGCTATAGCATACTCTGAAGAGCAAGTACAAAACCTTCTCAACCGCTAATCATAAACAAACGACAAGAAAGGACTCTAGCTATGAAAATCAGTGAAATTGTAGCGACGCAACGTCGCCGTCTGGGGCTCAAGCAGTACCAGCTTGCCGAAAAGACTGGGATCGCCCCCTCGCAAATCTCCATCTTCGAGAGAGGGAGTAGCGGCATGGTGACCACAAACCTAGAAAAGGTGCTTGTGGCTCTAGGACTACACATTGTCTATGACAGACAGTCTGTACAACAACACACCGCGAGACGTTGTGCTCACACCCTGATTAACCAAGGTATCCGTGACCTGCGGAGCGTAACCCGAGAAGAGATCGCCTCTATTATGGATATGGACGACCTGTTGCTCCTCCCCGTCGTATCCGAGGAACTCTACCGACGCTATTGTCGCACAGAGGTGATGGACGAGACCAACACGTGGAATCACTTTATCAAGCTCGTACATGACTACATGCTCGAAGAGATCGACGGGGTTTATGACCCCGAGCGTGTGATGAGTGCGCCGCAGGAGTCTGTAGGAGCCCTGTAATGTTACCCTGGCACCTCGTGATCCTAGGGAGTGGAAGTGCACGCCCAACGGCGCACAGAGCCCCCTCCGCACAGGCGCTTTGCATCGGGAGAAGAATCTACCTCGTTGACTGTGGCGAGGCTACACAGATGCAACTTAGTAAAGCCGCAATCCCCTTGGAGAGGATTGCGGCTGTTTTCGTGACACACCTTCACGCTGACCATACCCTAGGGCTCTTCGGACTACTCGCCTCGCTCAGTATGACGGGGCGCACCGCCCCCTTAGCTATCTATGCCCATGCGCCACTGGAGGCCATGATAGCACATATCATCGAGCTCTTTATAGCCCACCTGAACTTTGAAATCTGCTTTCACGCCCTACCCGATGAACCGGGTGCGGAGATTTACTCCGACTCGCAGATCTCGGTTACCACGATCCCGCTCCATCATCGTATTCCTACACTGGGGTTTAAGTTTGCAGAGCACCCCCTCCCCCCCAACATCCGCCCAGAGATTGTAGCGCGTTACCAACTCTCGCGACACGAGATCGCACGCCTTAAAGCGGGAGAGGAGGTCGCCCTTACCTCGGAGGCGACGATTCTCCGCCCGAGCGAGGTGCTTTATCAGCGACGCCCACCTCGAGCATTTGCCTATATGACAGATACGCTTTTTACAGCCTCTGCTGCGCCGTTTGTGCGCGGAGTGGATTTGTTATACCACGAGGCTACTTATACGCAAGATTTGCTGCCTTTAGCTAAACAAACGGGGCATTCTACGGCACAGCAAGCCGCTGAGTTCGCCCGCCTTGCCGAAGTGAAGCGCTTGGTGATCGGACATTACTCGGCGCGCTACCATGATTTAGAGCCTTTGCTCGCCGAAGCGCAACATATTTTCCCAGCTACCGTATTGGCTAAAGAATTAGATATACACACCATTTGAATTCTATGGACGCAGCACAGCTTGTTATCTTCATTGGGCTTCTGATTTTCGTTTCCCACCTCTTTGCGGGCATCTTTGAAAAGAAGGGGATTCCTGATGTCTTGATGCTCATGATCATCGGGATTATCATAGGTCCCGTCTTCCACCTCGTAACCCCCGAGTCTTTCGGGATCGTGACGGGGATTTTTACGACCATCACCCTCGTCTTCATCTTGTTCCAAGGGGGGCTTGATCTCCGTTTCGAGACGATGCGCTCGGCGCTTCGAGGGATGACCGTACTCACCTGTGTGAACTTTGCCGTAACGACCTTCGTGGTCGGGATGCTCGCATGGCTACTATTGGGGCTAGAGCCGATACCCGCCTTCGCTCTAGCTGCTATCTTGGGGGGAACGTCCTCGGCAGTGGTCATCCCGCTCGTGAAACAATTACAGATGCGCGAGAGTGCGCGGACGATCTTGGTGCTCGAGTCGGCAATGTCTGACGTCTTGTGTATCGTCTTCGTCTTGGCGTTGATACAGGCGTATAGCTCGGACGGTATCCGAATCGGTGCGATTTTCGGCAGTATCATTAGCTCCTTTACCTTGGCGGGGCTCATTGGTATTGCGAGTGCCTTGCTGTGGAGTGTACTCTTGGGGCGGATTCGTACGATCAAGAACTCGATGTTTACCACCCCCGCCTTTGTCTTCGTGATTTACGGGATTGCAGAACTCCTCGGCTTTAGCGGGGCGATTGCTGCCCTTACTTTTGGGATTACGCTTGCCAATATCGAGCGTTTCCGTATCAAGGCGATTCAGCGTATTGTCAACCGCGGGATGCATACCTTTAACGATACTGAGAAGCAGTTCTTCTCCGAAATCGTCTTCTTGCTTAAGACCTTCTTCTTTGTCTTTATTGGGATCTCCATCCAGTTTACCAATGGCTGGGCACTGCTCTTTGGCTTCTTTATTACGGTGGTGATCTACATCTTGCGTATCCCTGTGGTAAAGTTCTCTATTTCGGAGGATTTGCCCACCATCGACCTTACCATCATGTCCACCATGGTGCCAAAGGGGTTGGCAGCGGCCGTGTTGGCGAACTTGCCATTGCAGGCGGGAGTCCCCGGCGGTGATATGATTCGAGACCTCGTCTATGCGGTCATTCTGACCAGTATCGTCCTGACCAGTCTTCTGATACCAGTCCTTAAGAAAGTCCCTGCCGTATCGGCCTTCTACGGCGCTATTATCCGCAGTGGACGTCGGATTCGACGCGAGCCTGCCCTTGCTCATCCAGAGGGTTTGCCAAACGAGCTGAAAGGGGAAGAAGGGCAACAAGAACAAGGCGAAGAGAAAATAGAGGGACAAGACTCTCTTCCGTTCTAGACGTTACGTGTGGTCTTTATTAAGGGCATAGTGCGAGCTATGCCCTTTCTTTTTGCCCCTACTAGTCGTTACCCACCTCGTTCGTATCCGTATCGAGTTCGGGGGGTGTCTCGCTCTTATTCTTCTTTCGGCTGAAGAGTGCCTTGAGACGCTTGAGGAGCTCCCCGATACTGTCGAACGAGTCGGAGAGGACGATGCCCGCCCCAGCAGTATACGGACTGAGGTCGCTGAATACGAGGTTGTCATTGGAGCGCGCAAAGGCCTTGTACTGTAGGTTCTTGAAAGCCATGCTCTGTTGCGTGACGTTGATATCGCCGGCTACGGCGCTCGTCGTGTTATTGCGATTGACATCCCAGTTTGCGTCTACGTTCAGGCGACCGTCAAACCACTGCATTGAGACCGAGACCTCGGCCTCATCCTTCGTGTAGGCATCGCCCGGACGGTAGTTGAAACCAAGGTCGATAGACGGCGCATTCTCTATTTGCGCAATCCAAGAATTGAGATTGTTGAAGAGCAGTTCCCAGAACGAGGATAGAAGGGCGTTGTTGCTAGACTCGTCGTTGTTCTGGGGCGTAGGCGTCGTGCCATTGCTCCCAGCTGCGGAGGCGATGGGGGCTTGCCCGCGCGACTCGCCTACAAAGGAGTTTAGGAAGAGTAGTGAGGCAAACTGTCGCATCACCTTCTCCTCCGTATTGAGTGCGGCTGCTAAGAGGCTCTGTGTCTCGGGGTCGGCCTGTGGCACGTCGATTTGGAATTGGATGCGCGGTGCCTGCAAGCTCCCCTCGATAAGGATTTTACAGTCCACCGGTACGCGCCGTTTGTACTTTTCCGAAGCCTCGCTGGGGAAGAGACGATCGAGGGCTGCTTTCACGCGGTAAGAGGCTGCTATTTGTGCCTGTCCCGCCTCGGGCGCTCCAGAGAAGCGGATGACACTCCCTGCCTGAATCTTAAACTTTTTGCTGAGCACGCCCTGTAGCACGGACGTATATTCCCCGCGTTGGATGGTATAGTCGCCAAATACGCGCACCTCCGACGAGTTGGGGACACTCTCAATACGCAGGCTACCCTCGCCCCGACAACGCAACATATCGCCCGTACGCGGGTTGACAAGGAGCTGTGTCAAGGCATCGTTCGTTACATTGAGGTCGATGCGAAAAGAGTGGTGGTTCGATGCCTTCTTCTCTCGTTTATTGCGCTGGGGGGCGGCGTGCCGTTGTGCCGTGTCGCGTGGGTCTACAAACTCCAGTAACTGGTTCTCTTTCGCTTCTGAGTAGGTGGGTAATTGGAAATAGAGCTGCGTCCCGGGTTCGGTACGTAGGGCGGTCTCTAGCCGCAATTGAGCCAACGTGCCGCGAACATGGGTCAGACTCGACATGAACAGGCGTCCGTAGTAGAGCTCGTCGCTTGCTTGGGTTTGGAGGACGCGGAACTGCTGCGTGATCGCTGTAAGGTCAAAGACGGGCTCGGAGAGTTCAGAGATATCAATCTTCCCTTGGAGTTGCAACTCGTGCGACTGTGGGTCATGTGCGGTAAAGTTCTCGAAGAGGATAGCGTCGTTGTGCAGGCGTACGCGGTCGCGCGTGGTGATTTGTGTGCCAAATTGCTTGAGGGTAAAGTTTGCCTCGTTAAAGGCGACCTCGCCCTCTAGGTGTGGCTTTTGCACAGAGCCATAGAGTCGCAAATCGGCATTGACTGACCCCGTCGAGGCGAGCGCTTGCCCCGCAAAGAGATCGAGCAGGGCGAGCCTGCATTTATTGAGCTGTAAGCGCCCCTCGACCCCTCGCCCTTCCATACTCCACGAGGCATTGAGGGTGATGTCCTTTTCTCCGTCAAAGGTTCGGTTTTGAAAGCGCAGTAGGAAGGGGTTCTGTAGCCCTGCCCAGCGTCCGAGCAGTTCCGAGTTGCCGATGTAGGTATCGTTTAGGGAGAAATTCGACAGTTGTAGACGTGTAAAGATATTTAGCTGCTTTAGCGGAGAGACGAGCCCGATGTAGCCATTGATTTTCCCTTGGTAGCGGAAGCGAGGCAGGATCTTCTCCACCACGCCAAGGTCGATGTTGTCTAGGGTCAGGCGCAGCGTATCGTGGGCGCGTTGAGAGAGCCCACCCACGAGGCTGAGCCGTCGGTCTTCGTGCCGAATGTTGAAATTGTTAATTTCTAGCCGCGACGTGTCTGTGTAAATGTGCGCTCGGCTGAATTGCCAATCCCGCCCCTGTAACTGCATTTTTGAGGGCTCTACGCGCGTTATAAAGTGAAAGGGCGTCTCTTCCTCTTTGGGGTAAAATTGGGTCGTGGTGCACAGACGCAACGAACCGCCCCCCATGTCGGGCGTAAGGAGTGCGAGTGTCGTGCTAAGGTGGTCGGTGCGTAAATGGGTCTGAAGGGTTAGACTATCGAGTGCGAGCGTCCCGACCGAACCATGTTGCATAGCGAGGTTGAATTGGGTAAGGGTGTCTTGGTTCAGAAGATCGAGGGCGATCTCCGTTGCCTCTGCATTGCGATACCCCAGACGTTTGCTTCGTACACGGAACTCTAGCGCTTGGCTTGCGGCGTCAAACGTAAATTGTAATTCGCTGCGAGGGGTGATCGTGAGCGTGGGGAGTAGGGTAGAGAAGAACTCCTCACACTCGCCCATCAAGAGCGTGGCGCGATAAAGCTTTTTGGGAGGAACGGCGTAAGCTGTCGAGGATGGGAAGGAGAGGGAGGGGATCAGTGCCGTCGTCTCGCACTCTTCCTCCTTTGCGCAGCCAAAATAGGCGGGGAGGCGCTCTTCTAGCAGGGCGCGTAGGGAGGTGACTAGGTGGTCATAGCGCTGGTCTGTCCACATTGAGGCGCGAAAGACGCGCGAGTCTGCCGTAATGGATTTCCCGCCCCCGTCGTTGAAAGCGGAGATGCGCAACCCGTCTAGGCTCAGCGTGCCGTTCGGGTTCGTGTAGCGGAGCTCCGAAAAGGAGATACTGCCCAGCAGCTCGTCTAGGTTCTTTCCCTCGTAGAAGGCGTTTACGTCAAAAGAGAGTTGGGCGACGGAGTCTCTTTCGTACCAATGGAGGCGCTTTAGGTCAATATGGGGTGCTTGGGCTGCGAACTGATATTGGGGGATGGAGTCTGAGAAGTCGAGTTCGCCCGTAAAGGAGAGTTGTAGCGCCGAGTCGCGCACCGTGGCGTGCCCCGAGTAGCTCTTGGGGGTGACGTCGCCGTCGAGGTCGATGTGGTGGTAGGTATAGTTCTTAAATTCAAGATTATCGATGGAAATTTGGGTACGTGCGTGGAGTTTACCGCCCCCCTTCACGACCCCCTCTATCGACCCCTTGAGGTCCGTGTGACCCAAGAGCTCCTTGTGGATGAGTTGGCCCACGTGCAGACGCTGGGTCGAGATTTTACCATCGAACGCCGTCCCCTCCTGAGGGTCTATGCGCAACGAAAGGTCTACGCCCACATTGCCGAGGTTCGAGGTCAGAGTCCCATACGCCACGAAGTCGTCTAGAAAGCCCACGAGCTCCCCTTTGTACGCCAAACGCTGTAGGCGTCGGGCAAAGTCGGGAATGGTAAAATGGGCAAGCCCTAACGAATCGGTGAGCATCCGCACATCTTCGAGTGAGGTCCGACACTCTTTCACCTCGAGGTGTACCATCGCATCGTGCACCTTCGGTAACCCCTCAAACGACGATTGTAGCCGTAAGCGGGTCTCTGTGCCTGTGCCCACGGTCAGCGCGTGCACCTGTAACGAGGCTATGGTGCCTGCCGCATAGCCCGTGGCATAGAGGGGCAGATCGGAGGGGCGGAGGCGCGGCACGAAGTAGCTGAAGAGTCTGGGCGTTAGCACCGAAGGCTCTATCGCGAGCGAAAGGCGGACGTTGTGCACAAAGTCCTTCATGGCGGCGAACCCATCAAAGTCCATTCGGAAGTCGGAGACGCGCAGGTGTTGTACCCCCTCTCGCAACTCGATGTCTTGGAAGTGCAGGTGGTGATTACAGAGCGACATCCGGGTTTGAAACTCCTGTGCGGCAAAGCCCGACTTCTCGCGGAAGTGAAGCCCCCTGATCTCCATTCGTACCGTGTCGCTCGCTACGCGGAGGTGATGTACCGTCCCTCGTAGTTCACTAAACGAAATATCGCGGTGGTTGAAGCGCCCCGGTGTCGACGCCGTCCCGACATACTGCATGGAGAAGCGGGTGTCGGAAAAGTTGATTTGGTCGATAGAGAGCTCAAAGCGCTTCGGATTGGTTTTCGGCTTCGCGCTCTTAAAGACGTTAAAGAACTCCGTGATGTTGATGACCCCTGCGCTGTCTACCCTGATACGGAGCGCGGCATCGTGTAGTTCGGTCTGTCCGAAGTGCAACTCGCGCCCCATGCGTGCAAGGGCTAGTAAGGAGGTGGAGGCTCGTGAGGCGCATAAGAGGGTGTCGCCGCGGAGGTCATAGACGAGGGTCTCTTGCAGCTCTACGCTCGCGGGGAAGCCCATACTGACGCGCCCGATCTGTAGCTGCACCCCGTAGCGTTCGTGTAGCCAACCCGTGAGCTTTGCCGCGCCATACGTCCCCAAGCCAGTATATTGCAATAAAAGAAACACGGTAGCGATGCATGAAAACACCGTCACCCCGAGGATGAAACCAGTGTATACCAGCAACCGACCGCCACGCCGTAACCCGCGCGCAAGTAAAGAGGCGAAAGAACTCACGAAAAGTCTATGTGTTTGGCTGGTCTCAAAGGTACGATATTTGGCAATAAGAGCTTATTAGAAGCCGTTCTTTTCTCGTGAAAAGCTCTTCCCTTGTGAGCATTTGCAGCACAAGCGGGGGTGGAAAATTTACTTT
>CAJPTV010000096.1 GCA_905373665.1 Bacteroidia bacterium
CTGCTGGAGGAATGAAGAGAGGGGGGGGCTTACACACTTTTACAGACACTACCAACATCCTCTTCACTACACGCTCCTTACCTCCAGCCATCTGGCGCTAGGGAGCCGCCCTTAGGACTAAAAAAACGGCGTCCGTAAACCTACGAACGCCGTCTAAAGTATCTTAACGCTGCTGCGGCAGCAGGGAGCTACTTCGCTATCCCCGTTGCTCGCGTCTCACGAATTACCGTCACCTTTACCTGCCCTGGATAGGTCATCTCCTCTTGGATACGACGCGCAATATCTAGTGCCAAGTGCTGCGACTCCTTGTCGTCAATCTTCTCACTTCCCACGATAACGCGCAACTCACGTCCCGCTTGGATAGCGTAGGTCTTTTCAACCCCAGGGTAAGAGAGGGCAAGTGATTCCATATTCTTCAGACGCTTGATGTAAGCCTCTACCACCTCGCGACGTGCTCCCGGGCGTGCCCCCGATATCGCATCACACACCTGCACGATGGGGGCTATGAGCGTGGTCATCTCAATCTCGTCGTGGTGCGCCCCAATCGCATTACAAACCTCGGGCTTCTCTTTATACTGCTCGGCGAGCTTCATTCCATAGAGTGCGTGCGGTAGATCGGGTTCTTCATCGGGCACCTTACCGATGTCGTGAAGCAACCCTGCGCGCTTAGCCAGCTTCGCATTTAATCCTAACTCACTCGCCATGATAGCACAGAGATTAGCCACCTCGCGCGAGTGCTGCAAGAGGTTCTGACCATACGAAGAACGGTACTTCATACGCCCGACCATACGTACCAACTCGGGGTGCATGGGCTGTACCCCAAGGTCGATAATCGTGCGCTTTCCCGTCTCTAGGATCTCTTCTTCGAGCTGCTTGGTCACGCGCGCTACCACCTCCTCGATACGCTGCGGGTGAATACGTCCGTCTTGTACCAACTGATGGAGAGAAAGGCGCGCAATCTCTCGACGAATGGGGTCAAAGGCCGAAAGGACGATAGCATCGGGCGTATCATCCACGATGAGCTCCACCCCCGTCACCCCCTCTAGGGTACGGATATTACGCCCCTCGCGCCCGATGATCTTTCCCTTCACCTCATCAGAGTCGATGTGGAAGACCGAAACTGCGTTCTCTATCGCCGTCTCGGTTGCGAGCCGCTGTACAGACTGTACGATGATGCGCTTGGCCTCTTTGTTGGCATTGAGCTTGGCCTCTTCTACGATCTCGGCTGCGTAACTCATCGCCTCGCTCTTAGCCACATCGGTCATCTGCTGGATAAGCTGCTCCTTAGCCGTCGCGGCAGACATGCCCGCAATTTCCTCAATACGACTGATGTGCTGCGAGCGGAGCTCCTCCGCCTCCTTACACAACCCCTCGTAGTGCTCCATTTTAGCCGTCAGCGACGCCTTTTGTGCATCCTGCTCTTTACGCTTCTTCTGGAGCTCGGTTTGTTGATTTCTAAGGTTATTTTCCCGCTGCTTAAGGTCTTTTTCGGCGGTTACAATCTTCTCTTCTCTGATTTGCGACTTCGCTTCAAACTCCGTCTTCAGACGCTGGAAATGCGCCTCCGCCTTCTCTATATTCTCCGTACGCACACGTTCAGCTTCGAGGCGCGCCTCGGCGATCATACGTTCGTTACGTTCACGAAGCACCTTCCCCAAGAGCCAATAGGCTATGCCGAACCCTACGGCGAGCGCAAGGAGCACGGCAATGACAATTATAATAGCATCCATTTTTTGAACCGACAACTGTATAACAATAAAAAAGCCCGATGTCTAGCTGGCTCCAGCAAGAAACTCCAAGAAAATACGTATGGGTCGGTTGTATCCATCTGAAGTCCAACGTCCTAGGAGGTCTAGAATCCCACCACCCACGGAGGGCAGGGTCAAAAGGCCTTTCATCAGGACATCAAATCTCAACCCAATCGCTAAAATGTCGAGTTCCGCGCAAGCAAACAGCTAGACAGACGGGCTATAGAAATTTCTCACAAGTCAAGAACGTAAGTTAGTGCGTCTCTATTGCCTCCCGGACACGTTGATCTAGGGCAGTAAGCCGCCCCTCAAGATTGTCTTGGAACTCCCACTGCGCTTCCTGAAGGCGGGTAAACATCAACTCCAAGGCAATAATCGCCACCGCTTGCTCCGCGTTCTCGATCTTCTCAAAGGTGGTAAGCTTATCCTTTATCAGCTGGTTAAGCCGATCCTCGGCGCGATGCATCAGTTGTACCTGCTCCGCGTTCCTGCCTATAACGTCCAAGTCAATATTCCCAATCCGTATCCTTTCGGTTCCCATTCGTGACAACACCAATGTATAAAAACGCAACTCACGCCTGCAATAACGTAATACACGATTCTATTTCCCGTAACACCTGAGCGATGAGCTTACGTGCCTCTTTCGACCGATCAGGGTCAGACGAGAGCGTCGTCGCAGCCGTGAGCACCTTTATCTCCTCAGAAGAGACCTTGAGCCGCTCCTTAAGCTTAGCGACCTCCTCCTCCAAAGCGCCCTTTTCTGCCTCCAACTGCTGCACACGACGGCTGAGCGTCGCTACTCTGTCGAGTAACTGTCCAACGCTCCCTTCCAAACTGGCTAATGCCTCTAATCTTTGCTTTCGCGACACTTTCGTTCACCTCTCTTTTTGCAAAGGTACTCCATTTTTTGAATGTTTCTAACTATACAACATTTATAGCTAGTATAAACTACGGTAATCGCTTTCGCTATTCAAACAAAGCGCTGCGAAGGGACGTTACTTTTACAGAGGAGCAAAACAACCTGTAACGAAATCAGTGATGGAAGAGACCGCAAAATACGTAGGTGAGGATCTGGAGCTCATGCAAGCCGCCAAGGATGCGACCATAGCCCATGGTGAGAAGTTGGAAGAAATCCGTCTTTTTGCACGCAACGCGGGGATTCGCAAGATCGGCATCGCACACTGCGCTGCCCTAGTGCGGGAGGCTGCCGTGATCGCTGAGCGCTTGGGCGACGAATTTGAGACCTTTGCCGTGGGGTGTAAGGTTTCTAAAATCCCCCTCGCGACCATCTTGGGCGACGACTCGCAAGGGCTAGCCTGCAACCCCATCGGTCAGGTACAAGAGCTCGAACACTGGGGGAGCGAGTTCAATATCGTCGTAGGGCTTTGCCTAGGGCACGACATGCTGTTTTACAAGTATAGCAAGGTGCCCACGACCACGCTCATCGTGAAAGACCGTGCGCACAAGCACAACCCGATGGCTTCGCTCGTCGTGCCTGCTGCGACCGAACAATAAGGGAAAAGACTTTTTGGGTAAGTACCCTTGCTGGGGAACGAGCTAATGCGCTAACGTTCTGCGGCAAGGGTACTTTTTTACACCAACACCTCTTCAAACTGCCGCGCTTGGTACTCGCGCGTATAAGGTGCGAGCTGTGCCCCGGAGATCGAGAACCGTTCGCCACGTTGGTGCATCGCAAGACATTCGAGCAAATAGTGCTTTAACGCCTGCTTATCGCCCTCGGCAAATGCACTGCCGCTTTGCGTCTCTGTGAGTAAGTGTGCTACCTCGCTACCTGTGGGCGCCATGGCGATGATCGGTCTGTGGCTTGCTAAATATTCAAACACCTTGCCCGTAAGGATCGACTGGCTCGTCGGTGCACGATTGATGCACAACAAGAGCAAATCTGCACCACAGAGCAGTGCGGGTATCTCGTCGTGCGGTATGCTACCACGTAGTACCACCATATCTTCCAGCCCGCAATCGGCTATCGCCTGCTTTACACTCACATCGCACCGTCCGAAGAGTTCCACCTGTAGCCCCTTAGCATCCACAAGCCCCTCTTGGCGCAGCTCCTGCAAGACATGCCATAACAGCAACGGATTGCGATCCGCATTCATAGAGCCCGCATAGACAATCCGCAAGGGCGTCCCCGCGGGGGGCACAGGCATAGCCACTGTGGGAAAATCCTCCGTATCAAATCCGTTGTAAATGACCTTTAGGCACTGTACCTGATAGGCGGCAAAGTCCGCACACATCCCCTCAGTAACCACAGTTACCACCTCTGCCTCTTCAACGACCGAGCGTTCCATTGCCGCCACCCGTGCGAGGGTCTTGGGGGTGAAGGGTAGGTGTTGGTGGTAATCAATATTGCGCCACGGGTCTCGGAAATCTGCCACCCAACGGATGCCCGTCCGCCGATGTACGCCGCGCCCGATAAGGTGCATCGAGTGGGGCGGACCAGTGGTTACCATTACCTCATGCGGATGGGTTTGAAGCCACCGACACAAGAAGCGCACCGAAGGGCGTATCCACAGGCAACGTGCATCGGGGACAAAGAGATTCGCGCGCAACCACAAAAGAAGACGCTGGAGCACTCCCTGCCGTTTCTTGCCCCCCTCCTCCGCAAGGAGTCCGTCACCCACACGTTTCTTACCTAAAAACTTCTTATAAAGCCCCAGCGGCTCGATTATCTTGCGAGGGAGTATAGTTACGCCAGTAGGTACGTCTTTTAGTAAAGAAGGGTCTTTTTCGCTAATTTCTGGATTGCTCGGCGTATATACCGTAACCTCCCACCCTGCGCGCACGAGGTATTTCACCATTTTAAGCCATCGTTGCACCCCAGGTCCTCCACTGGGTGGCCAATAGTAGGTGATGAGCAACAGACGGCGACGCTCGGTCATAGTTCGTACCTCCCCATCTTTACCTCGCGTGCATCGTACACACAGAGCACCCCGTCGAGCGAGGCTGTGCCAAGGGCGAGCCACGACAGCGCTTCCCCTGCCATGATGCCGCCCACTACCTGCACAAGGGGGGGATAAATCCCTGCCGCCAAGGGTCGTTCCTTGGGCAGCTCCCCAAAGAGATCTTTTAGTCCGATGCCACGCTTTCCGTGCAAGAAGGTGACTTGCCCTGTGTATTCTTCGACAGCCCCCCAAACCAAGGGCGTATGGTGCGCGGCACAGTAGTCATCCAATAACACACGGGTGGTGAAATTGTCGGTACAGTCGAGGATAAGGTCATAGCCCTCGCCGCGCTCCGCCAACCATTTGCTATCTATGCGTTCGGTGAACGCGCGTACCTTTCCGTGCGGATTAAGTGCCTGTACTCGTGCCGCAGCTAGGGGGGCTTTCGCTTCTCCGCACTCGTTTTCGCTATAGAGCAGTTGACGCGGGAGGTTAGTTATAGAAACCACGTCAGGGTCTACGATATCTAGCCGCCCGACCTCCTGTGCTGCCAGAAGGGGGAGTGTCGCAGCCCCCAAGCCTCCCGCACCGACGACCAAGATTTGTGCCCTACGAAGGCGCTCTAGTGCCTCTACGTCGAAATCGGGCAGCGCCAGCGTTCGCGCATGTCGTTCATTTAGCTCCATCCCCAACCGTATTACAGGGGCAAAGATAGGGTGGCGGGACGAATCCGCTCCTGCACCAGACAAAAAAAGCCGCCCCCCGAGGGACGGGGAGCGGCTGAAAGGAAAGTCTTAAACAAGACGCTTAGTTGCCCGTTGAAGGAGGCGCCTTGTATTCGTTTTGCTCAATTGCGGTGTTCTGCGACAACTCGCGCTCGGGGAACTGCAGTATTAGGCGCGGATCGTCTGCCGCGAGGTTGAATTGCTGTTCCTCTGCATAGATGAACGAAGCAATGCCTTTATCGTCTTTAATACGCGTCATCGGCTTTTTGAGACGAAGCATATCGTAGAAAGAGATCATCTCGCCCCAGAACTCGATGCGGCGCTGACGATAGATTTCGTCAATGAACTCGTCTAGATTAGCCATATTCTTCTTGTAGTTTGATTGACGATATTCTACGACAAACTCTTTCAAGAGGGCTTTTCCTTCTTCTAGATTCAGACGTCCTTTTGCCTCTGCGAGGATGTAGTACATTTCCTCGATACGCATCAGCGGGAAGTCTGACGAATTCTCTTCTTTCTCAATATCCTTATCTGCGGGGGCAAATTTCACATTCACAAAATTGCCTATACCATACAGCTCCACCACATTATCGGCGATCTTCTCAGCCTTTTCCTTTGGGTAACCTTTAAATATTAAGAAGTTCATTAACCCCTGAACGTTCTTTTTTATATGAATACCGTTTTTCTTAATATTGATGTCTTTGGGTACTACCCACCAACCTTTACGAACATCGGTATCGTCTATTGCTAGATAGAGTTCTGGGTTAATACGCCTCGGTGCTACAGAGGAGTAAGTTAATGCTCCTGAGAGAGAGCACATCATAGACTGGAAGTTCAGAAGCCCTGACGTGGTGAGACGATCTTCTGGGGTTTGTACGCTTGCCCAAATCATATTATACGCCTGTCCGTCATCAAAGTTAGGCATCCCAGCCTCCTCTTTGCTAAGCGGCGCAGTATTACTTTCCTTGATGACCGCTGTGGCAGCATCAGCAGCTTTTTGCCACTCGCCCTTGAGCAGGTACATACGTGCAAGAAGACCAAGGGTCACATTCTTGTCAATATACTCACGCGTATCACTTGCCTCCATATCTTTGAAGACCTCATAAGCCTCGTTCAGATCGGTCTCTATAAAGTCATAGACTTCCTTGACCGTCTTACGTGGGTTATTGCGCTTTTGATCTATCGTCATCCCCTCGGTAACAATCGGAACGCCGAGCTTATCTTCATTCCCGATATAGGTATACTGATAGAGCTGTATCAAGTTCATATAACCCCAAGCACGGAATGCTTTAGCCTGTGCGCGCTGATTGAGTATTATCGGAGATTCTGTCTTCGGGTCTGTACTCTCCAACAAGTTGTTCGAGGCATTGATAAACGCGTAAAACGACTGGTAGACGAAAAGGTTCTGAAACGATGTCGGACTATTAAACTTGTAGTTCGCATCGTTCATGTATTTGTTGTAACCATGAATCAGGTTACAGAGCAACCCGTCGCCGCGCGAGTCGAGCATGAGTGAGATCGAGCCTATCCCGAAGTCACTATGCGCTCCGACCCCCATACGACTATACTTCTTCAACTCAGCATAGAGTCCGACTTGAGCTCCCTCACCGCGATCTGGCAAGGCACGCGAGGACTCTCGCACTTGCTCTTGCGTCAGATAGTCATTCTGAGGTTCTAACTCCAGCTCTTTAGAGCAGCTTGCAAAGAATACGGGTAGCGTTGCAAGCCCAAGGATATAAAAAATACGTCTGTTACGCATTGTGAAAACCATTTATTAGATTGTTAGAACGTGAGATTCAGACCACCCGAGATGGTGCGAACCACCTTGTAACCAGTACCTCCACCAAAGCGGGGGTCAAAGCCCTTGCGCGCGGAGAAGAGCCACACGTTGTCAGCTACAACATAGACACGCAGACTTCCCAGATAGATTTTATCCAACCAAGCCTTTGGGAATGTATAACCAAGGGTAAGGTTGTCAATCGAGAAATAGTTGCGTGAGATGAAGAAACGATCTGAAGTGCTAGAAAACTCCGACTTCGTCTCTAAACGTGGAATATTGGTCTTCTTGCCGGGCGTCCAAGCATTCAAGAGGTCTTTATGCATTGCAGCACCATTGGAGGGGGTCATCAAATCTTGATATACCCAGTCGATCGTCTTACCACCGAGGGAGTAGCTAAAGGCAGCATTGAAGTCAAAGCCGAAGAAGTCGACACTCGTACCCAAACCACCACGGATTTTAGGACTCACGTTCGTAAAATATTCGCGGTTCTCGGGCAGATTGGCGATGTTGTAGTCCGTCGTCTCTCCAGTAGCGGTCTTCCAGCGAGCTGCACCATTTTCCGTAACGCCGAGGTATTTCGGTACAAAGAGATCGCCGTAAGACCCACCTTCGCGGAATACGTTGCTCCCAGACGGATAACCGTAGGGTTTCGTCTTCCACTCCTTGGGGAGTTTCAAAATCTTGTTGGTTACGTGCCCACCGTTGATGTAAGCAGACCACTCTACGTCCTTATTGCGGAAGAGTACGCCGCGCAACTCGAAGTCTACCCCCGTGTTAGACATCTCGCCGATGTTGTCCCAATAGTAAGCATAACCCGTAGATGCTGGTACGCTGAGCTTGAACAACATATCTGAGACATTGCGACGGAAGAACTCCACACTCCCTGTCAAGCGGTGACGGAAGAAGGCAAAGTCGATACCGACATTGAGATTGTGGCTCGTCTCCCAAGTAATGTTCGGGTTCCCTTTGCTCGAGAAGTTCACCCCATAGCGGTCGTTTTGGTTCGTTAAGCGGTAGAGGTCGGTATAAGCAAAATCCACCTTGATGTTGTCATTCCCTTGGATACCGTAGCTAGCCTTAAGCTTCAACAAGTCAAGGAAGTTGCGGGTGGATTCCATAAAGCTTTCGCTAGAGAGCATCCACGATGCACCTACGCTACCAAAGT
>CAJPTV010000097.1 GCA_905373665.1 Bacteroidia bacterium
CAGAATGCCATTTTATACCCTATAGAAGCCCATTTATCCAAATATTTATAGGAAACTTCAAATTATTTCTACTAAAAGTTTGAGGTAAAGTGACTCACTCTTTTTGACGCGATGCGTCCCCTTCCACCACAAATAAACGCCAAGATTAAAAAGAAAAATGCAGTCAATGCCATTAGCAGGGCATACTTTTCAGCCCACACCCCGAATTCGTCCTTATACCGAGCAGTTTTCAAATAGTATGCAAAAGGCACAAAAAAGCGGAGTACGTCCCCTAAAGCACGTCTCCGCCCTTATGAAAGGTATCTATTTATTGCTTCGCTTTAGCCTCTTTAGAGTTAAAGACTTTCTGAATAATATCCGATGCATACCCCAAGGGGTTCTCCCGTATCTTTTGCTCTTCACCGCGCATCAAGACAAACATTCCATGAATACTACGCTCTGTAACATAAGAAGGAAGGTCTGCATTCAGTTGGTCGGGAAAGTCATTCCAATCGACTCGGAGATACTGCTTAAGTAGTGGCATTGCCGTGTTGTAAGCACCCGCAAGCTCTTTATAATACTTCGTAACCTCTACCTGCTCTATCATCTCTTTGCAAACAGGCTGAAAGGCTTCCATAAGCCCCTGCGTAGTTTTGGTTCGCAAATAGTGGGTTGCTGCAGTATCCCCCCCTTGGAGAATCCCCAGACCATCCGTAATGCTCATCCCCGTAATAGCGTTCTTAAATACAGGAAAAGCCTTCCCCGCCGAGGCCTCAGCCGCTCGATTAAGCGAGATTGTGAATTTATCAATAGCCGAAGAAAGAGGTGCGCTAATCCCACTCCCAAAAATAGGAATCCCCTTTGCCATATCTCGCACTTTCAAAACAGGTTGCAACTCCTTTGGGAGCGCAAGCCGAATGAGTTCATTCTTCAAAAAACCGTCCACTTTGCTACCCAATCCCGAGGCATTACGAGCAGCAGTATCCAGCGCCGTGCGAAGCCCATCGGTAATCTCCCCGTTGCTTAACCCCAAGCTTTGTAAAATACCTTCCTTTCCACACCCGACGTGCAATGCCGTAAAAAGCGTAAGTAACCCAAAAATGAGGACAAGAGTAATGCGTTTTTTCATAGAAAAAGCAGTTAATGACAAATCCGTTTGGTACAGAAAGGCGCAAATCTAGTGCCACTAAAATAAAAAAGCGCACTAACGCCCCATAAAATAGACGAACAACGAGACCTAAGAGACCAATTCCCTTTTTACATCAACTCTCGCGTTACATACTCCCACATCCGTTCATAAAGATGGAGAGTGGCACCTCCTCCATAAATATTATGATTCCGGTCTGGGTAGAACTGCATCTCGAAAGGTTTTTCTTCCCCAATAAGTTTTTCCGTCAGACGCATAGAATGCTGGATGTGTACATTATCATCAAACGTACCATGCATCAAAAGCATTCCCCCCTTTAGAAGGGAGGTAAAATGGAGTGGCGAATTATCATCATATCCTTTCGCATTCGCCGAAGGCAAACCCATAAAGCGTTCTGTATAGATAGAGTCATAAAAACGCCAATTCGTCACAGGGGCAACCGCCACACACATCTTGTACAAATCCCCCCCGCGGAACTTACACAGAAGCGACATATAGCCCCCAAAACTCCACCCCCAAATCCCGATGCGTTTAGCATCTACAAAAGAGAGATTCGCGATGTACTCGGCAGCCGCCAATTGGTCTAAACACTCCAAGTTTCCGAGCTGTCCGTAAGTACATTTTCGGAATGCTGCACCACGACCTCCCGTGCCGCGTCCGTCGACACAAACCACTAAGCACCCACGACTCGCAAGGAACTCATCCCATCCGAGTTTCCAACGATCTAGTACCGTTTGCGAATTAGGCCCCGAATACTGATACATCATCGTGGGGTAGACCATCATGCTATCAAACCCAATCGGCAAAACCATATACCCATTCAGAGTCGTCCCATCTGGAGCTTGAAATGTAAAGAAACGCTTTTCTGGCAACTGATAATCGCGCAGCTTCTCTTTCAACGCTTTATTATCCTCCAGAAGACGCAATTTCTTCCCATCGATACTATGCAGTGAAATTTGTGGTACTTGGGTTATACTGCTATAAGTCTGAATGTAATAAGTAAACGCGCTATTAAACCATGCACTATTCGTCCCCCGTTCCTCAGACATGCGCACCTTCCCCGTACCATCTGTTTTAATACTGAAAAGCGCTGTACGAAGAGGCGACTCATCATAAGCTCGATAATACAGACGCTGCGTCTTTTGGGAATATCCATATACCTCTATCACCTCATCTTCTCCTGTGGTTACAGGACGTGGCGCTTCCTTGGCCTCCCAATCACAAAGATAAAGCTGTCTATACCCAGAGCGTTCACTCGGGATTATAAAACGCTTACCATCATCCAAGAACGTGATGTACCAATCCGTTGGCTCTTCGATATAACAAGCATCTTTTTCCTCCAATACTAGACGAGAGACGCCCGTTACGGGATTTGCCTCCAAGATCTCAAGATGGTTCTGCAAACGGTTTTCTCTCAAATAACAAAGAGCTCCACTCGGAGACCAAAGAACTCGCGGAATATACTGATCCGTTTCCTTCCCAGTATCCACCGTTACGGTCTTTTTGTGCCCTAAGTCAAAGACATGTAACGATACAACCGAGTTCACCTCCCCTGCCTTAGGATATTTATAGCTATAAACCTGAGGGTAGAGCGTTGAGTCATAGTACATCATGCTATACTCACTGACGAGCGTTTCATCAAAGCGGAGGTAAGCCAAATACTTAGAATCGGGCGACCACCAGAGAGCTTGCGAAAGTGCGAACTCTTCTTCATAAACCCAATCGGCCGCCCCGTTGATGATCTGATTACGTTTACCGTCAGAGGTTATCTGATGCTCGGTTGCCGTCAGGAGGTCGTAATAAAAGATATTGTTCTCTCGCAAGAAAGCTATTTTAGCCCCATCAGGCGAGAAGGTTGCTAAACGTTGCTTCCCCGCCTTGGAAAGTTGTTGGAGTTTCTTAAGCTTCAAATCATAAACCCAAAACGAGGAAAGATAACTGCGTCGATAAATCGCTTCACGCTCCGTCTCAAGGAGCAAATATTTTTCATCAGCGCTATAAGCATACGAAACCACCTTGCCAATCGAATCTGGCAAAAGATCAAAAGAGAGCGCAACACCGACCTCCTTTCCAGTAGCAAAACTGGAAATAATAACTCCCCTTTCTGGGTCTAATGTTGTATAATGCTTCCCGTCTCGTAGACCATAAGGGTAAGAGACACCCTCAGGAAAGAACTCCCCGTTTTCACCATAGAGTTCTTTAAGCGAAATTTCACGCAACTGGGCTTGCGCCATAGCGAGCACCATAGAGAAAAACAAAAACAGAGTCCAACGTAACATGCGACGTACCTCCCCTCAAGTGGAGCTGGCGGGAATCGAACCCGCGTCCAAACAAGGAATACCGTTGCTTTCTACATGCTTAGCCTCCGATTGATTGTTGAGTAGGCAACGGACGGAGACACCCAATACCTACCCTAGTTCCTAAAGTTTCAGTGTACAGTCGGAACGCCCGCACACCTATTCCTGTATTTCCGGTGCCTCGAACCGGGACGCAACAGGACTAGTGCTTCCCGTGAGACATCTCGTCCACGCGACTCATGCGCATGGATTAAGCTCGACTAGACAAGGCTAATTAAGCAGCGAGAGCAAAAGTATTTTCGCCATTTAATTGGTTCGCACATTTTCTTTAACGAGCACTCCGTGCAACGCTCGACATGCTTACAGCGCCATTCTACCTGCTGTCAAAACCAAAGTCAGCCCCAAAAAGACAACCTCAACCTCCCCCACAAACCTATTTAAGTCGAATAACGGACAAATAGAGAATATGTTGCGCACATACAAGAAAAATTTACTCTCTTTCCACAACCCACTCCCCTATTGTACGCTTCTGCTCATCAAAGCTCGTACCTACTAAAACGATTTTACGGTGCGAGGTGCGATGTCGCGACGCATAGTCACGCGCTTTAAGTTGTTCCAAAGCCTCCTGTGCTGTCCCCGCACTCCAAAGCTTGAACTCAAAGAGATAAACATACTCGGGCGTGTAAAGCGTACAATCCACTCGCCCCGTAGCACAATGTGCCTCTGACTCCGTACGAAGCCCCAAGAGGATAAATATCGTATACACCACATTCTGGTAATTCTCCTCTCGCCAACGTACATCCGAGATGGGCGATTGAGAATAGGGTATCGCGGAAAGCACCGAACGCATACGCTTCATAAAAGCATCCACATCTCCCTTAAGGATATCGTTCCGAAACTGTGGAATAGACAAACCCTCTTCGCATTCCGCATCGTCGATGAACGTCGGTAAGAGGTTCTCCATAAAGGCGATCCGCACCTCACTATTCGGAAAACCCAACCGATAGGTTTGCAACTCACTATCATAATCCTTGATGGTAAGATACCCCGCCTGTAAAAGTATCGGGATAGGATTAGAAACTACCGCACGATACGTATCAAGCTGAGATTCCGTAAGCTCCAAGTTCCCATCTAACTGTGGAATAAAATAGTGCGCCCCCTTTAGCAACTTGATAAGCGAAGAGGCAGTACCGCTGGTAAACCAGTAGTTCTTTAGCTTTTTCTCATAGAAGGCATTCACCAAACTAAACGGATTGTAGACATTCTCGCTCCCATCAGAAAAGCGATAACCATCATACTTCTCCTTAAGCTGCACCAAAGTTTCCTCACGACTACGACCAAGGTTTTGAGCCAACTGATCAATTTCCACAGAGAAGTACTGCTCTAACTCATGCTGTGTAATCCCGCAAATGGCAGAAAAATCAGACTGTAGGCTAATATCCATCAAATTATTAAGCCCACTAAAGATCGTCACCTTACTGAACTTCGTCACCCCCGTGAGCAGCGCAAAGCGGATCGCATAGTCACAATCTTTCACCACCTCATAAAAACCTGCCAAAAGCACCCGAAATGACTCATGCAACTCTGGGTTATCTATCGCACTCAACAACGGCTTATCATACTCATCCACCAGCACCACCACGCGCTTACCCGTACGAGCGTAACACTCTGTAATAAGATGATAGAAACGCTCTGATGGAGAAGTGAACTTCGTCTCGACTTGATATTGTCTCTCCAATCTCGAAAGGTGACGGTCTAATACTTCCAGCAGATTCTCCCGCGTCTCATAACTCTTTCCGCCAAAGCTAATATCAAGAACAGGGTAAACCTCCCATGCGGGACGCCCCTCCTGCGCAGCCAACTCCTCCTCCGCTCGCTCAATATAGAGTCCTCGGAAAAGCTCCTTCTCTCCTAAGAAATAGGATTTTAACGTAGAGACCAATAGACTTTTACCGAAACGACGCGGACGGCTCAAGAAATAGACACGCCCCAGAATCAGCTTAAAAACCAACGCCGTCTTATCGACATAAACATACCGATCCTCACGCATAATCGTGAAGCTCTGTAACCCGACGGGGAGTTTTCGATTGATAATAGGGATCATCTCTCTCGTTCGCTAGTATCTTTTTGTAAAGATACATCTTTATCTACAATATAACAAGAGGTAGAAACACCATAGTATTTCTACCTCATACGCGGTCTGGACGAGACTCGAACTCGCGACCTCCGCCGTGACAGGGCGGCATTCTAACCAACTGAACTACCAGACCAAAACTAACCCGCCAAAAGAGAAACTAAACACTCTCAAACGCCCTCTTCAACCTTCTCGCACCGCTTTCTCTTCCCCTTTCGACACCACAAAGGTATAGCGTTTTTCTTTATCCACCAAATCTTAGACGAAAAAAGTTTTTAGCTGACACATCAAAAGAGTACAGCGGGCGGCGATACCATCCCCACCATCTTCACCCAAGACTCCTTAGCGAGGCGTTCTAACGCGTCGGACGAAAGCCATAACTCAAAGCTGCAGAAGGGTTTCCCTGCAATATGCAGGGCTTGAGAAAAGCCCAACTCTTTCAAACGTGCTGCCACCCACGTCGTAGCACACTCATCTTGATAAACCACCGACACACCCAACAAATTCCCACGACGCGCAAAGTCTGGCACATCATCAGACAAGAGCGACGAGGCGACCTTCCATTCCCATTGTATCGGGAGCAATGAGCAAAGCGTTTTCTCTTTAACACATTTCCGCAACTCAGAGGCACGAAGGCTCACGAAATAGGTGTTATTGACGATGTAATCTTGAAGGGTAAGCCCCTTCTCTCTTAAACGTTGTTGCACCTCCTCCGAGGGTATCTCTTTGAACTGCGCAATAAGGTAATAGATGCCATTCACAGGCTCTCCAAGCGCAGCTATGGCTTTTTTGCGCCCCCAACGAAGTTGACACATATTGTCTGGAGGGGTTACATGATGATGACCAATATCAAAGGGGATCTGTCCTATGACGGGCAAACTCAACAGAAAAAGAGTTCCCAGAAGAAAAAAACGAAAATAGCCCTTAAGCATCTGTTCTCTATAGAAGATCTTTCATTCCCATAGCTACAAAAAGTGTGCTGGGGGCAGCCATTACAGACTACACTCCAGCACACAAGCTCTCTTTCTACTCAAATCTTACCCTAACGCGTCATTTGGATGGTCGTGGTAATATCAATCGGTTCTGCCAATTCGTTCGGGAACGAGACCCGTAACTTCAACTCCAAAGGACGAGAGTTCTCCGCTGGCAAGAACTCACCCACCTTTGCCTTCAGCTTAGCCGCATCAGTCACCGTAAATGTCATCCATGTAACACCGAGATGCTCTGCGTTCTTTTCTACTTTGAGGAACTCTGCACAATCCCCCAACACCGTATACTTGAAATCCAAGTTCCGGAAGAGGTCGTAAAAATCAGCATGTGGGGTCATAACGGGCACTCCTCCCTCCATTTTCACCTTCAACTCGCCCCTAAAGGACTCGTCGTTCACACTAATAAGTAGCGCTGAAGGGGTCGAAGGACTCGTAGATAACTCCATGTCTAACTTGTCCGGACTCAGCATCTTCATGTTATCGGGCACAGGGAAGATAAACTCACGATTCTTGGTAAGACCCGTAGTGCGGATCTTAAGCTTCCCCTTCGGGAAAGTAAAATCAGAGGTGAGTTTGAACTTCGAGGAAAGCATTACCCCCTCCAAACGCATTTGTGCGCTTTCATAAAGACCTGTCTTCAAGTAATCGGAGAGTTTGCGCGTATCCGTGGGGTCGTCAATCACCTCAATCTGGAAATCAGTGATCTCATCCCCAGCCTCTATTTTTACCATGGGCGAACGCCAACGCATAAGGTTCGTAAAACCGAACTGATCGCCAGTAGCAGCCCCGCCACGTAACGGCCAAGGCCATGAGATCTTAATCTCCTTTCCTGCCTCCACGTCCTTAAGTTGCTTAATCACATCATTTGCAGCGTTCGGAGTTTCAATACGCCCCTCCCGCGTGATGTTCATCACAATCTCATCATTCTTGCAACGATCTCGGAACTGGAAGGTACTCCCCACATCACACTTATCAATGGTAAAGTACGTTTCACGATCTGAGATGCTCACCAACGGTTGCGCAAACGCAGCTTTGCCAAGCATTGTTCCACGAAGTCTTCCATTGTACGTCATTACAGCAAAACCGCCACGAGGACGACGCGTATCACTCGCAGGATCAACAAAGACCTTGAATGCACCGTCGTCTATCGTTAAACGATTTGAGAGGACATACTTCGGCTTTTCTCCGCGCATTTCAGATTTGAACGAACGTACCGCAAAGCCACCACGAGGACGACGCGTATCTCCCGATACTGGCACGTTGATCGTCACCGCCTCATCATACACAGAGAAAAGCGGCAACCCTTCACTACTCTGCACCTGGAAAATAGGACGCCCAGCTTCCTTCCCCTCCTTCGTACCACGAATCACGGGCACTGCACGCGCATAAAGCGCGTATGGCACGGCCTGCATCTTCACCGCAGGGCCAAGAGAAACGTAAGCCGCATCAGCCGAAAGCTTCACCTCTGCTGCCACAAAGAGCCCCATTTCCCAAGGAACGGCATCCATAGCCCCCTCCAAAACAGTCCCCTTTCCGTCACCAACCGTCACGTTAACCAACCCCGTCTTAGCGGTGGTCACCGCACGTTCTTCAGTATAATAGACCTTCCCCGTTTCATCCTGAAGCTTCACCTTGAGTGAGACGTTCTTGCCTTGAACGGGTTTTCCTTCTTGATAGATCAACGCCTGATAGTTAAAAGCTGTAGGGAGTGAGGGCGTTGCAACCTTGTCATCCAAGAGCTC
>CAJPTV010000098.1 GCA_905373665.1 Bacteroidia bacterium
AGGGATTGTAAGGACGGAAAGACATCGTCTTGTTGAACTAATTTCCATAAAGATACGAAATTTCCATGTAACAGCAAAGCCTGAAAACATAGAATCGGAATTTTATTTTTGTGGGTGAAAGAGTATTTTGACACACCCTCATGCCGCACCTGTCGCCTCCAAAATCGCGTCGACTCCCCTCAACCACGGGCGGGTAAAGGGAAGATCACATAGACGCCGCCTTGCGGCGCAGGGCGTAGCATGCTGCGCCCCTACAGGACCCCACCATTCGGGCGCTAAGGGCGCGCCGCCCAGTGGGCGCAATGTGCGGTAAAATGCAAATCACCATAGCGCGGCATACGCCGCGAGTTGCGGGCGGTCCTTAGGACCTCGTATACACCAGCGTCGCGAGCTGCGCCTCCCCGAGGTATTCGTTCGCACAGGCGAGGATATCCTCTTGCGTTACCCCCTGCCAAATCTCTATCAGCTGCGCCGCCGAATGGTAAGGGAAATGGTCGAGTGCGGCACGAACATAGCTCAACATAGTGGACTCTATGTTCTCATTCGCTAACCAGAATTGCCCAATGTAACGATCCTTGGTTACCTTAAGCTGCGAGGCTGGAACAGGCTTCTCGCGCAACTGACGGAGCTCGTCATAGACGATCTCTAGGCACTGTGCCAACTGCTCGTGCGAGGTAGCAAAATAGATAGAAAGATAACCCGTATCCACAAAGCTCACCAACTGCGACTCGACCGAGTAGACGAGCCCCAGCTTCTCCCGCATCCGCTTGTTAAGACGCGCACTGGTCGCCGACCCACCCAATATCTCACTGAGCAGCCGCATCACATAGCGCTTCGGATCGGCATTCGAGGGCGCAAGCGCCCCTACCACGCAGTGCGCCTGTGCCGTACGGCGTGTAATCTTCGTATACTGAGGTAAATCGTGCGGCGCAACGAAGCTCCGCTGCTGCTGACTCACGGGCGTATAGGGGATGTCTACAAAGAACTTCGCTGCCCAACGCTCCACGGTCTTAAAGTCAAACGGTCCTGTGACGAAGATGCCCATCCTGTCAAGCCCATACGAACGCCGTAGATAGGTCAACAGCTGTTCCCGCTTGTACTTCTTCACTGCCGCACTCGTACCGAGAATCGTATGCCCGAGCTCCGTACCGCGATAAAGCAGGTCTTCGTAGTCGTCAAAGATCTGCTCCGTAGGGTCGTCCTTATACGAAGCTATCTCCTCAAGGACAACCTCCCGTTCCCGCTCAAGCTCCTTCTCTGGAAAACTCGCGTGACAAAGGATGTCAGCCAAGAGTTCCAGTACCCGCTCAAGGTAAGTAGGCATAAAGTTCGCGTGGATCACCGTCTCCTCCTTGGTCGTATAGGCATTGATGTCGCCCCCGATGTCCTCAATACGGCTCGTCACTTGGAGACCACTACGCTTCTCCGTCCCTTTGAAGTACATGTGTTCGACCAAGTGCGCCACGCCATACTCGGTCGGCGTTTCGTCCCGTGCACCAGCACAGACGTAGATTCCCGCAAACCCTATTTGCAACTTGCTCGGCGCAAAGAAGAGGCGCAACCCCGAAGGGAGCACACACTCCGTAATGGGCGTTTCTTCAAATCTCATCACAAGAGCTTGTTCCTAGCGGACAGTCTTTCGCCTGCCGCCCCATTCCAAAAGAGAGACCACCGTTAAACCTAACAAGAAAAAGAGCACTGCCCAGCCAAGGTGTGCCGCCCCATGCGTTTGCGAATAACCCTCTGGTGTGAGGAGCTGCAGCGAATACCCATCGCCCCCCTCAGTAACCTTCCACGGCCACAAACGCACCATCGCCCCAAGGATGAACCCCGTAAGGATGGCGAGCATCCCCCCCTCAAAGCGAGCAAAAAGCCACGAAAGTAGACGCGAAAAGCTCAACAGCCCCAACACCGCACCAAGAGCAAAGACCGCAAGGTGAGGAATATCTAACGTCACCACCAGCTGCAACACCCGCGCATACATCCCGAGCAGGATTAAGATAAAGCTCCCCGATATCCCCGGCAGTATCATCGCACACACACCCACCAAGCCCGCACAAAAGAAAGCAAGGTAGGAATCTCCCCCCGCAATCGGCGTCCCGAAATTCAGCAAAAGCCCAAGCCCACACCCTACCAATCCTAAAAGGATATAGCCCATCCGCCAACGCCCTACCTTGCGCCCCACCACGCCCACCGTGGCAAGCATCAGCCCAAAGAAAAAACTATCCACCCGCACAGGGTACGTCGCCAGCAAGTAGCGCACCACAGGCGCGAGTACAAAGACAGCCGAAAGCAACCCCAACCCGACGGCTAAGAGAAAGCCCCCACCAATGGCTCGGAAATAAGCCCCCAGCCGAAACTGACGTAATAGGCGGAGATGCTCAGGCTGGGCTATTGCCCCGATGTGCCCCACGAGCCGTTCGTAAATCCCCGTGAGAAGAGCAATCGTCCCCCCCGATACGCCCGGGACGAGGTCTGCCGTCCCCATACCAAAACCCTTAAGATACAACGTGAGGTAACCCCACAAAGCCTTCATGCGCTAAAGCTCCTTCAACTGTGCCAACCCTTCGGCAATACGACGTTCCAAATCAGACGAAGCGGGCACGAGCGGCAGACGCAAGCGGTTCTCGCAAAGCCCCAATTGAGCTGCGGCGCACTTCACCCCAACAGGGTTTCCCTCCTCAAAGAGCAATTTGTAGAAACGGTTCAGGCTCAGATGTGCCGCTGCCGCCTGTGAGAAACACCCCGCGAGTGCATCGTGCACCATACCCCCAAAGCGCTTGGGCGTAACATTCCCTACCACCGAGATGACCCCGCGCGCCCCCAGTCCGAGCATGGGGAGGGTGAGCGAATCGTCGCCCGAGAAGAGCTCAAACCCCTGCGGACGCCCTGCCAAGATCTCGCTCACTTGGTCAAGGTTGCCCGATGCCTCCTTAATACCCACAATGTTCGAGAACTCTCGCGCAAGGCGGAGCGTCGTTGCTGCAGTCATATTCACCCCCGTACGCCCTGGCACGTTGTAAAGCAGAATCGGACGCTTGGCCGCTTTAGCTACGGCGGCGAAGTGCTGGTAAATCCCCTCTTGGTTAGGCTTATTATAACTCGGCACGGCTGAAAGGAGATAGTCTACTCCCTCGTAGTCCATCGCCTTAAGCTCTTCCACAAGACGCGCCGTATTGTTCGAGCTCTTGCCCACCACGATGGGCTTCCGCCCCCCTACCAGCCGAATCACATCCTCTACATAAGCCCGCCCCTCTTCAGGCGCAAGGGTCGGCGTCTCACCCGTCGTCCCGAGCACGACAAAAAAGTCCGTCCCCCCCTCCAAAAGAAAGTGCACCAAACGCTCCGTAGCTGCACGGTCTATCGCCCCCGTAGCGTCAAAGGGCGTAATGAGTGCGACGCCTAAACCTTGTAAATCCATGACAGAAAGATTATTTAGGGAAAGAATGTTCTGGGTAAAAAAACGGTGAAGGTAAAGAATGGTCTAGGTAAAAAATGGTGAAGGCTACCCCTCCAAGAGTCCCTCGCCGAGATACTGCTTCAAGAGTTCAATCCGTTCGCGCGTACTCGAGCGCTCGCCCGCCTCGATAGTAAAGTCATACGCCACCCCCGGGTTCGGAGAGAACCCCACCTTCAGCCCCGCATGCGAAAGCTGACACAACCAACGCAGGGGCATCGAAGACTCATGGGTAAAGTCAATAAGCAAATCGACCGAAAGCCGCGAAATATCCATCGAACGTTCCGAAACAGGACGTTCATACCAGTTCACATCCAGCGGGCGGAATATCGTCATATAGTTCAGCACCTTAAGGTGCGGCGGGAGCTCCTTGGCGTTGCTATAGGTGCAGACGTCCACCTGCTTCCCCTGCTTCTTAAGCTCAGCAACAAAATGCTGCAAATGTTCCGAAGCGCGCTGGTCTTCAGGGTCTAAGAACAAAAGAAACGAGTTGTATGACGACCACCGTCGCAAACTCCGCGCCCCCCGCTTCGCTGCCGGTTGATGCGCCAGCCGCTTGAAACTCCACCAACGTTTGAGTCCGGTAAACATGTTCGTTCTCGGTTAATCGCTTAATAGGTCAGAAAACTCCGCTTCGGTGAGGATGCGCAGCCCGCGCTCATGGGCTTGTTGCAGCTTCTTATCATTGGGGCGCGTCCCCGCTATCAAAAGGGTCGTCCCATCCCCAATACTGCTCTGCACCTTTGCCCCCATCTCCTTAATACGCTTGACCACCTCGGGGCGCGAACCCACCTGAGCAAACTTACCCGTCACAACGACAGACTCGCCCTCTAAACTATCCGAAAGCGCCGCATGGGGGTGATAGGTCAAGTCGAAGCCAAAACCGCGCAAACGGGGCAACAGAGCCTCATTTTCGGGGGCGTGAAAGTAGTTCCAGATGTCTGCAGCGACCACCTCGCCCACACCCGGAATCTCGCTCATCTCCTCGACCGTAGCCTCCGCCAGCCGTTCCAGTGAACCAAAGTGCTCCAACAAGACCTCCGACTGCACCTCCCCGAGGTTCGGCACGCCAAGCCCTACCAGCAACGCCTCCACGGGGCGATGGGTAGAAAGGGCGATTTGCTCAAGGAGCTTCGTCGAAGAAACGATATACTGCTTCAGGCTCACCGCCGCTTGCTTTTTCAAGACGCGCTCGCCCGCCAAGTCCGTATCATAGTCACTCTCCTTAAACTGCGAAAGCTTGTAGGCTTCCAGCTGTTCCAAGGTTAGGGTATAGAGGTCGAGCGGCGCATGGAGTAGTCCATTCCGATACCACTCCTCTATCTTTCTATCAGCCACCGAACGAATATCCAACGCCGTACGCGACACGAAGTAAATCGTCTGCGCAATGTGCTGCGCCATACACCCCGCATGGTTCGGACAGTAGCAATAAACCTGCCCCTCGCGCTGCGCTAACGGAGTCCCACAAGAGGGGCAACACGCCGGATAAGTCACAGGTTTCGCCCCCGCCTCCCGCTTCGCAGGGTTCACCCCCACTATCTTCGGGATTACCTCCCCCGCCCGCTCAATAAGCACCATATCATGCTCATGAAGGTCGAGGCGTACCAACTGCTCCGCATTGTGAAGGGTTGCATTGCTAATGTCGGCATGGTTCAGCTTCACCGTTTCTAGCTCCGCCACAGGGGTCACTAACCCCGTACGCCCTATTTGAAAACGCACATTCTTCAAGCGCGTCTCCTTGCGCTCTGGCGGGTACTTATAAGCAATAGCCCAGCGGGGGGCATGTGTCGTCGCCCCTAGGCGCGCCCGCAGTTCCAAGTCGTCTACCTTGACCACCGCCCCGTCCGTATCATAGTCTTGGCTTTGCCGAAGCTCTTTCCACGCCTCGATGGTCGCGAGCACCTCCTCAATGTCCTGACACCGTGCACGAAGCGCCCCCGTCGGGATGCCCCACGCCTGCAACTGGTCGATTGTCTCCGAATGGCTCTTAGCGAGCTGCGTGCCGTAATATTGGTAACCGACGAACTGCAACCGACGCTCCGCCACCTTGCTCGGGTCGTGCGACTTCACCGTCCCCGAGGTAGCATTCCGCGGCGTCTTAAGCTTCTTCATCTTGCTGGTCGTATCAGCCTCCTGCTCCTCAAAAAAAGAGTTGAGCATATAGACCTCCCCCCGCACCTCAACGTCAAAATCCACCCCAGGGAGTACATGGGGAATAGTCGCTATCTGCAGGATGTTGTTCGTCACATTGTCCCCCGCTGCCCCATTCCCGCGCGTTACGGCATAGCGCAACTCTCCCTTTTCGTAAACGAGCGAGAGGGCCATCCCGTCATACTTCAGCTCACACACGTAAGCTGGGGCTACCCCGAGCTGCTCCCGAACACGCGCGTCAAACTCCCGCACCTCCTCGTAGGAATAAGTATTCTCGAGCGACAACATCGGGACGCGGTGCGGCACTTTCTCAAAGAAACTATCACGATCCTCTCCCACGCGCCCCGTAGGGGAGTCACCCCGCCGCAACTGCGGAAAAGCCTCTTCAAGGGTTCGCAGCTCAGCGAGCTTCGCATCATACTCCCTGTCAGAGACAATCTCTTGGTGCTCGTTGTAATAGGCAGCATTGAGCCGCTTAAGCTCCTCCACCAATGCCGTGATGCGTGCGGATGCCTCCCTAATATCCATCTTGTTTTCCCCCTACGTAACGGCAAAGATAGCGGATTGTGACAGAAACACCCCCCTTGCCCCTATACTTGCCCGTATAGACGATTCGCTGTATCTTTGACTACCGAAAAGACCTCCCCACCCTCATTCTCAAGCTCATTACCCATGCAAGCTGTTTTTATTGTCTACAACCAAGTGGTCACCGACCGCGTATTAGAAACCCTCCGACGCCTCCACCTAAAAGGCTACACCCAATGGGAACAGGTCAAAGGGGTTGGCGGCCAACACGGCGAACCACACCTCGGCTCACATACCTGGCCTGCCATTAACCACGCCCTGCTCGTAATCTGCGAAGACGACGCAGCACAGCGCCTCCTACAAGCCCTCAAAGAGGTCGACGAAGCCTCGCCCGAACAGGGCTTACGAGCCTACGCTTGGCCCGCACATTCTTGGTAACCCGCCCCCTCTCTAAGCTATGGAGCATTGCGAACTCGTGGTGCTTTACCACGACCTCATCGGCGAACACGGCGTTCTCGTGCGCGGCTATAGCCCGACCCACGGCTTCCTAAGCTTACAAAGCTACGACCTCCCCCTACGCGAGCGGCGCTACCTCTACCCACTCGCCCTCCTCGAAATCACCTTCACCCCACCCACCGACGCCTCCCGCCTAGCCGCCCTACTGCACATCGAAGGGGCGCATGTCCAACACCCCCTCCAAACCGACCTCCTACGACACTGCATCGCGCTCTTCATCACCGACGTCCTCTCCCAAATCCTAGTAAACTACCCCCCCGAGGACGCTATGGGCGCCTTCATCCGTTATTACATAGATTTGCTATCTTCGCAAGCGGAGAGGGTGGTCTACCTCCCACACCGTTTCCTCTTAGACTTAAGCGTCCTACTGGGCTACACCCCAAGCGGAGAGTATACCCCCACCACGACGCGCCTACACTTGGAAACGGGGTGCTTCCTCCCACCTCCCACTCTGGGAAGTGACCTAGTCTTGAACGACGACGCCTCCCGCGTATGCGACCGTCTGCTCAAGCGAGACTACGCCCACCCCATCCTCCAACGCCTAGACCAAGAACAACGTAACGACCTGCTCCGTAGCCTCCTCCGCTATCTTTCGCTACACCTCGAGCTCCCTCTCTCCACCCGTTGTATCGACATCTTACACACCATGCTACACCAGTAACAACCATGACAACTTCGCCCATTACCTCACTCTCAGCGCTCTCTTGGGCCTACTCCACCTGTCCGAACGATACGTTCATTTTCGGAACCCTCGCCCTCGGACAAATCCCCGAATACACCATCCAGCCCCCCTACCTAGGCGACATCCAGCAGCTCAACGCCCTAGCCCTTGCCGGAAAGCCCGACGTGGTGAAAATCAGCGCCGCACTCTATCCCCAAGTAGCCGAGCAGTACGAACTCCTTCCCGTGGGAAGTGCCTTCGGTATCGGCATAGGCCCCATCCTCGTCAAACGACAAGGGACGTCCCTCCCCTCCTCCCTCGCGCGCACCTCCATTGCCGTACCGGGCTTTACCACCACCGCCCATCTCCTCCTAAAGCACTTTCATCCCGAGGTCACACACTGTTCCGAAGTGCTCTTCTCCGAGATCCCATCGCGCCTCACCACGGGCGAATTCCCTGCGGGCGTCCTGATTCACGAAGGGCGTTTTACCTACGAAGCTGCTGGCTTAGCGCTCGTCGAAGATTTAGGGAAAAGGTGGTTCGACGCCTATAAACTCCCCCTCCCCCTCGGCGTCATTGTGATACGGCGCACTCTCCCCGAGCCCCTCAAAGCGGAGGTAACCTCCGTACTGCGTGCAAGCCTTGCTCTCGCACACCGTGCACCCACCCCCGCCCTTTGGTCCTATATCGCCACGCAGGCACAAATTGCCGACCCCGAGGTGATTGCCGAGCACATCGCCACCTACGTCAACGCCTACACCGAAAACCTCGGCGAAGAAGGACGTCTAGCACTCGAACGCCTCACGGCCTCTGCCCCCCTATCATACTGATCCTGCCGAAAGGTGTGTCAAAATACGATACCCCTCTTCTGTAGGGGTGTAGCGTGCTACACCCGCAACTCGCGGCAACGCCGCGC
>CAJPTV010000099.1 GCA_905373665.1 Bacteroidia bacterium
TCGCATCGATTCATTATGCGCCTTACGGCGGTCCTAAGGGCGGACGGCCCGTGGTTAAGGAGAGTCGAGGGAAGGTAAACGGTTAATCACGGAAGCGGCACGTCGTGCCGAGTTGCGGGCGTAGCACGCTACACCCCTACAGGGGACGGGAGAGTCGTGTTTTGACACCCCCTCCTTACAGAAGAGGGAGAATCGTATTTTGAACACCCTCTTTTATCACGAGAGCAACTCCGTAAGCTTACGTTGCAGTTGTTGCTGCGTCAGCCCCTCATGACGCTCTGCACCGTAAAAAAGGCTAATAGCCCCCGTTTCCTCTGAGACAATCACAAGAAGCGCATCAGTAAGCTCCGTCAAGCCGATGGCAGCCCGATGACGCAACCCAAGACGCTTGGGTATCTTCGGATCTTCAGATACGGGGAGGATACACTGTGCCGCTTCCAAACGATCGTTGCGCAGGATTACCGCTCCGTCGTGCAAAGGAGCATTTTTGAAAAAACAACTCTCTAACAAACGGGCACGTACTAAGCCATCGACCCGCACCCCCGAATTGACCCAATCCTGCAAACTATCGTTTCGTGCAATGGCAATAAGCGCCCCCGTGTACTCGCGGCTCATTTGCGCACACCCCTCCGCCACTTCGGCCACATTACTTTCGCTCATGATAACTGGGCGCTCCTTTGGCTTAAAAAAGAACCTGTGGAGCGATAAGGCGATATTGTGGTGCGACTTGTAATAGTTGCCCAAATAGAGCAGGAAACGGCGTATTTCCTGCTGAAAGACGATAAGGAGGGCTAGGAGTCCGATCCCGGTTAATTGTCCCAGAATGGTGCTAATAAGCTCCATATTGAGGGCACGCACCACAACCCGCGCAGCGTACAGGGCACTCACAGTCCAGAAGATGGTCACGGCCACGGAGCCGCGCGTCATCTTGTAAATCTTGTAGATGAGGTACGCCACAAGGAGAATATCGACCACGTCGAGTATTCCCATAGAGAAGAGTCCTTGCACCTGCATTGTGTCCTTTCAGGCGGTGCTAGAGACAGCGTTGTTTAGCGTAGCGGCAGAAGAGTTTCACGGCTTGGACGGCAGGTCGCACATCGTGCACTCGCAACACAGCAGCGCCATTGGCGAGCGCCAAGGTATTGAGGGTTTGCGTCCCCTCGAGTGCCCCCTCGGCATCCGTGTCAAGGAGTCTGTATATCATACTCTTGCGCGAGAGCCCTGCGAGGATGGGGAGCTCCAGCATCGCAAAAGCAGAGAGGTTGCGCAAAAGGGTATAATTGTGGTCAATATCCTTTCCGAAGCCAAAGCCCGGGTCTAGGATAATATCGGCAACGCCACGTTCGCGTAACAAGGTCACACGTTCTGTGAAGAACTGCGCCACCTCCTGTACCACGTTATCATAGTGCGGATTCTTTTGCATATCAGAGGGGGTGCCTTGGATGTGGGTCAGTACGTACGCCACCCGATACTTCGCTATGACCTCAAACATACGCGGGTCGAGGAGTCCGCCCGAAATATCATTGATCATCTCCACCCCGAATTCGTCCAAGAGGCGTTCTGCCACCTCGGCACGATAGGTATCTATTGACAGGGGGAGGGTTGGCACCATCTTCCGCGCTATCTCGCAGGCTTTTCGTAAAGCCTTGTACTCTTTCTCGGGTGTCGGCGGCACGCTCCCCGGACGTGTAGAACAAGCCCCGATGTCGAGGATAACCCCCCCCTCCTCAAGGACTTGGCGGATGCGCTTAGCTATCTTTCGCGATGACTGACAACGGCTCTTGGCGTAGAAGCTATCTTCCGTGACATTGAGAATCCCCATCACGACGGGCTTTTCCAAACTCAACAGCCGCCCTCCGCAACGGAGGGTTCGTGCACTTGCCCCTTCGAGCCCACCAATGAGCTCACCGCACGGGGTCATCGAACATTGATTCTCTTGGATATCTGGCATAGCTGCTCTTATTTTCGACGCGTAATATCACCTAGACGATTCGCCTCAAACCGATTCTGACGCTGCTCTCTAATCGAGGCGTCTCCCACTAAGACAATCCCATACCCCACACTCTGTACGAAACGCGAGGCAGAGACCTCGATCCCATCTACATCATAGACGACGAGACTTCCGCGCTCCTCACCGCCACCACCGTTTAGGAAAAGACACTCGCGAAAGAAGCTATCTTCAGAGAAGACCTTCGTATTGACCACAATGCCCTTCCAAGTGTTCGTAGAGCGTCTCTTAGACAAGCCTGTAAAAGCGACTTCTTGGGCGTGAATCGCGGTTTGCTGATACGTTCCGAAGCTTAGTGCGCCGTCGTGTTCAAACTCGACACGCGTGCCTGCTTCAAAATCAACCCGCTCGGCATCGATAAATAGCTCCGAACGTACGATATACGGGCACGTATAGTTGTAGAAATAGCACGAAGTGGCGGAAAGAGTACCACGCTGGAGGTAAATTCCCCCGTACGGTGCACTAAACTCTAATGATTCGCTGAGGGCAAGGAGGAGGGAGATATGTCCGCTAATCGGATTCCCTTTGTCGGTTTGGATAGAGACATCCTGTAGCCAGGGGATGTTGGTTGGAGAGACGTAAGAGAGCTCAATCCCATCGCCTCCACAACGGCTAAGGGTCGTGTTACGAATCGGGAAGTTGAGGTCGAGGGCACTGATAGCTGGGCTAGAGGCGTCGCCAGCCTGTTCCATCTCCAAATAGGTGAAGCGCGTGGTGTGGAGCGTCCGAAACAGATGAATCCCCCGCCAATTGACCGCCGTAGATTTCGGGAGAATACGCACGGGGCGCGACCACGTCCCTTCAATGCGTAAGCCTCCGGGGGAGGTTTCTCCCACAGCAAAGAAGGCGCGCTCCCCCATACGTATCGTAGTTCCTGCCTCGATAGTAAGGGTTGCTCCCGCCTCGATATTCACACTCCCTTCGATAAGGATCGGTCTGTCGGCCGTCCAAGTCGTATCTCGCGCGATGCGTATATTCCCCACCCCATCGAGTTCGTTCAAATCCTCGCGGGTACATGCGGCAAGCGCCACTACGAGCCCGATAGGTAGGAAGACTAACGCCCGCCAGAATGTCTGTAAAAAACCAATTCTTTGCACGACAAGCAACCTTTCGTTACCACAAAGATAATGCGTTATATAAAACAGGGGGCGCCCCTGTGAAAAAACAGACGCGCCCCGCAAAAAAGAAGATAGTAACCGAAATAGGTTACGAGATGACAAAAAAGGCGGTCGATTGGTTCAGCGTATCAGCCTCTGCGTTGAGCTGCTCGGCAGCGTCGGCCATTTCCTCCGCAGCCGTAGCATTCTCTTGGATGACCGAAGAGAGCTGCTGTATGGCGGAGTTAATCTGGTCTACGCCAGAGCGTTGTTCGGCACTCGCTGTAGCGATTTCATTCACAAGGTCGGCGGTACGCTTCACCTCGGGGATCACGTCGTTAAGCCCATTAGCCGCGCGCGTCGTATCGCCCAAGGACTGTTGCGAGAACGTTTCTATATCACTCGCCGCCTCACGGCTACGCTCGGCAAGTTTACGAATCTCAGAGGCAACCACGGAGAAGCCCCTTCCGTGTTCTCCGGCACGCGCCGCTTCCACAGCAGCGTTAAGCGCTAGGATGTTTGTTTGGTTGGAAATCTCGGTGATAATGGCAATCTTCTGCGAGATGGATTGTACGGAAGCGAGCGATTGTTGCGAAAGTTCGTTGACTTGGATGAGCTTCTCCTCCATGGACTTTGCGATGCTGCGCGTCTGTATGGCATTCTCAGCGTTTTGGTCAATATTTGCGGTCATTTCCTCCATTGCGCTGCTCACTTCCTCGGCTCCTGCGGCTTGTGTACTTGTTCCCTGTGATATGCGTTGCGAGAGGACATTCAGTTGTGCACTCGCTTCGTTCACGTTGCCAGCGCCGCTCTTTACGCCCCCGATAGCTTCACGGACTCTCCCGGTCATTTGTGCGATGGCTTGTCCTAATGTTCCGAATTCGTCTTTACGGGCAAGGAGCTTTGTGGAGAGAGCAGAATTGAAGTTTCCGTTAGCACAACGTTCCATTTGCTCCACGCCTTGACGCAAGACCCCCGTTATGCTATTGGCTGTGTAAGTGGAGATGAGAATCGCGAGGATAAGAAAGAGCAAAAGAATCAAGAGGGTATAGATAAAGACGGAGCGTTGATCTTCTAGGTAACGCTTTAAGAAATAGTCGCAAGCATCATCGTATAGTTTCGAGAGCACCTTGGCTTGCGTCATAATATGGTCTTTAAGTTCGATGAACTCTTTGCTCACCTTGTAAAGTTCGTGCTCCGTCTGTAAAAGCTCTTTTATAAGCGCTAGATGCCCGGGGTTGGTAATATGGGTCAGGAGCTTCTCGTGAATACGGCAAGCCTCATCAAGAGCATTCAGGTCATTACGTCCGCGGAAAACTTGAACGGCAGAGGCTGCAATATTCATCTCGCGGGAATAGTAAGCGGAAACGACATCTTGGTGAGACAAGTGCTCGTTGAGACGATCATAAACCTCATACATTCCCTTGAGCGCATTACCAATCTTCCCTTGCAGGACGGGCATCTCTTTTCCCATCCCTCGATATTTCTCTAGTTTGCGAAATGCTTCTTTCAGATAGGCTTCTCCTTTCTCATCATTGACCTTAACACAGGCTTCTTGCGTTTTTTGCATAGCCGCGAGGACGCTGTCAAGGTTACGTCGCACCTGTAGCAAATCGTCGGGGTTCCCAAACTGGATATACTCGGTAGCTGCCGTGGTGGATTCACTCATGTAATAGTTCGCAACTTGCGTACGCTCGAGCGAAGAGACGATAGCCTGTGAGTGAAAGGACATGTAAATCAACCAAAAACCAAAAGCTAGCGTCAAGAGCATCATAGCGCCAAAGATCAGATTTAAGCGCGCTTTCACATTGAGTCTCATTTTTACAAACGGTTTATCATTAACTCTCTAAGGCGAAGATATAACTTAAAACAATAAAATCAATAAGAAATATTCGACTAGTGAGTATTTTTCTACAATAAAACTCGTAAAAGCCTTATACGTCTCGCGTTACGAACAATAAAGATTTACTCAAAAAAGCAACAAAGCTTCTTATTTAAGCCAAAATCCCCCTAAAATAGAGTGATTTTTGCTCGCAAATGAAGGGCAAAAAAAGATGGGACGCGTGTGCGTCCCATCTCAAAATCAGAGCTTCTTTCCCCAAAGAGAGAAACAAGCTTAAAACTTCTTATACTGGTAAGAATACATCACGCGGTACTTGTAAGGAGCATAGTAGGAGTCTACCTTGACCATGTTACCTGCTTGGTCGAACTCCGAGTCCTTCTTAGAGAGCGAGCTTGGGTCGCCATCATTCCACTGCTCTGTCACAAGATTTCCCTCATTGTCGTAGGAATAGTCGTTGTTGACCAGATCTTTTCCTGCAAGCCCTTCCTTTTTTAAGACACGCACGAGCTGCCCTTTCCCATTAAAGGCATATTTGAGGACGTGGCGGAACTCGCCCGCATAGCTCTCCGTTTCGGTTTCGATACGATTCTGTGCATCGTAGGTATAAACGAGCTTACGCATTTCCTTTCCGTCAGCACTGATTTGCGTATCAGAGAGGAGGTTTCCCTTCGCATCAAAGATCTTCTCTATGGTATAAGCTAGCCCCGTCTTCGGCGTCACGCGAATCTGTTGTTTCGCACCGTTGTAGGAATAGATCCAACGTTCCGCAACCGAGTTATCGGCATTAAAGCGGGTGATATCCGACAGTTTGCCGTTGGGGAGATAGTTATATACGACGCGATAGTTCGCAGAGCCATCAAAGCCGACTTCGGTCTTTTTGTTTCCCTTGGCATCGTATGTGAAGCTCTGTTTGAAGGAGATCTTCATCTTGCCCTGCTTATCGATGGGCTCTTCCTTTCGATACTCGAGTCGTTGCCCCGACTCATTGTAGGTGTAATAGAGTCGCGAGGATTCTTCTCCTGTGGAGCGATAGTTGACGATCAGGAGTGGGTTTCCATTCCTGTCGTAGGTGGTAACGCTGGTGATGTAGCCCTTTGGTGCGGGCTTATCTTTCGTGTATTTATGGGTAAACTGCGTACACTGCTCGATGTGGTTGGCGGCCATGCGTTGTCGCTCAAGACTTTCGCGGTCGAGTTGCGCATATAACGCCAAGGGCGCTACTAGGCATAATATGAACAAGGAACGTTTCATACCAGATTCTCTCTTCTTTGGGATAATGATTAGTAGACTGGCGTTAAGCCTCCTGATTTTTCCGAAACCTGTTCCGGAACTGCTCTTGCTTCCGTTTTAACTCCACGCGGTTAAGGCGCGACTCTACGGTAAAGATACGTCGTTCGCCCTCATGTTCAGTGAACCACCAATTGAAGTCGGAACTTTTTCGCGCAACGTCAATAAGCCCTAGGCCAGCACCGCCGCGTTCGCTGAGCGAACCGTTAGAGAGTTGTGTCATGTAGAGGATACGTTTTTCCTCGGGAGTCCGACACGCACTATTCCCTAACTTGCCCTCGAGCTTAGTACACATAGACTCTACCACAAAGTTGGAACAACGGATAATGACCTCTTCCTCGGTCACGAGGAGGTGGTAGGAAATCCAGCATGGTTGTGGATTAACGGGCTGTTCGATGCTTTGGCTTGCCGCATTACGAACCTTCTCCGTGCCGAGGCGAGCCCCATGCCGATTCACATTTTGCATCAACTCCACCGTGATATGAAAGGCTCGTGCGTAGACCTGATAGCAGTCCAACAGCTCTTGGAAGTAGATATTGTCGGAGAAGCTCATTTGCAAAAAGTTCACAAAGACCAGATGGTCGATGAACCCACAGTAGTGGAGCTCGCCCAACACATTCACGGCTTCTTCGCCGCGACTCAAATCATACTCTAGGCTGCTACTCATCCCCGTGTCTTTGTTCGTTGCCCTATTTTGGGTGCACAAATATACTTAAAAAAAGACAGACATTCCAACCGTTGGAATACAACATTTCTCCTTTTTTGTTCAATTAACGTTTTTCATCCACAAAAGAAATGTAAGCATCACGCTGTTGAGGGAACTTAGCAAGCTACTCACGCTGTTGGTGTTGGGTATGCGAAAAGGTGATTGTTTGCAGCGCTGCACGCTGTCGCATCTGTTCCGCGAGTCTTCTGATTAAAATGACAATAAGAGCGGCACCAAGAAGCGCGAAAACGACGAGTAAGAAGCTAAAATCGAAAGAAGCGGGCGGCGCAGTATGCTCAAACTTTTCAAAGAAGAAATAAATTAACACCACGACCGAATTATTGATAGCATGAACCACGATGGGCATGAAAAGCGCCCCAGAGAAGTGGAATAAGTAGCCCAACACCACTCCGTAAAGCACCCGCACCACAAACCCAGAGAACTGTAGATGTACGATGCTAAAGATCACGGCCACGATCCAGACGGCGGCATGAAGATTCATCTTTCGACGCACAAAGAAAGACTGCAAGAGTCCACGAAAGAACAGTTCTTCACACACGGCAGGTATGATGGCGACGACCAGCAGGTTGGCTAGGAGGGTCACGGGGTCATCGTTAGAGAGGAGGGAACGTAACAACGCCTCAACACGGTGCTCGAAACCGATAAGCCAGTCAGGAAAGGCTATCCAGCCATTCATGTAGGTAAAAAACCAGACGACTGGCTGCATTAACACCACAATGGCAAGCCCCATGAGGCTCTGTTGACGACATCCTGAGGCGGGGATAATGTTTCGCCCTAACCCCTCCCAATGGATAAGACGCCAGACAATAACGGGAAAGCCAAAAAGCGCAATCGTGGAGGTCGCCTGCGAGGCTCGCATAGCCCAAGGGTGGAAAAGATGATCGGGGAAATAGCTGACCCAAAAGAGAGAGAAAAGGAACATCAGCAACGCGCCCCCGACAATAGAGACGACGAGTAGGAGCAATTCGGAAAAAAGCCCCCGTTCTCGCACGGCAGGCGCGGATATCCTATTTTGATTTTCGTTTTCGGGGTATGCTCCAAATATTGGCATGATACTGCGATTCGACACGAGATTCGATAGCGTCGTCAAGAGAGGAGAAAAAATCCAAGCCACTCACCTGCTCAAGACTATCGACCGTACAACGGAATTCATTCAAAGGTACTACAA
>CAJPTV010000100.1 GCA_905373665.1 Bacteroidia bacterium
GGGACTTCTTCCTAGCCGACCTGCTTTCCGAACACAATCAGACGCTCAAGGAGGCGCTCTTCGTGCTGTTGCAGGATAATCGCTATGTGCTGGATAGGAAGGTCGATGCACGGGGGTTATTCCAAGAGAACCATGTCTTTTTCAAAGACAAGCAGCGCGCCCATGCCCAGTTCTGGTCGCTCTATCAACGCCCGCCGCGCGAGGAGTATTGGGCGTATATCATCGACCGGCGCGACCTCCTTGTGCCGCAGGACGTAAGGGAGCGCAAGGGGTCATTCTTCACGCCGCAGCAGTGGGTAGAGTTGTCGCAGCAGTATATTGCCGACGTGCTGGGCGAGAACTGGCAGGAGGAGTATTACGTCTGGGACTGTGCGGCGGGTACGGGTAATCTCCTGAACGGGCTTACGAACAAGTACCACATCTGGGCATCGACCCTCGACCCACAAGACGTGCAGGTGATGAAAGACCGCATTGCGAACGGGGCGAACCTCCTAGAGAGCCATGTCTTTCAATTTGACTTCCTCAACGACGAGTTTGATAAGCTCCCCGCAGGGCTGCAGGAGATAATCAATGACCCCGAGAAGCGGAGGAAGTTGGTCTTGTATATCAATCCGCCGTATGTCGAGGCTACCAATGCACGGACGCCTACAGGGAGTGGCGAAAATAGGGCAGAGATTGCACGAGAGAAACGTATGTATCAAACCCACGTAGCTGTGCTAGGGAAAGGAGTCCGAGAAATATTCGTGCAATTTATGATACGGATTTACAATGAGATCCCATCCTGTCATATAGCGATGTTCTCTAAACTAAAAATATTGCAAGCACAAAACTTTGTTAAGTTTAGAGAGTGCTTTCTTGCGAAACTAGAGCAACTCTTTCTCGTGCCCGCAAACACCTTCGATAACGTGCAGGGAAAGTTCCCCATCGGATTTTACATTTGGAATTGTGGGATAGAGGAGTCCTTCTCCCATATCACGGCAAATGTCTATGATGCGAAAGGAGTGCTTTGTGGGCAAAAACAGATTCGAGTAGTACCAGAAGGGGGCGTACTCCTCAATTGGTTGCAACAATACTACAATCAACGTGTGACTCCCAAAGAACGCCTTGCCTACATGGTACATGGTCCGTCAGACTTTCAAAATAGTAAACTAATATACTGTACCCTTCGCCCATCACAAGGAGTAATAGAGAAGTCTCGAACACACTACATATCCCTCGGAAATCTTGTGCCATTCTGTATGTTCCTTACGATTCGACATTGCGTTGCCCCCACTTGGCTTAACGACCGAGATCATTTCTTGTATCCTAACAAAGGGTGGGAAGTAGATAGCGAGTTTCAATACAATTGTCTTACAGCAGCGCTATTTCATTCACAAAATCAGGTTTCTTGCTTAGAAGGCACGAACCACTGGATACCCTTCACCGAGGCGGAAGTGGAAGCAAAAGACAGCTTCGAGAGCCACTTCATGACGGACTTCATCCAAGGAAGGCTTGCCCTAGATGAGCAAAAGGGTAATGAGGGAAGCCTCTTTCAATCCCAGTCGTTCGTCCCGTCCGCGCCGCTCGTCTTTTCGCCCGAGGCAACGGCGGTCTTTGATGCGGGCAGGGAGCTCTGGCGCTACTACCATGCGCAGCCCGATGCCAGTCCGAACGCCTCTTACTATGACATCAGGGCACACTTCCAAGGGCGCAACGATAAGGGCAAGATGAACGCCAAGAGCGAAGACGCAGAGTACATGCGCTTACTAGGGGCGCTCAAAGAAGCGATGGAGGTGTTGCGGCAGCGGATCGTGCCCAAGGTCTATGAGTACGGCTTTCTAATCTTGTAACAGACGGCGCGCTTTCTGCACACCTTCGGATAGGCAAGTTTTTCTACCTTTCGGGGGTGAAAATAAACCTCTTGGTGTGGGATGCCAGAACTTCTCGTGCTTGCCCTCTTATTCCTTGCGGGAGCAGGGGCAGGATTTATCAACGCGATGGCTGGGAGCGGTTCGCTGCTCACCCTGCCAGCCCTTATGCTCGGCGGACTCGATGCGGTACTTGCCAATGGGTCTAACCGCCTCGGCATCCTCGTACAGTCGCTCTTTACCCTAAAAGGATATGCCTCCATGGGGCTACGCCCTGACCGAACCACTTGGTGGGGCGTACTCCCCGTGATCGTGGGCGCCGTAGCGGGGGCATTCCTTACGCAGCTCTTGGATAGAGGGCTCTTTCGCTATGTGATAGACGTCGTGATGCTCGGGATGCTGGTGCTCGTGAGCATCAAGCAAAGTAGCTGGTTACGCCCCCAAGAGGCTCAGAGTAACCAGCTGCGACACAAGCCGTGGGTCGTCCTCCTGATGTTTGCGGCTGGGGTCTACGCGTGATTTATACAGGTGGGCTCGGGCTATGTGATGATGGCGATAATGGTGCTGGTCGGGGGACTGGATCTCTACCGCGCCAATATCGTGAAGGTGGTGGCGCAGCTGGCGAATGCGGCGGTCGTCCTTCCCGTCTATATCTATTTGGGCGAGGTGGCTTGGAAATTAGCGATTGTCTTAGCCGTAGGCTTTGGTTTAGGTGGGTGGCTCGGTGCACGCTTTGCAGTGCGGGTCGGTGCGAAGTGGATACGCTATATCCTGCTGGCAGGGCTCTCGCTCTACCTGCTGAAAGAGGCGGTGGAGATTCTTGTCGGGTGAGCGGGTTGATAATCTGATGGATAGCATGCGCCCGGTCGTCTAACTAGAGCCTCCTTTTATCCCCCGCGTATTTTATACTCTCTCTTGCGAAACTTTCCTATCTGCGGGGCGTATTTCTAGCAAATACGTTGCATTGCCATGCGCCAAGTAGTTGAGCGACTTAGAAACTTTTTACGCTACCTCTTGCCCAGCTATGGGGCGCGCGTGGTGGCGGTCTGCATAGCGGGGGCATTCGTTGGGCTAAGTGCCTATCTCGTCTATGCCTCGAGGGCTTATAGTTATCTTTCTGACGACCCGAGCGTCTGCACCAATTGCCACGTCATGGGTCCCTATTATGACACTTGGCAGCACAGTTCGCACCAGCGCGTGGCTACGTGCAACGACTGCCATGTCCCGCATACGAGCCCTTTGAGCAAATATTTCTTTAAGGCTAAGGATGGGCTGCGCCATTCGTACGTTTTTACGATGCGCGGCGAACCCATGGCAATGAAAGCCATCGCAGAGAGCCAAGAGGTGATTTACGGCAACTGCGTGCGGTGTTATAGTCAGCTCAACCAGACCTTGGTGCAAACAGGACGTCTCACCCCCCACGACCTGACGCGCGGCGCGGGAAAGGCTTGCTGGGATTGTCATCGCGATGTCCCGCACGGGGGTGTTAATAGTATTGCCTCTACGCCTAATGGCTTAGTCCCATACCCCAAGTCGGCAGTGCCTGCTTGGTTGCGCGAACAATTGAAAAAGTAACGTCTGCAAAACTACACAATCATGAGCACGAACAAGAAACTTAAGAGCTGGCAAGGGTGGTTGCTCTTCGCGGCTAGTATGGTCGTGGTGTTCTGTTTAGGACTGCTCGCCGCCTCGGTTACCGAACGTCGTGCGGAAATACAGAGCCTCTTCCAAAAGAAGGTGGAATTAGCACCCGGCGAGGCGCGAAATGCCCTCTTTGAAACGAACTATCCGCGCGAATACCAAACATGGTTGCAGACGGGCGACACGACCTTTGTCTCAGAATTTAACGGGAGTAAGCAGGTCGATGTCCTAGCACAACGCCCCGAGATGGTGATCCTTTGGAGTGGCTATGCCTTTTCGCGAGACTATAGTTCGCCACGCGGACACCTCCACGCCATCGAGGATATGCAAAAGACCCTCCGCGTTGGGACGCCCGGGGTAGGCGACGCGAAAGATATGCAACCCGGGACGTGCTGGACGTGTAAGAGCCCCGATGTCCCCCGTATGATGCAACAGATGGGGATTGCCGAGTTCTACAAGTCTAAGTGGAGCGAACTGGGGAACGAGATCGTTAACCCCATCGGGTGTGCCGATTGCCACGATGTCGAGACGATGGATTTACATATCTCGCGACCTGCGCTCATCGAGGCCTTCGAGCGTCGTGGTATAGATATCACTAAGGCGACCCACCAAGAGATGCGTTCGTTGGTCTGTGCACAGTGCCACGTGGAATATTATTTCCGTGGCGATGGGAAGTATCTGACCTTCCCGTGGGATAAGGGGATGACCATGGAGGATGCCGAGCGCTACTACGACGAAGCTAATTACTATGACTATATCCATTCCCTGAGTCGCACCCCCATTCTTAAGGCACAGCACCCCGACTTTGAAATCGCACAGCAGGGGATTCACGCACAGCGCGGCGTAGCGTGTGCCGACTGCCACATGCCCTATACGAGCCAAGGTGGGGTTAAGTTCAGCGATCACCACATTCAGAGTCCGTTGGCTTACATCGATCGTACGTGCCAAGTTTGTCACCGCGAGAGTGAAGAGAAGCTCCGTCAGAATGTCTATGACCGCCAACGCAAGGCGAACGAAATCCGTAATAAGTTGGAGAAAGAGCTTGCTACGGCACACCTTGAGGCACAGTTCGCATGGTCAAAAGGGGCAACGGAGGAGGCCATGAAGCCCGTCTTGCAGTACATCCGCCAATCGCAGTGGCGTTGGGACTATGGGGTGGCTTCCCACGGTGCTTCGTTCCATGCCCCGCAAGAGATTACGCGCATTCTTTCCCACGGCTTGGAGCGTGCTATGCAGGCGCGCCTAGAAGTAACGAAGGTGTTGGCAGGATTGGGGTATACGGACAAAGTGCCCCTTCCCGACATCTCTACCAAGGCGAAGGCGCAGGAGTACATCGGCTTAGATATGCCTAAGCTTGAGGCGCAGAAGAAGGAGTTCATCTCTACGGTCGTGCCGCGCTGGTTAGAGGAAGCGAAGAAGAACAATCGTATCTAAGCGTAGCAAGAAACAAGAGGACGTATCTCCATGTGGACACAACCGTGGGGGTATCGAGAAGGATTTGCTATTCCTCTAGGGTTGCTCCTCCTAGGGCTGATGCTTCATTTCACCTTAGGAACGTTACAGCCCACAGAATATGGCTATCCCCTGAACCTATTAGGGGGACTTTTGCTCCTCCTGCTCTCCGTAGCGTTAGGGGGGCTTGCACAGCGGTCGGCAGTAGCACGCTTTTTCTGTTCCCACTATGCGGCAGTGGGGGGCATGGCGGTATGGGGCGTGGTGATGCTCGTGATGGGGCTGACGCGCCAAATAGCTGTCGAACAGGTTGCGGCACACGGTTTAACCGATTGGGTGCATCGCCTCGGGCTAAGCCACATTCTTTCGACACGCTATTTTCTCCTGCTATACCTCTACGTGCTTTGGACATTGGGAGGGGTAACGGTGAAGGGGTTGCTGCGTGCGCTACGGGGGAGTGTTCGTGTAGGGCGTGGGGTGTCGCCTCGTCGCGGTTTCATGCGCAACGTCTCGTTTCTTCTCAATCACTTAGGGCTTTACATCGCACTTTGGGCGGGACTTGTCGGAGTGCCCCAGATAGAGAAGTATCAGTTACAAGCCACCGTAGGGGCAGATTACCCAGAGTGGCGGGTGCATAAAGAGGGCGAAACGACGCTCCAAGAGATGGATTTTGCCGTGGGACTCAAGCAGTTTACCCTAGAGGAGTACCCCCCCCAAGCTTATGGTGATCGATACGGCGGGGCATCCGCTCCCCGTAGGGCGTCCGTGGCACGTGAGTGTAGAGGCGTTGCCTACCGTAGCCCGATGGGGGGAATGGGAGATAAGGGTGGACGAACACCTCCCCTATAGTGCACCCGTCGTTTCGCAAGATTCTCTGCACTACGTAGCTTATGGCAGTAAGGGGGCTGTGCATAGCCTAAAGGTGCGTGCGCACCATCTGCAGACGAACCAAAGGGGCGAGGGATGGGTCTCGGCGGGAAGTTATCTTATCCCGCATCGGGGTTTAGAGCTAGCCCCCAATGCGACGCTCGTGATGCCAGAACTAGAGCCTAAGCAGTACCGTTCGGAGGTTTTTCTTATTGCCCAAGACGGTAGTAAGGCGGAGGCTACTATAGCGGTCAATCAGCCGTTAGTCTTCAAGGAGTGGTATATCTATCAGCTGGACTACGATCATGAGAAAGGGCGGTGGAGCGATACTTCGGTCTTCGAGCTCGTGCGAGATCCGTGGTTGCCCGTCGTCTATTGTGGACTGATTATGATGCTCTTGGGAGCGCTTGCGCTGTTCATCGTACCCCAATTTTCCCCTCAAACGAAGGAGGAATAGCCGTATGCTCATCTCTTGGGACGAACTGCTTTATTTTGCCGTGCCGACCATCTTGCTGGTGCTTTTGGGCGGCTGGGCTGCTTATAAGGAACGGCGCGGGGTGGCATGGGGGCTCTATATGGCAGGGCTCGTGGTCTATGCCGCCTACATTGGGTTGATGTGGCACGGTTTGGAGCGCCCCCCGATGCGTACCATGGGGGAAACGCGACTCTGGTATTCTTTCTTTGCACTTGTGGCGGGGGCGATTGTCTATCTCCGTTGGCGTTTCCGTTGGATACTTGGTTTTGCAGCCATCCTAGCGAGTGTATTCTTATTCATCAATCTATTAAAGCCCGAGATACACAACAAGAGTATGATGCCCGCCTTGGAGAGCATCTATTTTGTGCCGCATGTCGTAGCCTATATGTTCTCCTACGCGATGTTGGGGGCGGCGTTGCTCGTAACGCTTTATATCCTATTGCAGCGGCGGAAAGCGCGTAAGGTAGAGGACGCTTCGCTAGGGGTAGACGCGCTACGCACGCAGGAGGTGGCGCTTATGCGTATCTCAGACAATATGGTTTACACGGGGCTTGCTTTCCTGATGGTAGGGTTGCTCCTAGGGGCTTTTTGGGCAAAGCAGGCATGGGGGCATTATTGGAGCTGGGATCCGAAGGAGACGTGGGCTGCTATAACCCTCGTGAGTTATTGGGTTTATATCCACTTCCGTCGGCAGAGTCCGCAGGCGATCGGCACGGCGCTCGGGTTGTTGCTCCTCTCGTTCCTATTGCTTCAGATTTGTTGGTACGGTGTGAATTACCTTCCTTCGGCACAAGGGGTGAGTGTACATACGTATGGCTTCTAAGGACTGTGCCGCTCGACTGGGGTGAGTGGCGGCGGGGGCATACGCTTGGTCTGTCAAGCACCGAAATCGTGCTCTTCGGAATGACTTTTTTCCCACCCCGTCAAACAAATTGCGTACTAGGGGCGTTATAAGGTTGTGTTATAACTGAAATCTTAAAGTAAGATGAGTGTATTGGTTGGAAAGCCCGCACCAAAATTTGCAGCACCTGCTGTAGTCAACGGTGGTGAAGTCGTAGAAAACTTCTCTTTAGAACAATATATCGGTAAGAAGTATGTCCTGTTCTTCTTCTATCCTGCCGATTTTACCTTTGTCTGCCCGACGGAATTGCACGCCTTCCAAGAAGCTGCGGCGGAGTTCGAAAAGCGTAACACGCAGGTCGTAGCCTGCTCGGTAGACTCTGCCTTCTCGCACTGGAAGTGGCTACAGACGCCCGCCAAAGAGGGGGGTATCCAAGGGGTGAAGTACCCGATGGTAGCAGACCAGTCGCATATCATCTCCGAGTCGTATGATGTGATGGCAGGCGAGATCGAGTATACCGAGGAGGGGGATATGCGTTTTGTAGGCGTCCCGCAATCTTATCGCGGGTTGTTCCTCATTGACAAGAAGGGTGTGGTGCGTCACCAAGTGGTAAACGATATGCCCCTTGGGCGTAGCGTAGAAGAGGCATTGCGTATGGTAGACGCGTTGCAATTCTTTGAAGAGAACGGCGAGGTTTGCCCAGCGAACTGGCACAAGGGCAACGCAGGTCTGAAGCCCACGCAAGAGGGTATTGCGGACTTCTTGTCGAAAAAGTAACGGAACTAGCGCCATCTTTGCACAAAGGTGGTTTCCTCCAAAGGGGGCGTGACGCGGACAGCGTTACGCCCCTTTCTTGTGTGGTTGATACACGAGAAAGGGGCGGGGTTCCGGGGTCCGTTGTCTTTTCCTGATTTAGGTTGACTGATTTGTGATCAAAGATAGGGAAATAAA
>CAJPTV010000101.1 GCA_905373665.1 Bacteroidia bacterium
GCGGCATACGCCGCGAATTGCGGGTGTAGCACGCTACACCCCTACAGGGGACTGGGAATGTGTCTTTTGACACACCTTTACGCTGTTGCCATCTCCTACTCCCCCCGCTAGGCTCTTGGAAAAAACAACGCCTAGCGCTTCGATAGGATGCTTTTCTTGTGGCTTTTACTACCTTTGTTCAATAATGAGAATTATCGTTGCAGGTATTGGCGAGGTGGGGACACACCTCGCTTCTATGTTGGCGGGCGGGGTGGATGATATCATCGCCATCGACCCCGATCGGGAAAATCTTGACCACCTCGAGAATGTGGCAGATTTGGTAACGGTCGAGGGCTCCGCAGCTTCCATCTCCGTGCTCCGACAGGCTGAGATTGAGAAGTGCGACCTCTTCATCGCCGTCGCACACTACGAGGAAACGAACATCATCTCCGCCATCCTTGCCAAGAAATTGGGGGCGAAAAAGGTCATCGCACGTGTCGACACCAACGAGCTCCTGCAACCCGAAAACCAACAACACTTCAAGGAACTCGGGATTGACTCGCTCATCTACCCCGAAAAGCTCGCCTCGCAGGTGATCATCGGGCTCTTAGGTTCGATTGGTACGGTCGAGTACGTCGATTTTTCCAACGGGCAGTTGGTGCTGGCCGCCATGAAGGTTGAGCAGGATATGCGCTATCTGGGGAAGACCCTGCAGGATATCGCGCGCATCCACCGTGGTGAGCCCTATCGTATCGTGGCAATCCTGCGCGACGGCTTTACGATCATCCCGAACGGCGAGGAGATGCTCTTACAGGGCGACATGCTCTATGTCATCTCCAACAAGGCGGGCATCGCCGCATGGCACAACCTCCTCGGGGCGGCGCACGTACAGGTAAATAACCTCATGGTGCTCGGTGCCTCCCGCATCGGAATACGCACCTGTCTCGATCTCGAGGGGACGGTAAAAACCATCAAGTTGATAGAGAGCGATCGGGAGAAGTGCGAGAAACTAGCCCCTTTGTTCAAAAGTACGATTTGGGTGAATGGCGACGGGCGAGATCGCGAGCTGCTCCTCGACGAGGGGCTCGAGCATATGGATGCCTTCGTCGCCGCTACGGGCAACTCCGAGACGAACATCATGGCCTGCCTCATGGCGCGTAAGGCGGGGGTACGGCAAATTATCGCCGAGGTCGAGAATATAGATTATATCTCTCTTGCCGAGGGGATCGGGATAGATTCGGTGGTCAACAAGAAGCTCATTACCGCCTCCCGTATCTTTCAGTTTACGATGGGCAGCAATATCTCTTTTATGCGTTGCCTAACGAACCTCGATGCCGAGGTGCTCGAATATGTGGCTGCCGAGGGCGCTCCTGCCACACGGGGGCGTATCAAGGACTTAAACTTCCCGCGTCTGACCATTGCTGGCGGCATCATTCGTGCCAACGAAGCCTTTATTGCCACGGGCGAGACGCAGATTCAGGCGGGCGATCGCGTGGTACTCTTCACACTCAATCCGGCACACGATCGCCTAGATCGTTTCTTTTCCTAGTGCGTCTACCCAATACTGCCCCCCCACACGACTCTCTTCCACCCCGGGCGGTGCGCCCTTAGGACCGCCGTAAGGCGCATAAAAAGGCATGGTGTTCAGGACGTAACATGCCTCGCCCGCAGGGCGAGAGGGCGTAGCATGCTGCGCCCCTACGAAAACACAGGCGGCGCGCCCTTAGCGCCGCACCGCTTGAACCCCACCTACTGGATGGGGTGGGTATTTTTAGCCCAGGGTTCGACCCTGGGACATGGCGCACCGCGCCATCAAACGCCACGCCGCGGTGATTAACATTTACCATCCCACGACCCTCCTCCACCACGGGCCGCGCGCCCTTAGGTTTCCCACCTCTGTAATTTGCATTTACCGCACATTGCGCCCACTGGGCCGCGCGCCCTTAGCGCCTCCACCACGGGCCGTCCGGCGCGAGGACCCGTTTGGCTATGTTGCAAAAAAATACCATTTTTGTTTGCTAATTCGTCGGAGGTATGGAGCTGAAAATAGGAAGTGCACTGGTGTCTGTGTATGAAAAAGAGGGACTAGAATCCCTCCTCGCTACGTTGAAAACACTGGGGGTGGAACTCATCTCTACGGGCGGAACGTGGGACTATATCTCAGGGCTCGGCTATCAAGCCACGAAGGTCGAAGAGCTGTCGGGCTACCCCTCCATCCTTGGCGGACGGGTCAAGACCCTACACCCCTCTATCTTCGGAGGTATCCTTGCGCGGCGAGCACACAAGACAGACCAAGAACAGCTCCTAGCGCACGGCATTCGCACCATCGACCTCATCATTGTCGACCTCTACCCCTTTGAACAAGCCCTAGCCTCGGGCGCTTCGGAAGAAGAACTCATCGAGAAGATCGACATCGGCGGCGTTTCCCTCATTCGTGCTGCGGCAAAGAATTTTAACGACGTGGTCATTATCTCCTCGCGAGAGCAGTACCAATCCCTCGAAGAATTACTTAAAAAGCAGGAGGGGAAACTCTCCCTCGAGCAGCGTCGCAATTTCGCAAAAGAGGCCTTTGTACGCACCGCCAATTACGATGCCACCATCGCGGGCTATTTCACCACCGATACGTTTGCACCCACCCTACAACCCAGCAGGGTCACACCGCTCCGTTATGGCGAGAACCCGCATCAGCGTGGGGAGTTCCGCGGCGATTTGAGTAAAGAGTTTTCGCAGCTCCACGGCAAGGAGCTCTCTTATAACAACCTTTTGGACTTGGAGGCGGGCATCGGACTCCTCGCCGAGTTTAAGACCCCGACCTTTGTGGTGATCAAGCACGGTACGCCTTGCGGGGTTGCTTCGGCAGAGACGCCACTCGCGGCATGGGAAAAAGCCTATTTGAGCGACACGGAGTCGGTCTTCGGAGGGATTATCGTAACGAATTGCCCTATCGACCTTGCCATCGCACAGGCAATGAATGCCCTCTTCTTCGAGGTGCTGATTGCCCCGAGCTATACGCCCGAGGCATTGCCCGTTTTAGAGCAAAAGAAGAACAGGATCTTGCTGCAGCGTAACGCTTCGGAGCTCGCCCCCACGCTCGCGCGTACGGTCCTAGGGGGGCTTTTGGTACAGGAGCGCGATACGCAGAATCTGAAGAGCGCCGAGTGGAAGTCCGCACGGCAGTTGCCAGAGAGGATGTCTGACATCGAATTTGCGAACCGCGTAGTCAAGCATTGCAAGAGTAATGCGATTGCGGTGGTAAAAGACGGTCAGCTCATTGGAGTCGGGGCTGGGCAGACGAGCCGTGTCGACGCCGTACGCCAAGCCATTGCTAAGGCACACCGTTTCGGTTTTGAGTTGCAGGGGAGTGTCTTAGCCTCGGATGCCTTCTTCCCCTTCCCAGACTCGATAGAGTTTGCTGCAGCCGAGGGGATTGCCTGTTTTGTAGAGCCCGGCGGCTCGTTGAAAGATGCGGAAGTCATTGCGGCAGCCGATCGTCTCGGGGTCGCATTACTATTCACTGGGGTGCGTCATTTCAAACACTAGTTGAGAAGAACATAGGATGGGTTTATTTTCTTTTTTCACGCAGGAGTTAGCCATTGACCTAGGCACTGCAAACACCATCATTATCTATAACGACAAGGTCGTGGTGGACGAACCCTCGATCGTCGCAACCGATCGAAAGACTGGAAAGCTGATTGCCATCGGCAAAGAAGCGCGACAGATGCAGGGGAAAACCCACGAAAATATATTGACAGTGCGCCCCCTCCGCGACGGTGTCATTGCAGACTTTAATGCTGCCGAGCAGATGATCCGCGGCATGATAAAGCTCATTAACAAGCGTAGTCGTCTCTTTACGCCCGCCCTGCGGATTGTGGTCTGCATCCCGAGCGGGAGTACGGAAGTGGAAATCCGTGCCGTACGCGACAGTGCCGAACAGGCTGATGGGCGCGATGTCTATATGATTTACGAACCCATGGCTGCTGCCCTTGGGATCGGGCTCAATGTCGAAGAGTCGCAAGGACACATGGTTGTGGACATCGGAGGGGGAACTACGGAAATTGCCGTTATCTCGCTCGGGGGGATTGTCTGCAACAAGTCTGAACGTATCGCGGGGGACACCTTCACCGCAGATATCCAGACTTATATGCGCTCGCAACACAACATCAAGATAGGCGAACGTACAGCCGAGGATATTAAGATAACCGTGGGCGCAGCGCTTGCAGATTTGGACAATCCGCCCGAGGACTACCTTGTCCATGGACCAAACCTAATGACCTCGCTCCCGATTGAGGTGCCGGTCAATTATCAGGAGATTGCGCACTGCTTGGAGAAGTCGCTCAATAAGATAGAGACCGCCGTGCTCAATGTCTTGGAACTTACCCCCCCCGAGCTCTATGCCGATATCGTGAAGAGCGGTATCTACCTTACGGGCGGTGGGGCGCTCCTCCGCGGACTTGACAAGCGTCTGTCTGACAAGATAAAGATTCCTTTTATCGTTGCAGAGGATCCTCTACATGCCGTAGCACGCGGTACGGGGATTGCCCTCAAGAATGTGGAAAGCTGTAAGTTCCTGATGCGTTAGACGCGCAACCCTTACCAACCGTGGGCAGCCTCCTCCGCCTCCTTAAGCGCTTCCAACATTTGGCGTTCTTCATCCTTTTGGAGAGCGTGGCGATTGTCGTCTACTTGCAAAGCGACTATTTGCTCAAGGCGCGTGTGGGCTTTTTGCTCAAGGAATTAGAGGCGCTGGTAGAGGCGCAGCTGACGGATCTCTCCTCCTATCTCTGGCTACACGACCAGAATCGGAAACTGGTAGACGAGAACCTCGCCTTGCGTAACGAATTGGAGACGAGGCGTCTGGCGTTAGCTTATCTGCCCGACGTACAGCTCGATACCCTACACGGCGTTCGGTATACCTACCATGCGGGCACGGTCGTGAGCAATACCATCGTTTCGCCACACAACTATTTCACTATAGAATTGGGTAATAACCCCGCAATTCGCCCCCAGATGCCCGTGCTCGCTGGCGGATGTGTCGCTGGGATCGTGACTACGACGTCGCCACACTATGCGGTGGCAATCTCGGTGCTCAACACAGACTTCCGTATGTCTGCCAAGTTGCAGCGAACGGGCTATTACGGTTCGTTGCGCTGGGATGGGGGCGATTATCGCTCGGTGCTCCTCTCAGACATCCCACACCATGTTGAGGTGCGCAAGGGCGACACGGTCGTTACGACGGGCTACTCGAACATCTTCCCGCCAGACCTCTACGTCGGCATTGTGGATGGGGTGGAGGTGACCGGGGGCGACTTTAATACCATTCGGGTGACGCTCGGGTGCGACTTTAAGCGGCTGCATGAGGTGACCCTCATCGGAGATCGACTCAAAGGCGAACGCGATTCCCTCGCGCACACCTTACCCAACGGGCTAATGCAGGAGTAGATGACACACTTTTGGAAATACCTACTGGTCTTCGTGGCGTGCATCCTTTCGCAGGTCTTTCTTTTAGACAATATTCAGCTCCTTGGGTTCGTGATGCCCTACGCCTACCCGCTGTTTATCTTAATCCTCCCCACGAACTTGTCGCGACCGTGGCTCTATATCTTTGGCTTTCTCTTGGGGCTGAGTATTGACCTTTTTGCTGCGACGCTTTGCCTCCATGCCGCGGCGACTACGCTTCTTGCCTTTTTGCGCGGTCCGGTGATAAACTTTGCTACGCCGCAACAGCAGCTTCAAAAGACGCAACTCCCGATCCTGCGAACGATGGGGGGGGCTTGGACGCTGCGCTATACCACCGTGCTCATCCTCGCACACCACACCCTGCTCCACCTTTTGGCGCAAGCGCCTGTCTATGTTTCGCCGTGGCTTACGGCATTGCGCATCGGGGTGAATACCGTCCTTTCGGTGGTGGTGATTCTCCTGGTTGAGTTCTTTATCTATCCACCCAACACCAATCGCTAGGCTCGGATGGCGCTGCAAGCGAACCGTAAATCGCTCATCCTTGCCATCTTTACGCTGGTCGGGGTCGTGCTCGTAGGGAAGCTCTTTTACATCCAGCTTATCGATAAGAGCTACCGCCTCTCTGCCGATAACAACGTCTTGCGACGAATCACCCTCTACCCCGCCCGCGGGATCATCTACGACCGCAAGGGCGAGCTCCTCGTTTATAACGAAGCGGCGTATGACCTGCTGGTGATCCCCTCTCAAATCAAGCCTTTTGACACGGCAAAGCTTACCAGTCTGCTTCACATTTCGCGCGAGCAGCTTGCTGAGAGTCTCGCCCAAGCCAAACAATACTCTACCTACAAAGAGTCGATTATCCTCAAGCAGATTTCTGCCACAGACTATGGTTATTTGCAGGAGGCGCTCCACGAGTTCCCCGGCTTTTTCACCCAAGCACGTACTTTGCGCTATTACCCACACCCGACGGCAGCCCATCTCTTGGGCTATGTTGGGGAGGTAAACGAACGTATCATCTTCGAGCAGCCTTATTACAAATCGGGCGACTACATCGGGATTACGGGGCTGGAAAAAAGCTACGAGAAGGAGCTGCGGGGGAAGCGCGGTGTACAAACCCTCATGGTCGACGTACATAACCGTATCAAGGGCTCTTATGCGCACGGGGCGTATGATACGGCGGCCATCGCTGGGCGCGATCTCCACCTTTCGCTAGACCTTGCTTTGCAGCAGTATGGCGAACAGCTTATGCGGGGACGCATCGGGAGTATCGTAGCCTTAGACCCCAGCAATGGCGAGGTCTTGGCAATGGTGAGTAGCCCCTCCTACGACCCGAACCTGCTCGTGGGGCGTATCCGCTCAGAGAACTTCAAAAACCTAGACACGAGTCGAGAGAAGCCGCTTTTTAATCGTGCTACGATGGCGCTCTCCCCCCCGGGGTCGACCTTCAAGATCGTCAATGCGCTCATCGGGTTGAAAGAGCAGGTCGTTTTCCCGAAAACGGGCTATTCCTGCCACGGACGTTACCCCGTAGGGCGCGGCGTGGGGTGTCATAATCACCCCTATGCGGCAGATATCACCTCGGCGGTTCGCATGTCGTGTAATACCTATTTTTGCTACGTGTTTCGCAATCTAATAGACCTTCGGCGCTTCGATAGCATCGAAGGGGCTTTTCGCAATTGGGAGCGTGAGGTGCACTCTTTTGGTTTTGGGCAAAAGCTCGGCATTGACCTCCCCGGCGAATTGAACGGGATAGTCCCCTCCGTCCCCTTCTACAACCGTTATTTCCGCAAAGGGGGGTGGAACTCGCTGACGATCATCTCGCTCGCTATCGGTCAAGGGGAGCTTTCTACAACTCCGCTTCAGATGGCGAACCTAGCCTCGGTGATTGCCAATCGGGGGCACTATTACCAGCCGCACCTTATGCGCTCAGTGGTCGGTAAAGAGACCTCACATTTTGAACCCCAACGCTACGACCTAGATATCGAGCCCAGTTATTTCACCCCCGTGGTGGAGGGGATGTATCAGGCCGTGAATGCGGATTTTAGTACAGGACCGACGGGGTGGCGTGCGCGTGTGCCGGGGCTTGATATTTGCGGTAAGACGGGGACTGCGCAGAATCCGCATGGGGAGGATCACTCGGTATTCATCTCCTTTGCGCCGCGCGATAATCCGAAGATTGCCGTTGCGGTCTATGTGGAAAATGCGGGCCCTGGGGGACGTTGGGCAGCCCCCATTGCAGGGTTGATGATAGAAAAATATCTCTCCGATTCGGTGCGCAATAAGGTGATGGAGGAGTATGTGCTCAATGGGCGCTAAGGGTGCGCCGCCCGGGATGGAGGAGAGGCAAGGGGAATGGGGTGGAGG
>CAJPTV010000102.1 GCA_905373665.1 Bacteroidia bacterium
TCGTCTACCCAAGTGGGGTGTCGTCAGTTGCGTTACACTTTTTTTGAAGAACTCGTGGCGCAGTATGGTTACACCGAGATAGTGACGGCGCACCATGCTGATGATCAAGCAGAGACGCTTCTCTTCCGATTAGCGCGAGGCACTGGCTTGCGAGGCATGATGGGGATGCGTCCACGCAATGGCTTAATTGTACGCCCCCTTTTGCATACCACACGTGCGGCGATCGATAGGTGGATAGCGGAGGAGCGGATGCCCTATCAAGAAGATTCTTCAAACGAGACGGATAAGTATACGCGGAACTATATCCGTCACCAGATACTCCCCCATTTAAGTCATTTTAATGCGCAAGCCTTGCAACATTTGGTAGAAGCGACGGAGGCTGTGGCTGAGGGAAATCGCGCTTTAACCGCAGAAGCCGAGGCGTTGTGGGGTTCGTTGGATGCGGAAGGTTCTTTTTTTTGGGAATATGAGACGCCGCAGACGGCAGCACACCCCGATTTGGCGCGTTATTGGTTGCGAGAGCGGTTGGGGCGTTACGGTTTTTCGCAGGATGCCATTCGTACGGCGCTCGACCTCTTTCACTCCTCTAGTCAAACGGGGCGATATGTGGAGGGCGCGGCATGGCGTGCGACCTACGATCGGGGGCGGTTATGTGTACTGGCGCGCTCCGTGAAGGAAGCAGCGGAGGAGGTTCCATTACGGATAGATGAGACGACCACGGAGGTGTTTTTCTCCCGTCCATTGACATATACGGGGCAAGAGTGGAAACGCTTGACTATCAGAGATGAGCGACTCCCCTACTTTGCCTCAGAGGAGGCATTTAAGGCTTACGTGCGGCGAGGTCGTGAGACGGCATTGTTTGCTCCTTCCCTTCTTCGTTATCCGCTTTCTTTGCGGCGTTGGTGTGCAGGGGACTTTTTCATGCCGTTAGGGATGGGGGGGCATCGTAAGAAGGTGAGTGACTTGTTGACAGACTTACGTTTGCCCTCTTATGCGCGGCAGGAAGTGTTGGTCTTGGAGGATGCCGCAGGGGTTATCCTTTGGGTCGTAGGGTTGGCGGTGAGCTGCGGCGCTAAGGGCGTTTCTCTCGCAGGAGCGTGCGGAGAGGTGGCGAGGCTAAGTGTTTTTGAGATGTCATAGAACATTTTTATAGTATATTTGTTCCTGAAGATAGAGAGCGGAATGGCGATGAAATGAGTCCTAGCTAAGGACCTTACCAATGAAAGACGAAAAGAATTTACCACAGGAGGAGAACATCTTAGATAGTGTTACCTCTGGTGACTATAAATATGGTTTTTTCTCTGACGTAGAGACAGATACGTTACCTAAAGGCTTAAACGAAGATACGGTACGGCGCATCTCGGAGCTCAAGGGCGAACCCTCGTGGATGCTCGATCGGCGTTTGAGAGCCTTTCGGCATTGGAAGACCCTCGAGATGCCGCGGTGGGCTTACTTGAAAATCCCAGAGATTGATTTTCAAGATATTATCTATTACGCCGCGCCGCGTAAGAAGAACCTACAGTCCCTCGAAGAGGTAGACCCCGAAATACTCTCGACCTTCGATAAGTTGGGGATTCCCCTCAATGAGCAAAAGCTGCTCTCGGGGGTCGCGGTCGATGCGGTAATGGATAGTTCGTCGGTCAAAACTACGTTTCAAGAAACGTTGGCGGAGAAAGGGATTATCTTCTGTTCGATGAGCGAGGCGATCCGTAACTATCCCTCCTTGATACAGAAGTATTTAGGGTCGGTTGTACCCGAAACGGACAACTTTTTCGCCGCACTAAACGCCGCTGTCTTTAGCGATGGGAGTTTTTGTTACATCCCGCGCGGCGTACGCTGTCCGATGGAATTGAGCACCTATTTCCGTATCAATGCGATGGGGACAGGGCAGTTTGAACGGACGCTGATCGTAGCGGATGCAGACGCTTATGTCTCTTATCTAGAAGGGTGTACAGCGCCGATGCGGGACGAAAATCAGTTGCATGCGGCAGTAGTCGAGATTGTGGCTGAGGAAGGGGCAGAAGTGAAGTATTCAACCGTGCAGAACTGGTATCCAGGCGATGCCGAGGGACGCGGCGGGATCTATAATTTTGTGACCAAACGCGGCATTTGCAAGGGACGTAATAGCAAGATTTCATGGACGCAGGTTGAAACTGGCTCAGCGATTACGTGGAAGTATCCGAGCTGTGTGTTGGCGGGCGAGAATTCGGTGGCAGAGTTCTATTCAGTGGCCGTAACCAATCATTTTCAGCAGGCAGATACGGGGACAAAGATGATTCACCTTGCGCCTGGGACGAAGAGCCTTATCGTATCAAAAGGGATTTCGGCAGGGCGGAGCGACAACAGTTACCGTGGGTTGGTGAAGGTCTCGCCGCGAGCAGAGAATGCGCGCAATTTCTCGCAGTGTGATTCCCTGTTATTAGGGAATAATTGTGGTGCGCATACCTTTCCAGAGATCGATGTGAAGAACCCCACGGCTGTGGTGGAACATGAGGCGACGACATCGAAGATAGGCGAAGATCAGATCTTTTATTGCAACCAACGCGGTATTCGTACGGAGGAGGCGATAGGGCTCATAGTCAATGGGTATGCGAAGGAGGTGCTCAATAAGTTGCCGATGGAGTTTGCCGTAGAAGCGCAAAAGTTGCTAATGATCAGTTTGGAGGGCAGCGTGGGGTAGCTTGCTGCTCCGTTCCTCGTCCGTTTGCGGGGGAGGGACGCGGGTAGGGTTCGCCACCCACACGTTTTTTCACAAAAAAGAAGAGACTATGTCACTGTTAAAGATAGAGAATTTGCATGCGAACATTGAGGGGCGCGAGATACTCCGAGGGATCAATCTGGAGGTGGGCGCAGGCGAGGTGCATGCGATTATGGGACCGAATGGGTCGGGAAAAAGTACCCTCAGTTCGGTGCTCGCGGGGCGCGACATCTACGAGGTAACCCAAGGGAGCGTGCTCTTTAATGGCAAAGACCTTTTGGCGCTGCCGCCCGAGGAGCGTGCGCATGAGGGGGTGTTTCTCAGCTTTCAGTACCCGGTGGAAATCCCCGGGGTCTCGATGGTTAATTTTCTCAAAGCGGCGTTGAATGCGCACCGTGAGCATCGGGGGTTGCCACCCGTAAGTGCATCGGACTTTTTGAAGCTGATGCGTGAGAAAAAGGAGCTTGTGGAATTGGACGCTTCGCTCACGGGACGTGCTGTAAACGAGGGTTTTTCTGGGGGTGAGAAGAAGCGGAATGAGATATTCCAGATGGCGATGCTCGAGCCCCTATTGGCTATTTTGGACGAGACAGACTCGGGCTTAGATATTGATGCGCTGCGGATTGTGTCGCATGGGGTGAACAAGTTGCGTTCGCCAGAGCGCGCAATCATTGTGATTACGCACTATCAGCGCCTCTTAGATTATATTGTGCCTGACAAGGTGCACGTACTTTACAAGGGACAAATCGTGCGCACAGGGGACAAGACATTAGCCCTAGAGCTTGAGGAGCGGGGGTATGATTGGCTTAAATAGCCTGAGGGCGTAATACGCAGACAGTTATGGGATTACCATCGACTCTATCCACCCTCCTGCGCGGCGTCACTGAGAGCCCGCAACGCCCCCTGTTGGCAACGACCCCAGCGCTCACCCCGTTGTGGGAACAAGCTTCGGCTTATCTCGCACAGCACGGATTGCCGACCAAGGCGGAGGCCTATCGTTTTGCGCGGCTTCAAGAGGTTTTTCAACAAGAGCTTTATCTACCCGACCACTTGGAGGATGTGGAATATGCACAGCTTCCCTTGTTGGGCTTTAAGATAGCTGAGGAGGGGTTCTATCGGTTGCAGTGCATCAATGGGCGCTATAATGCGCCTGTGGGTGAGCGACTTACACGGCTTTCCTCGGGGGTCGTGTATGGGAGTTTGGCACAAGCCTTACGCGAAGAACCAGAATTAGTGCGGCAGCATCTCGCCCCAGCGACGGAGGATTCGCTCGAGGCGTTGAGTACGCTTTTGGCGACGGACGGTGTATTTCTGTACGTTCCCCGTGGGGTTGTGGTCGAGAAGCCTTTTCATATCGAGCTGGTGCATCAGGGGCCGCGTTCGCTGTTGGTAAATCAGCGGCATCTGGTGGTACTTGAAGCGGGGGCAGTGGCGCGGTGTTTTGTGAGCGAGCATTCGCTTTCAGAGGCGCGCTTCGTTTCCAATGCATTGACAGAGGTACGGCTCTGCGACGGGGCGCATTTGAGCTGGGTCTCGTTGCAGAATGTGCACAATGCGACGACGCTTTTACATCGTTATCAGTTTCATTTGGCAGCGCATGCGATAGTAGACTCACACACGCTTACCCTTCGTGGTGGCTTTGTTCGTAACGCCATTTGTGCGGGTTTGGAGGGTGAGCATGCCGAGCTTCGTTTATCGGGGTTGGCGTTGATTGATGCGGGGCAGTATGTGGATACGGTGACGCACGTAGACCACCGCGTGCCCAACGGCGTGAGTTCGCAACTCTTTAAGACACTGGTAGATAAGGGCGGAGAATATTCGTTCTTTGGGCATATTCATGTACACCGCGATGCGCAGAAAACACAGGCCTATCAGCGCAATGCAAACGTGTTGGTAGAGGCTGGCGGAGTGGTACATACGCGTCCGCAGCTATTGATCGATGCGGATGATGTGAAATGTAGTCATGGGGCTACGGTAGGGCATTTAGATGAAGAGGCGCGTTTTTATATGCTCACGCGCGGCATTCCAGAGAAGCAGGTGCGTCAGTTGTTGATGCGAGCCTTTTTACAAGATGTGATTAGTGCACTCCCCTACCCTGCTCTACAAGAGCAAGTTGAGACGTTGATAGAGGCGCGTTTACGAGGCGAGAAAAAGTAGAAAGAGAGATGTTTTCACCTGCAGAGATTCGCTCGGAGTTTCCGATTCTTTCCCAGCGTGTTCACGGGCACAGTTTGGTCTATTTAGACAACGGTGCCACGACGCAGAAGCCACGCTGTGTGGGGGAAAGTATGCAAGAGGCATTTGATATTTATAATGCGAACATTCACCGTGGGGTGCATTATTTGAGTCAACGAGCGACGGATGCCTACGAGGAGGCGCGTACGCGGGTGGCAAATTATCTCAATGCCCCTGAGCGGCGAAGTGTTATCTTCACGAGCGGTACGACGGCGGCAATCAATCTCTGCGCGAACTGTTTGGCAGAGAGTCTGTTAAAGGCTGGGGATGCGATACTCGTTTCCGAGATGGAGCATCACTCTAATCTCGTTTCTTGGCAGTTAGTGGCGCAGCGTTATCAGCTACGTGTGTTGAAATGGCCGATTTTAGACTCTGGTCAGTTGGAGCTGGCAGCACTCCCCGCTTTGTTAGCGCAGGGGGTGAAGGTCGTGGCAGTAGCGCACGTGTCGAATGTGATGGGGGTGGTAAATCCGATTGCAGAGATTGCGCAAACGGTGCATGCGGCGGGTGCGTTGCTTTTTGTCGATGGCGCACAGGGCGTAAAGCATCTTCCGATCGATGTACAAGCCTTAGGGGCAGACTTTTATGCGTTCTCGGGTCATAAGATTTACGGTCCGACAGGGATCGGGGTCTTATGGGGGCGTTATGAGTTGCTCGATCGTTTTGCTCCGTGGCAAGGGGGCGGCGAGATGGTAGGGCATGTTTCTTTTGATGGGACGACGTATGCCGATCTTCCTTTTCGTTTGGAGGCGGGGACTCCGCCTTATATAGAGGCGATCGGTTTAGGGAATGCGCTTTACTTTTACAAAGTACTTTCGGAGGAGTCTGGACATACGATTCTCTCGCATGAGAATCAGTTGCTCGTTCAGGCTTATGAGGGGGTAGTTGCTTTAGGGGCAGAGGTTTATGGTTATACGCCCTCGAATGCTGCGATACTTTCGTTTAATTTCCCTGGGCTTCATGCTTACGACGTCGGTACGCTCCTCGATCAGATGGGGATTGCGGTACGTACGGGTACGCATTGTGCTGAGCCTTTGATGACTCGTCTGGGGGTCACTGGGACAATCCGTGCCTCGTTTGCGCTTTATAACACCCAAGAGGAGGTGGTGCATCTTCTTTCGGCTTTGAAGCGGGCGAAAGAGATGTTGTCCTAAGCGCTGAGTGCGCGCCGCCCAGTGACTAGGGAAGGTCACGAGATAGAGTGTTTTCAGACAGAATAATTTTTACCTTTGCGTGGTTTAATCCAAATCGACCAATATGGACGCAACGCTACTTATCATCGTCATCGTCTGCCTAATCGCCTTATGGATACTGCTTTACTTTATCCCGGTTAGGTTATGGTTTACGGCTCTTGTATCTGGGGTACATGTTTCTCTTATTCAGCTTGCGCTGATGAGGTGGCGGCATGTTCCCCCTCGTATCATAGTGCAGGCGCTCATCGGAGGGACAAAGGCGGGGCTTACCCTTGCTCGTAACGATCTGGAGGCGCACCACCTCGCAGGCGGTAATGTGCCGAAAGTTGTGCAAGCCTTAGTGTCTGCACAAAAGGCGAATATTCCACTCAACTTCAAGATGGCCACGGCGATCGATCTTGCGGGGCGTGATGTGTACGAGGCTGTGCGGATGTCGGTCATCCCCAAGGTTATCAATACGCCCCCTGTTACCGCTGTAGCGAAGGATGGGATTCAGCTCATCGCCAAGGCACGCGTGACGGTACGTACGAATATCAATCAGCTTGTCGGTGGTGCTGGGGAAGAGACCGTTCTCGCCCGCGTGGGCGAGGGGATCGTTTCCTCAATCGGTTCGTCATCCTCGCACAAGATTGTGTTAGAGAACCCCGATACGATCTCAAAGGTCGTGTTAGACAAGGGGTTGGATGCTGGAACAGCTTTTGAGATCCTCTCTATTGATATCGCAGACATCGACATCGGAAAGAATATCGGTGCCGTATTGCAGCTAGATCAAGCCAATGCTGACAAGAATATAGCACAAGCGAAAGCAGAAGAGCGTCGCGCGATGGCAGTGGCTACCGAGCAAGAGATGAAGGCGCGTGCGCAGGAGATGAAGGCAAAGGTGATCGAGGCAGAGGCGCAAATCCCCCTTGCAATGGCAGAGGCGCTTCGTAATGGTAAGCTCGGCGTGATGGACTACTATCAGTTGCAGAACATCCAAGCAGACACCTCGATGCGCGAACATCTGGCGAACAATAATCAGACGCCGCCCTCCACAATTAAAGGCTAACGCCCAAAATACAGAATCCTCTGTAGGAGGGAGAATCAAAATACGATTCTCCCTCTTCTGTAGGAAGATGTGTCAAAATACGAATCTCCCTCTTCTGTAGGGGTGTAGCGTGCTACACCCGCAACTCGGCACTACGTGCCGCCTTGGTGATTTGCATTTTACCCTTACCCACTACGCCCCTCCTTCACCACGGGCGGCGCGCCCTTAGCGCCCGAATGGTGGGGTTCTGTAGGGGCGCAGCATGCTACGCCCTCTCGCCCACAGGGCGAGGCATGTTCCTAACCCTTCCCTGTAGCGCCGCTGCATGCTACGCCCTGCGCCGTAAGCTGCATAATGAATCGATGCGAAAAATGGTGTTGTGTTTTGACACACCCCCGCAACTCGCGGCAATGCCGCGCTGTGGTGATTTACATTTACCCTTCCTCACGACTCTCCTTAACCCCCGCCCGTCCGGCGTGAGGACCCCTTAGGACCGCCGACTTGTGCCTACAAGGATACTGTCCTAAAAAAGTGTGTAAGCTCCATTTATATTAACTTGGAGGTGTA
>CAJPTV010000103.1 GCA_905373665.1 Bacteroidia bacterium
ATCGATTCATTATGCGCCTTACGGCGCAGGGCGTAGCATGCTGCGCCCCTACGGATCCCGCCAAAAAAAAGGGGTTGCCTCCGAGAAGAGGCAACCCCTTTAACGTTACACACATCCCTGTGTGTCAAAGAGAGGTTCTATATTCTAAACTACTTTATTCTACTGTCGCTTTACCACCTTCAGGGTCTTGGTCTCGCCCGTCTCTGTTGTGAGGCGGATGAGGTAGAGCCCTGCTGGGAGGTCAGTCGTTTCAATCTGCGTCTCGTCACTCCAGAGAAGACCTGAACGAAGCGTTACACCCGCCAAGGTCATCAGTTCGTAACGACCGTTCGTTGCCTTATAGCCACGGAGCGTGATCTGGGTAGCAAACGGGTTCGGAGCTGCTGTCACATCCGCGAGCTGATTCTCCTCTACCGCAAGCGTCTTTTCGTCGTTGGCAATCACCGTCACGTTAATCTTAAACTCTCGATTGGTCGCTGGGTGCACCACTCGGATCATCGTCTGCCCAAGCGCTACCCCTGTGATAACCCCGCTTTCACTTACGGAAGCGATCTTGTCATCCTCGGTCGTCCATACCAAGCTGCTCGTATCCGCATCCTCAGGAACGAGATTGAGCGGTACTATAGCGTCGAAGTTCTGTACGACATAGAGGGCAGTCCGAACTACAGAGAAGGACTCCAGTGCAGGCTTAGAAGGCGTAGAGCTCTTTTCGACCACCTTAATCACGAACTCGATAGTCTTGCCACTCACGGGGTCGGTCACCTTCACGGTGGTTTCACCCGGCTTCACACCCGTAACATTACCATCCTTGTCTACGGTAGCCACACTCTTATCCTTAGACTCGTAGGTCAGACGACTCTTGTCCGCACCTTCAGGTTCGGTCTTGATCGGGAGAGGCTTCTTCTTACCTACCTCGACTTCTACAGGATTGTCATGCTGCTTGTCAAAGTCGTTCAAAATCGGCTTGCTCGGGTCGCCCGGGTTCTCTACCACCTCGACCTCAAACTCGATACTGCGTTCGCTCACAGGGTCATGAACCGTAAGGGTCGTCTTACCGAGGGCAATCCCCGACATCTTCCCTGTCTGGTCAACCGTCACGATGTTTTCGTTATTTGAAGTCCACTGCAAGCGGCTGATATCCGCATCGGCAGGAGTTACTGTGAGGCGTACTCTCGTCCAACCCCCTAATACCACACCTACAGGGAGCTTCTTAGGTACATCGAAGTCAATCAAGCTAGGCTTGTTCGGGTCTTCGGTAGCGGGTCTAGGTTTAACCACGACACCAAACTTCACGTCGTTCCCCTTACCGTCGCTCACGGTCACGGTCGTCGTCCCCTCTTTTACCCCCATCAAGACACCGTTGCGTACGTCGGCAGTAGTCGGATTTTCAGACGTCCAAGTCAAACCACTGGTATCAGCCCCTTCGGGTTGCGTCTTGAGGTGTACGTACGTATAGCCACCCACGATAACACCCACTGGGTTATTCTCTGGAGCGAAGAACTGTTCTAACGCAGGCTTGTTCGGGTCAGGATTGTTCGGGTTGTTCTCTGCAATCGTTTCTACAGCAAAGGTGATGCGCCGGTTACTGATTGGGTCATGAACAGTAAGGGTGGTCTTACCAACGAAGATCCCAGTCATGACACCCGTGTTGTCAACCTTCACGATGCTTTCGTCATTCGACGTCCACTCCAAGCGGCTGATATCCGCATCGGCAGGGGTCACCTTCAGTTGTACTCTCTTTTTCGCACCTAGGGCTACCGTTACAGGGAGCTTCTCAGGTACATCGAAGTCTACGAGGCTAGGCTTGTTCGGGTCTTCATTAGCGGGTCTAGGCTTAACTACGACACCAAAGGTTACGCTCTTACCGTTCTTGCTCACCGTCACGTTGGTTGAGCCGACCTTAATCCCCTTCAGTACCCCATTTTCAACTTCGGCAGTGTTCGTATCTTCTGATACCCAAGTCATACCGCTCGTGTCTGCACCTTCGGGTGTCGTCACGAGATGGACATAGGTTATACCACCCACAAGAACCCCAACAGGATCATTCTTAGGCTTATCGAAGTCTTCAAGAGCAGGCTTATTCGGGTCTGGGTTGTTCGGGTTGTTTTCCGCTACGACCTCTACTGGGAAGGTAACGGTACGTCCACTCAACGGGTCAGATACCGTGAGGGTGGTTGCCCCCAACTTTTCTCCTCGGATAGTGCCATTCTTTACCGTAACCTTCGTTTCGTCATTAGACTTCCACTCCAAGCGGCTGATATCCGCATTGGCGGGGATGACGCGCAGGTGTACCTTCTTCTCGCTCAGGAGCATCACCGTTACAGGGAGCGGCTCGGGTGCATAGAAGTCCACAAGATTGGGTTTGCTTGGGTCTTCACCAGCGGGTCTTTTCACAACTTCGACATCGAAGGTGACACTCTTACCGTTCTTGCTCACCTTAACCTTGGTCTCACCGAGCTTAATACCCTTCAAAAGACCATTGTTTACCACGGCAACGCTCGTGTCTTCCGATTCCCAAGTCATACCACTCGTATCAGCACCCTCAGGCTTCGTCTTGAGGTGGATGTAGGTATAGTTACCCACTACAACTCTCACTGGCGTCTTTTCCGGAGCGAAGAACTCTTCAAGAGAAGGCTTGTTCGGATCAGGATTGTTCGGGTTGTTCGGATCTAGTGGGTTCGAACCAGAACCTTGCTTTACCACGTGGATCATGATCGTAACACTGTGGTTACGCCCACTGATTTTGACGGTCGCATTCCCCTCCTTCACGCCATAGACACTCCCCGTAGGCGAAACTGTCACAGACTTTTCGTTGCTTGATACCCAATCCAGTTTACGCGGGTCAGCGTTCTTCGGAGTGATATCCTTGAGTTCGATGTAACCTGTGCTCCCTTCCAAAATGGTTAGTGACGGGAGTACCGTAGAGAAATGGTCGGGTATAGGCGTCTCGTTCCCATTGGGGAGAGTTACCTTTACCTTCGTTGTGAAAGTCTTCTGCGTCGTATTGTTTTTCCCTGTGATCGTAATCTCTTCGTTGTCTGTGAACAGGCGACCGAAGATACGCACCTTTTCATACGATTGTGCAGATTTGAATACCATGACGTAAGTATCGTTCTCTGAGGTAAACTCGAGATCGAGGTCATTAGCATCCGTAGGTTCGTACTTCAGTACGAGGTCCAGTGTCTTCCCTTCCTCTACCTCGTAGGCGTCCTTTTCAAACGTAATTTCGGAGGTAAGCGGTTTCTTATCCTCTACCGTAATGTGCGACACTGCAGAGATAGTGGGATTGCTCTTAAGTCTTACCTTTACCGTTGCAGAGCCCCTCTTAATCCCAGTGACTCTCCCATTGAGGCCAAGAATGATGTTTTCTTTCCCTGCCATGAGTGTCCACTCTACATCGCGGTCAGTCGAATTGATAGGATCGAACACTGGGGTGTAAGTATAGCTCGTGCCCACACCAAGTTTCAGTTCTCCGAGGATGCTCACATAGTGTGTAGCCAAACGCGGGAGCACCTTTACATCGCACTTCGCCATAATCAGCGGGTTGGATACGAGGGTCACCGTTACCTTGACATCCCCCGCTTCGTGTGCCACGTACGAGCCGTCGGAGTTCACACTAAAGATAGTGGGGTCGGTAGATTTCCACGTTACGAGGCGATCGCTCACATCCGCAGGGTCGTAAACAAGATTAAACTGTCCGCGCGTACCAGGAGTTACGTAGAGCGCCTTCTGGATAAAGATGTGCGCCGGCGAGGTACGTTCTACGATCTTTACCTTACAGGTCTTATAGAGGTTCGAACCGCCAAGAGCTGTTGCCTTAATGGTGGCTGTCTTCCCCATTCCAGCAGGTAACCCCTTGAGGAGACCCGTATTTTCGTTCACAGAGACGAAGTCTGAGTTCTCTGTCTCCCACTTTATCTCTTTGTTCGAGGCGTTCTGTGGCTCGAGACGATAGGGGATGGTGATTGCAGCCCCTTCGGGGATCTTGTAAACCTTCTCTGTTTCATCATAGTAAGGAACGTTCGTTAAGAAGGACAATTTAGTCACCAGCACCTTATTGACCTTCACCTTGGTTTGCGCAAAGACGTTGCGGTCTACAATGGACCACACCAAGATCGTGGTTTCCCCTTCGCCCACAGCCGTCACCTTACCGTCTTTCACCGTGGCCACTTTCGTGTCTTTAGAGATCCAAACAAGGGTATTGTTGAAGACATTAGAAGGAACGAGCGTTGCCGTAATATGCTTTTCCTCGTTGATATTCATCTCGAGCAACTCGGGCGATACGGTCAGCTTCTCAGGGAAGATTTGGCTCTTTACCAAGACATGCACACGGCAAATCGCCTCAAGTGTATTGCTTGTTTCTTTGTCTTTATGTGTTACCTTAAGGTCTACTACAAAACCACCGTAGTTAGGATTGTTCTTATCGTCACAGATTTCGAAGATCCCCTTCTCTTTATTAAGTACTTTTATCTTCGTTTCGTCAGGAGACGTCCATTCTACATTCTTATAAGTCACATTTTCAGGAGTGAACTTCACGCCGAGCGTAATTTCTGTCCCAGGTTTTGCATTAACATCCTTAGGATCGGCTTCTATCGCCTCTGCGTGAATCACAACTACTTTTACGGGTACTTCTGCTTTTGCAGCCTTCGACTCTTCTTGGTCTCGCGCTACGACAGTGATCTTGGCATCCCCCACCTTGTGGCAGGTTGCAAGCCCCGTATCCTCATCAATAGAGATAACCGTTGGATCACTAGACGTCCACTTCAAGCGCTTGTCCGTAGCATTTTTCGGAGTGATGATGATTTCTTTAGCAAATTCAAAGGTCTCACCAAGCGGGAGCTTGTCATAAGCTTTTTGACGGAACTCTAGACCTCCTACAAGGATGACCACTTTTACGAAAAGCTCGTCGTATGCTCGTTCACTCTCATTTGTTCCTGCACTGCAACGAATAATAGTACTCCCGACCTTCTTTCCCTCTACCTTTTTGGTCTCTTGGTTATATACAGCAACAGCCGGCTCAGTACTCGTCCACCCGATTTGGTTTTTAGGTACATCATCGGGGTCAATCTTGTATTTCACATCCATCGAGCTCCCAAGATTGATGGTCATTAGCGTGGGCTCAAGACTCAGCTTATGTTTCGAGCTTTCAGTTTCGCTACACTTGTCTCCTTTGAAGTCCCAATTCCTCATGCTACGAAGGATAGTCTCGTGTGCATCCTTAGCATCTTTGGAGTAGATCAAGTTGTCTGCTTGGACAGTTATACCTTGCACACTTGGGTCAAGAGACCATCCCTCAATGGTTCGATCATAATTAGCTACCCCCATGCCACAGTTACTTAACGTGATGGTCTTTTCCTCCGAAAGTCCTTTGAGATTCCAAGTGGCTAACGAGCAGTTAAACTGCTTAGCAGTCTCAAAGATCCCCTTCATATTCCTCACCTTCGCTACGTTCCATTTCGTCAGATCGGAGTTAAACAGCGCTGCGCCAGAGAACATTTTACTCATATCGGTAACCTTCGACACATCCCAGTTACTCAGATCTGAGGTGAAGATACTTGCGCCATCGAACATACGATCCATCTTCTTAGCCTCAGCAACATCCCATTTACTGAGATCTGAAGTAAAGTTAGTGCAGTCGGAAAACATCCCCGAGAAGTCTTCACCACTCCCCACATTCCATCTGCTAAGGTCACTCACAAAAGCCTGACAGCCCTTGAAGGCAGCACTAAAATCACGCACCTGCGACACATCCCAGTCCGAGAGATCTGCAATATAGGTCGTACACCACTTAAACATACCCGACATATTGAGCAGACGCGGCATACGCCAATCCTTAAGATTAGAACGAAAATTAGCGCAGTTGTTAAACATCTCGGATGTATTCTCGGCAGCAAGCGGATTCCACCCTGTGAGATCTGCTGCAAATTGCGTACAACCATTAAACATCCTATTAAACAGAAGCCCTTTAGAGACATCCCAGCTAGAAAGATTCCCAACAAACTTCTCCCCACCACTAAACATGTTAGAGAAATCGGTAACGCGCCTCACATCCCAGTATTCCAAGCCTTGACCAGTATAGGCTTTAGCATTTTGGAACATCTCAGCCATATCGGTAACATTCCCGATATGATCTTTCCAAGCCTTTAGGTTCTGTTCAAACTTTGTTGCATTTTGGAACATCCCACGAAGCGAAACCGCTTTAGAGACCTTCCACTTGTCCATGGGCTTATTGTAGTTACTACAATCTCTGAAGCAGTAGCTCATATCTTCCACTTTCTCCACGTTCCACTTTGAGAGGTCTTGATTGAACTGAATACACTCAGCGAGGAAATTCTTAAGGCTCGTAACCTTGGAGACATCCCACCCCGAGATATCAGCATTAAAGTTCCGACAACCGAGTAACATCCCCTCTAGGTTCGTAGCGTTGTTCTTCCCTTCGAGCCACTCACTAAGGTCTGCCTCTAAAGCCGCGCAGCCCGAGAACATATAAGTAAAGCTCTTAACGTTTTTCACATTCCATTTTCTAATGTCGCCACCTTGTTCCTTCCCATCCTTACCCTTAATCTTTTTCCCAGAAAAATAACTAGACCCCGAGAACATGCTATTCATCTCGCGGGCATTACTCACATCCCATTTGCTAAGATCGGGGTTAAAATTGTTACCACAACGGTAAAAAGCATAGTTAAAATACTCTACGTTCCTGACATCCCACTTCTCAAGACCTTTTCCTTTGAAAGAGCCACAATTTTGAAAGAGGTTGTTCAGCGAATTCACATTCCCGAGCTTGTCGCCCCACGTAGAGAGGTCTGCATCAAATCTACCACACCCCTGAAACATAGCGCCGATAGAGGAAACTCTATCTAAAGACCACTTCTCGAGCCCTGCGCCTTTAAAGTAGCGACAACCAGCGAACATATAACCGAAATAAAAAACATTTGACACGTTCCACTCCCCAAGCTTATCAATCTTCGTGAACTCTGAATTACTACACCCATCAAACATCCGATGTAAAGAAGTACACTTAGTAAGATTCGGGGTGTCTGCTGCCTTGATGTCTTTAAGGTTGACACAGTTCTTAAACGCTGCATCCAAACCAAGCCAAGCCGTATTCCCCCACTGCTCAATAGCAATAAGATGATTGTAAGTATCTACGCGAAAATTGTTGATACTCCCGCCCAAGATCTCTACAATATACTCCCTATCTTTACTAGGAAGAGTGATTTCATACTGCTTAAACTCTTTAGTAGACTCCGTTACGTTGATGGTGGTCTTAGCCCCACTTATACCAGAACCATTAGCCTCACCCCATTCAATTTTGCAATTTCCTGATCTAAGGCTAAACTGGATTTTTGTCTTATCGCTTGGAACTTTCCACCTCGTGACGAAGGCGTTCTGTGTGTATGCTAACGCGCTGTGCGTCACCACGACGGTGAAGAGCACGGCGAGTAGCAAGCCGTAAAACACTTGTTTTTTCATTATAATAAAGTAGTTTGTTTCCTGAACCGAGACCCTCGCAAAAACGGGAAAAGAGCATAAAGCGCATAACTATGGCACTTCTTTTGCTTAGGTATAGCTAAAACGCAAAGTCCCGCCCTGATAGTTTCAGTGCGTGGGCATTCCGTCGTATTTTGTTGACGAACAACCCCACAACCTCCCCAAACAAAGAAAAGAGATAGGT
>CAJPTV010000104.1 GCA_905373665.1 Bacteroidia bacterium
CGATATGAAGGTAGGAGGCGCTGTGCCTCATGTCTATACGAAATTTGTTGCCCCTCTGCTCATCCCCGTCCCCCCGCTCGCCGTGCAAGAGCAAATCGTAGCGATACTTGACAAGTTCCACACTCTCGTGCATTCGATGAGCGAGGGGCTGCCTGCAGAGATTGCTCTGCGTCGGAAGCAGTACGAATATTACCGCAACCGCTTGTTAAGGTTTCCAAGGAGCTAAGGGCACCGCCCCTTTTTTATACCTTTACCCAACACATTCACGGCTCAGTATATCCCCAATATATACCATGCAGGAGCTTCTATCCGTCCAACGAAACTACTTTGAAACGGGGGCAACGTTGCCTTATACCGCACGCCGCGATGCCCTGCGGCAGCTCGCTAAATCCGTAAATCGCTTTGAAGGGGACTTGCTTGCCGCTTTACACCAAGACTTAGGTAAATCCACCACCGAGGGTTATATTAGCGAAATTGGGCTACTTCTTGGCGAAATAAACTATACTTTGAAGCATCTCAGACGATGGATGCGCCCCAAGCGGCGAACTACCCCCTTAGCCAACCTCCCAGCACGCCAATGGGTGCTCCCCTCGCCTTACGGTGTGGCGCTGATCCTTGCGCCGTGGAACTATCCAGTACTTCTAACCCTCGCCCCCCTTGTTGGGGCGCTGGCGGCGGGCAATTGTGCGCTGCTTAAGCCTTCGGAGCTTGCGCCAGCTACTGCCTCGGTACTTAGTGCCCTTATCGAAGAGACGTTTCCGAAAGAGCTCGTGGGGGTAATCAATGGCGGCGCGGAGGTGGCGCAGGGACTCCTCGAGCTCCCCTTCGACTACATTTTTTACACAGGCAACGGGCGCGTAGGGCGCTACGTAATGGAAAAGGCTGCGGCACATCTTACGCCCGTGACCCTCGAGCTCGGGGGCAAGTCGCCCGTCATTGTCACCCAGACTGCTGCCTTGCGTCAAGCGGCGCGCCGCCTTGTTTTTGGAAAGTTCTTGAACTGTGGACAGACCTGCATCGCCCCCGACTATATCCTTGTCGAGCCTTCGGTGCACGACGCGCTACTTGCTTACCTAAAAGAGGAGATTGTGGCGCAGTATGGCGCGCAGCCGCTTGCCAATCCCGCCTACGGGCATATTGTCAATAGACGTCATTTTGAGCGCCTTAGGGGGCTCATTGTGCCTGAGAAAGTGGTGTGGGGTGGAGAATCGAACCCCCAGACGCTGCAAATCGCCCCCACGCTCTTAGACGGTGTCGCCCCCGACGATGCCGTGATGCAAGAGGAGATCTTCGGTCCACTGCTGCCGATCCTCACGGTACAGGATGTGCAGGAGGCTGAGCGTTTTGTCCGCCAGCGTCCGCATCCGTTAGCGCTTTATCTTTTTACACGAGAGCGGAGCGTGGAACGACGCATCATGCGCGGACTCTCGTTTGGCGGGGGGTGTGTCAACGACGTGTTGGTACACATTGCGGCGGTGAATCTCCCCTTTGGTGGTGTAGGTGCGTCGGGGATGGGCGTTTACCATGGGCACGACTCCTTTGCGACTTTCTCGCACCCGAAGGCTATCCTCAAGCGCGCCACGTGGTGGGATCCTCGTTTCCGTTACCAGCCCTATTCGCCCCTGATGCAGCGCCTATTGCGTTATTTCTAACCTCTCCAGTACCTCTTCCTCCCACGCGCCGATATTGCGCGTCTTTTCGTCAAAGCTGATGCCCACGAGGTGAATCGAGCGCTTCGTCTTACTGAACTTTGCCAAGTAACCGCGCTCCTTGAGCTGCGCAATAGCATCTTGTGGCGTCCCCGCAGTCATCACCTTGAACTCGAATATGTAAATCCGCTTCGTAGTACGAACCACCATATCTATCACCCCCGTAGCACAAACCTCCTCAACCTGCACGTACGTCCCTAGCAAGTAGAAGATTACGTAAAGCACCGATTGATAGTAATATTCGCGCAGCGGCTTCCCCTCCTCAAGCTTCGGGATGTTACCATACGGTATCCCCCCGAGCACCGTTTTCACCCCCGCCATCACCTGAGCAAGATCGCCCACCAAAAGGGCGCGATACATCTCCCTTACGATCGTCCCCACCTCTCCTTCCTCAATGTGTGAGTAAATAGGCAATAGGTGCTTCATGAAACCATAACGCACCTCCTCATTAGGAAACCCAAGGCGGAAATAGTTCATCTTGGGGAAGTACTTCTTAATAGTCAAGTACCCCGACTGAAAGAGAAGCGGGACTGTACTCCGTTCTCCGTAACGAAAGTTCTGTACATCGTCCACATCGATCTCGATCCCCTCTTCAAGGTTGGGCACCTCATACTGATTACGAACAAGGTACTTGACTACGAACTCGGGCGTCGCGGTACTAAACCAGTAATAGCTATAAAGCCCATCGACTAAGACATTGAGCAGACTAAACGGATTGTAGACATTCTCTCCGTTGCGAGAGAAGCGATAGCCGTCGTACTTCTTCTTGAGGGTCGCCCGTGTCTTGGCTACTGTGCTCTTTTGTGCCTTGGCGAGTCGTTCTATCTCGGGCATAAAGTTGTCGGTAAGCTCCTGCTCGGTAAAGCCGCAGATGTCCGTATAGTCATCTAAGAGGGAGATATCTTTTAGGTTATTCGCGCCGCTAAAGAGGTTGGTTTTGCTAAACTTGGTCACGCCCGTCAGGAACGCAAAACGGATGTAGGGGTCGCAGTGCTTAAGCACCTCGTAGAAGGCTCGTAGGAGCGAGCGGTTCGCTTCGTTGAGCTCGGGGTCTTGCAGTGTAAGCAGGAGGGGCTTATCATACTCGTCGATGAGGATCACGACCTGCTTACCTGTCTTTTGATAGATACTCTTAATGAGGTAAATAAAGCGGTCTTCTGGACCGTCGTCTTCTTGTTTTACTTCGTAACGTTTTTCAAACTCCCGCAATTGAGAGTCCATCCGTTTTTTCAAAGTATCGTAGTCTTCGTAATATTTCGCATTGAAGTCAAAGTAAAGCACGGGACTATCCTCCCATGGTTCGCGCCGTTGCCAGCGGGCGATCTCCTCTTCTCGTTCCGCAATATAGAGCCCTTCAAAGAGCTCCTTTTTCCCTTCAAAATAGGCTTGGAGGGTGGACAGAAAGAGGCTCTTGCCAAAACGGTGCGGACGGCTTAGGAAGAAGAAACTTCCAAGTGAAAGAAGCTTTTCGATGTACTGGGTCTTGTCTACATAAATAGCACCTGCATTACGCAACTTTTCAAAGCTTTGCGCATCGATGGGTAAACGACGTGGTTCTGGCATCTTTGTTTCCTCCTCCGTTGGTTTTTACAAAGATACGATTTTAACGTTGATACCTAACCTCGGCTCGCGCCCCCTTAGCCCCGCCGCTTACTTTGAAAGAACGTGCGCATGAGACGGATGGCCTCCGCATCACATAAGCCCCCCTGCACCACCGTCCGCGGATGAAGTAGGGTAGGGGCGTAACGACTATACCCCCGTTTTTCATCCATTGCGCCGTAATAGATAGCCCCGATTTGTGCCCACAACAACGCACCAGCACACATCGGGCAGGGCTCCACCGTCACGTAAAGGGAGCAAGTGGGGAGTAGATGGCTACGAAGTAGGTTACACGCAGCCGTGATTGCGAGCACCTCGGCATGCGCCGTCGGGTCGCAGAGGGTGAGAGTCTGATTGTGGGCACGGGCTATAATCTGTTCCCCTTGGGCGATGACAGCCCCGATGGGGACTTCCTGTTCTTGGTAGGCCTGCTCTGCTTCGCGGAGCGCCTCCTGCATGGCGCGGTGGTGAAAATCGGTCATGAATGGGTCTGCGTATTGACGTCTATAATGGCTTTGTGGGGGGCTCTTTGAGGGCAGCGATGAGGGGCACGCACTCCGTGTTTCCCTTGTTTCTTATGCCTATACGCTCTTCTTTCTTAGAAAGAGCTCAAAAAGAAAATGCCCCACACCTATCCTTGCGGAATCAGTATGGGACACCTCTCAACCTCTCGGGTGGAAGAAGGGGCTCGAACCCTCGACCTTCGGAACCACAATCCGACGCTCTAACCAACTGAGCTACATCCACCATCTAAACGACACCACAAAGGTAATTCGTTTTTCAGAAACTAGCAAATACCGAGTCATATCTTACTAGCAAAAAGTTAAGTTCGGAGTATTAAATATCTACACCTAGTTGTGTATATATGTAAAGCAAGACAAAATAAGATTTCTAGAATATAATATGCGCTCTTTTTGGCAGAAAGGGCACTATTTTTGTATATCTGTTATAGCGGAAGTGTTTTTTTTACAAGACAACTAATCTATGAACGAAGACTTAAAAGCTGTATTGGTGAGCATTGGCGTCTACCTAGTCGGTGTCGCAGTACTCCGTTTTATTGTGTTTCGTAAATCGGAAATTATGTTCCGTTTTACCTCCATCTCGGTTACTTTTACCGTCTACGTCTCTATCATGAGTAAGCTCATGGTCACTTGGGGCTCGGTGGCACACCTGCTCGGAGATTTGAGTATCATCGTGATAGGTTCGGTTACTTACGCCATCATCAATCGCTATCTCCGTACCCCGCTTGATGCGACGACGGCGATGATGAAGAATATGGCAAGCGGCGACCTCTCTCAAGCGGTGCCCAACATTGTGCGCAGAGACGAGCTCGGGGTGCTCATTAGCAATGCAAGGACACTGCACGCTAAAATGAGGGATGTGGTGCAAGACATCCGAGACTCCTCGATAGAACTCTCCGCCGTAAGCAACCAAGTTAGCAACACATCGGCGAATATTGCCCAAGGGGCACACGAACAGTCCGCTTCGTTTGAAGAGGTCTGTGCGACGATGACCACCGTGACCGAACACCTACAACGCAGTGCCTACAATGCCAACGAGTCGCGGAGCGTGGCACAAAGTGCGCTGACTCTGATGCACAGCGTCGTGTCGTCAACACAAGCCTCTGCCGCTGCAACACAAAAGATAGCCGACAAGGTGGAGCTCATTAACGACATCGCCTTTCAGACCAATATCCTCGCCCTCAATGCCTCAGTAGAGGCAGCACGTGCCGGCGAGGCGGGGCGAGGCTTTGCCGTGGTCGCTACCGAGGTGCGCAAGCTGGCCGAGTTCTCGCGTTCGGTGGCTGAGGAGATTATAGAGATGGTCGAGGAGGCACAGAAGATTACCAAGAAGGCCGAGGAGCTGGTCGGGGAAACCATCCCCAAGATAGAGAATGCCAATACGTTGGCCAGCGAAATCGCACTCGAGAGCGAAGAGCAAAGCAACGGTATCCGTGAAATCAATAATGCGATGCAAGAGCTCAACAACGTCACGCAGAGCAACTCGCAAGACAGTCAAGCCATGAGCTCCAGTGCACAAGTGATGTTGGAAAAAACAGAGCGTCTGCGCACGAGTGTCGAATTCTTCCAGCTCCAGTAAGCGAAAGAAGGGCGCGCTACTCTTTTTTTCTATGGTTACGATACTCTGCAGTAAGCGATAACGACTTGTTCGTGTTATGGGTATTGGGGACAAGTTTCATTTTCACCTTGGCTGGCACGAGTTTCTCTTTGAAAAGGGTAAATTGGGTCTCTAACAAATAAGATATGCTGTCGATTGCCCCTGGCGTAAATTGCGTCTTGATATCGGAGATGATTCCCTCCTTGTCTAAAGATACAAGACAACGAAGTTCGTCTTCTTTCTTCAAATCCCAACGCATATTGTCTTGTTTTTTTATAGAGAACTCCCACACAGACAGACCGTGGGTCTCGCCTTTATAGCTACAGTGAAAGTAGCTCCGTCGCCCCTTGTTGCAAATAATATGAGGCACGAGAAGGCTAATCTCCGAAGCGCGTCTTAAGACGGCGAATAGCCTTGAAAGCGTATCTCTTTTTTCTGAGATGATTAAGCGGGAAGTATCGATACGGGCATTCAGCCTACGCATACTTCCCGCCACTTGTCCAGAATAGGTACTCGTCGGATTGATATCTTGGAAAGAGAAGGATAAATCAAAAAAGTGCTTACGGGTGTAAGGGCGCAGCGACTTCTTAAGTCTCTGTTGAAAATAGGCTTCGCTTGAGAATCGGTTTGAGACCACCGTCACTGCCTCAAGTAGGTAGGACTCCTCTTCCAAGCTTACTTTTATGGGCGAGCGCGACAGACGTGAGGCGTCTAACAATATCTTAGCTGGCTTATAACCCAAATATCTTACCGTGAGCGTGTCGTTGGGACGAACCGACTCGGGAGGTATCCTCAGCCTCCCTTGTTCACCTCCCATTTGGTGGAAATAATCTCCAATCAAGATCTCGGGGTATGCCAAGGGTACGCCCTGCGTATCACAAACCTCTATAATGACTTCTGGTTGGGCATAGAGTGGTGTAACCAAAAGGAGGAAGAGGAAGATAAGAAGATACTTCATGTCCATTTTCGATATAAAAAAAGGAGGTTCTTAGACAAGAAAACCTCCTTCAGAGTCTAGGCAAAAATACAGATTCTACGCATTAGAAAGTAATACCCCGCCCCTAGCGCTAGGACTCGCCGCGTATCTTTCCCACTCTTTCGTACGTTATTACCCTGTAACCAAATATTTGAGGGTATGTCAGGGCTCTTTACTACCACGCGCGACAAACGCGTCGACCATCTTCTCCTTGTGGCGATTAACCAGCAAAAGGTTGACTATATCTCTCCTGCCCTTTGCGCATTTCTGGGGTGGGCAACAGCACCACCGACGACGCCCCTTCAAATACTCCCAGAGAATGTATGGGAAGATATCCAACGCCACCCCGCCGAGCCACTGCCACACACGGGCGAGCTGGTCTGCCTGCGCCCAGACGCTACGCAGGTGCGCTGCCACGTCATCCACTACGTGTTTAACCCCGTCCACCATCTCTTACTCCTAGCCCCCTACGGGGCGTCGCGAAGCGGGCTGCGCGAGCTCTTCGATTTTATGAATCACGAGACGCGCACCCCCATCAATTCCATCCTCGGACTAATCGAGCTCCTGAGTCAAACCTCCCTCTCGGAAGAACAACGCCAGTATATCGACGCGATGCGGAGCTCGGCCGCCTCACTCCTGCACCTTCTCAACGATGCCCTCGACAGCTCGCGTATCAGTGCGGGGAAACTCGAGCTTAAGAAAGAGCTCTTTGACCTCTACGACGTCGCGCGGCGTACGACCGAGCGTAACCAGCTGTTGCACCCACACCTGAAGGTCTCCTTGGAATATGACCCTGCCCTCCCACACCAGATCTATGCCGACGGTCACCGCATCGAGCAGGTGCTCGTCAACATCATGTCCAATGCCCTAAAACATACCCCTAAGGGGGGAGTAACCCTGCGTATCGGCTTCGGGAATAGCCCCTCCTCGTTGCGTATCGATATCGAAGATACAGGCACAGGCATTGCCCCTGAAGAGCAGCAGCGTCTCTTTTCCCCCTATGAGCGCACCGAGGGCAATACCACCATGGGGAGCGGCCTAGGGCTCTACATCTCTAAGCAAATCGTCTCTCTTCACGAGGGAACTATTGGGTTAAAAAGCACCCTCGGGCAAGGAACTACCGTCATGATCGAGCTCCCCCTCCTCCATCCCGCAGGGACGTCCCTTTCCCCCACCACGTCAGACCCTGCAGACCAGTCGCAATACGCCGCCTATACAGACCAGCCGCTGCTTTTGGTGGATGACAACAT
>CAJPTV010000105.1 GCA_905373665.1 Bacteroidia bacterium
GACGTTGCCCATTTGCGCCTCCGCGTTACGAAAGTAATGCGGAGGCTTTTTTTATGCCCCTTACGCCCTCTCGTTACCATATTGTAACCTCATTCTTTGTGTGCCCTTTTCTCTGTTCGTGTCTATTTCATCGTTGTACGAAAGGGCAACGCCATCGCTAGGAAAGTGTGTCAAAATTACGCCTCCTCGTTACCCAATATTATAGTGCACTCTATCGCTTGGAGCATACCAAGCAACTTATCTAAGAAAAAGCTACATTTACATATAGTTTTCTCTATTATTTCTCTGTTAAAAACAGAACGCTATTCTCAATGCATGTCGCGCTAAAGACGCCCTGCGCCTATATTCTTTTCCTCTTCCTTGCGCTAGCCTTCACCACAACCATACAGGGACAAACACCCCCACCAGAGCTGGAGATCGTCTCCGAAGAGCCCTCCGAAGCCGACCTCGACCGCATCGAACAGTGGCAAGACTATCTCGCGCACCCCATCGACCTCAATACCGCTTCGCTTACTCTACTTCGCTCCCTCCCTTTTCTGAGAGAAGGCGAACCCGAGGCGCTTATTGCCTTTCGCGAGCGCTATCAAACATTCTCCGCCACGACCGACCTCTTTTGGGTAGAAAACCTGTCGCACGACCGAGCATCGGAACTATTACCCTTTTTCTGCGTCAAAGAACCTCTTATCGGACGATTTCACAAACAACAGATAGAAGTGTCGCAACGAGTGTCCTATCGCGCCCTACGGGGTGTTAAAACGAAAAAGGATGTTTTAGGGAATCCCCTCGCACTAGAGACCCGCCTCGACTACCGCGCAGGAGATGTCCTACGCATTGCCCTTCGGGGACGCACCCTACCCTACGAACCCTTTGGCACGCGCGTCAATCCCTACGGTTACGCCTCCTACGCAGGCTTTGGGCAAATCACCTTTGAGGGCGAATTACCAGCCCGTCTCGTCGTAGGACACTTCTCCTACCTAGCGGGCTATGGGCTTACTTTCTCCTCGTCGCGCTACGCCTTTCCATCACAGCGAGTCTTGTCGCCCCAAGGTGACCGCTACCTCCCGCGCGGCTGTTTTGCCACGCCCACTAGCGCTACGCCCTTTGGGGTAGCCGTTACGTCTCGTTTAGGACGGTCGCTGCTCCTTACCGTAGGGCTTTCCTATCGTCCCGTCAATGCCACTTATCGCGAAGTAAAAGGGGCGCGTCGCCTACGTACGGTAGATATCTCTGGGGCATTTGACACCCCCTCGCGTCAGAAATGGCGTAATGCCACGCGGGAGAGCCTTGCGCTCTTCGACCTAAAGCTGCTTCGTCAGCGCTATGCGTTGGGTCTTGCGGGCGTTTATGACCACTTTCGCGACCCTTTCTTAGCCTCCACCTCGCCAGAGCTGAAGCTACAGACCCAATTGCGCTTAGGCATTTACGGGCTATACCGTTGGCGGCGTCTCCAGCTTTGGGGCGAGCTTGCAGAGGGCGGGCTTCACCCCAAAACGTTTTTTGGAAAAAAGGAACGTGCTAACGGATGGGTGCAGGCGAGTACGCTCCTTGCGGCGGACTATAAGACGACACGCTATGGCACGTGGGCAGCCGAACTTTACCGTTACGGGCAAGAGAATGCTTCGCGCTACCAACGCAACTTTTCGCGAGCCTCGCACCCACGCGGACGCTACGGCGGGAATCTTTACTACCACCTTTGGATGTTACAAGGGATGCAGCTTTCTGCCATCTATCGCTTTCATCGCAGCGGGGCAGAGAAGGCTTGGAGACACGAACTAGCCCTTGCCGCAGACGTCCCCCTTTCCGCAGGGCGTACGCTCCTCTTGCGTTACAAAACCTACTATCGAGAACCTGTCTATGCCGCGCGTCACGACGTAAAGGTGCGCTTTGCCTATCCGCTTTCTCATACGCTGACGGCGAGCTCGCTTTGCCAACTCGCTTTGGGCAATCAACGTGCTACGCGTCGTTTCGTACCCCCGAGCTTTTTCCTTGCCCAACGGATAGACTACCGTACGCACTGGGTAACCCTTTCGCTCTTTGCTGCAGGCTTTTACGGCGGTAAATACCCTGCCGTTATTTACTATGGCGAGCCCTCTTTTCGTTACACCTCGCCCATACATTCGGTGCGTCGAACGGGGGGACGGGCTGTACTCCTCTCGCGTTTTCGCTTGGGCGACTACTGGGCACTTGGCTTTCGCTTAGGGGCTACTTTCGAGACATCGCCTAGCCCCTCCCGCCTTGCGGCTTACGATGCGCAGGTGCTACTGAGTATGGCGTGGCGCTAAGGGCGGCTTCTTAGAATTTACTCCCCCCGCCACCGCCGCCAAAAGAACCACCTCCACCCGAATAGCGACCGCGTCCGCTACTACGATTTCCCCCACGGCTTTGAATAGCACTACTGAGAATGAAGGCGAGTATCGAACGCAACGTCGAAGGTACGCGACGCAACACACGCTTGGCTGAGTTCTTGGTCTCTCGTCCCCAATACTGTCGAAGACGATACTGCTGCTGTAGCTCTTCACTTCTCCAATAGCGAACAAGATGACCGAGCGACAGGAAGCCTACAATAAGGAGCGCAATCGCGTAGCCAGCAATGACGAAAAAGATTAGCGCGTAAAGTAGCAATAACATAAGTCCCCAAAACTCGCCATCTTCAGAAGGTGGCTCTACGACACTGAGCGAAGCCGTATCGCCCGCCAGAATGGCGATTATTGTATAGACCCCGACCTCCGTCCCCTCCGCATAACGTTGTGCCATGGCGTATGGGGCGACAATAAAATGCATGATACGCGCCGCTACGACGTCGGGCAATGCCCCCTCCACGCTGCGCCCCGTAGCGATATACCCCTCGCCATACTCCCCTTCGGGATGCCTTTTTCTCCAATAGGCGTTTGCCCGACGTTGTATTGTATCTAACAGTGGGGGTAATGCCCTCATACGTTCTGCACCCGCTGCGCCTTTTTCCCACGCAGCACGCGCTTCTTGCACGGTTTGGGGCAGTGTACAAGGGGGCATCTGACTGGCACGGAGCAGGAAGATAATCCCGTTATCCGTGCCGCGCTGCCCTACCCCCCAGTCATTACCGAGACGGGTGGCAAATGCGTTGGCATCGTACCCTTGAAAATCATTGACCGTCACCACCACGATTTCCCGCCCCGTCGTGTCCCGATAGTTACGCAGCAGCGTCTCTAACCGTTCCGCCTCCGCGGGGGTGTAAAGGTGCGCCGAGTCGTTGACCATGTTGCGCGGCACGGGGAGCAGCGGCGTCGCACTTACCGCTTGGTACAATGCCAATAGGGCGACGATAAGTAGTAGGCTTACACGTTGTGTTTTGTTAAGATGCATTGTTTTGGGGGTTTAGGGGTAAAATACCCGCTTGTGTGAATGTGCAAAAGATGCTATCCAGCTGTAAGAGCGTTGACTCGCTCTTCTAGAACCGACTCCCCCCGCCTCCGCCGCCGAACGAACCGCCACCGCCTGAATAACCTCCTCGCGATGAACCGCCAGAGAAGAAAGACGCACTCGACGAACTACGTCCACCCGACGACGAACCTCTCATGAAACGACGCACGAGCCAGAAGAGTACCACCACCACTACGATTTTTAACCAACCGCCACCGCTCTCTTCTTCTGCATTTAAGCTGGCAATAGAAGCTTCGTCACCTGCCAAAGCGGCGATCAGGGCATAGACGCCCACCTCCGTCCCTTCCGCATAACGTTGCGATACACAGAAGGGAGCTACAACATTGCGCATGATGCGCGTCGCCAGTACATCGGGGATGGCGCCCTCCATCCCTCGCCCTGTGGCGATATATCCCTCGCCATAGTCCCCTGCGGGGCGTGCTTCTCGCCAATCCTCAGATGTCGTCTCTTGCAGACGCTCTAAAAAGGCGGGTAAGTGCCGAATCCGCTCCAATCCCTCACGCGGCGTTTCTAACCAAGAGGAAATGTCTTGATTCGCTGAAACGGGTATCGTGTAGGGGGGCATCTGGCTCGCCCGGATAAGGAAGATGATGCCGTTGTTAATTCTTTGCTGTCCTACTCCCCAGTCGTTACCGAGGCGGGTGGCAAAATCGTTGACCTCGTGCCCTTGGAAGTCTCGCACCGTGACCACCACGATGTCCCGCCCTGTGGAGTCTCGGTAGCCTCGCAAAAGCGTTTCTAGTCGCTCCGTCTCCGCGGGGGTGTAAAGGTGTGCCGAGTCATTGACCATGTTGCGCGGCATGGGGAGCAGCGGTGCCGCATGGCTTCTTGTCGCATACAATGAAAGGAGTGTGCTTATCACCAACACGCTCAAGTAACCGAAGCTCTTTTTTAGCATTGTCTTTGTCCGTTTCTCGGTTACAAAGTTCTCCTTTTTTTGAAAGTTCGTCTTGGGCAATTTGCCAACCCCTAATTACGTTCTTTTGAAAGAGTTTTCTTACTTTTGTTCGATCTCTTTGACGATGAGTAGTAAAAAAGGTGTAGGGGTTCGTTTGGTGGGGGCGCTCTTGGGCGGAGCTCTTTTTACTATCGTTTATACCCTTTTGAGTCTAGACTTCGAGACGCTTACGCTGCGCCAACGGTTACTCCCGAGCGTTTTTGGCGTGCTGGTGGGCTTGCTGCTCGCCGATGCGTGGTGTAAAAGAAAGACGTCTAGCACTTCCGAAGGCTCCATTCCGATTGATGATGGTGTTCAGGAACAATAACTTTTTGCGACTTCATACGTTAAACCGTTGCAAGGTATCGAGATCAGCGGTCTTTTTTAACCATAGTAGCGTGCGTACTTTTCTACGAACTGGCGTTTCTTTATTGGCACTTTGCTTCTTCATAGTCAAAGGTGTCGGGGCACAGGTATTCTCTTATTCCCTGCCGCTCGAGTTGCCCGTATTTGTCAACCCAGCCCACGTCGGCAATGCTGGGATGATGCGCTTCGGCTCTTTCTACAAGAACCAGTGGCTTAATACCAACTCCCCCTATACATCCTACGGTGTCTCTTTCGACAGACCCTTCGGGTTGTATTATAACCACGCCATAGGGGCAACCCTTACCAACGACGTACAGGGCGACTACGTGCTGCAGCATACGGCGCTCAACCTCTTCTATTCGTTTATGATTGACGTCACCTACGACTTCCGATTGCGGATCGGAGTGCAGGGGGGCGCTATGATGAAGGCGGCGAATTATAACAAACTCGTCTTCCCCGATATGCTCAGCACCGACGGCGCAGCGCGTGAACCCTTGAACTATGCCAACAAAAAGCGCTTTACTTACGATTTCGGGGTCGGCGTTGCGGGCGAGTACCAGTTGTTGGATTTCGGTCTTGCCGTACATCACCTTGCCGAGCCACATTTCGGCACGCGTAATATCGACCGCGAACTCCGCTTGCCTCGCAAAATCTCTGGCTACGGCGCCATGCGGTTCAATATCTTTGAGATGTATCGTTTCAAGACGCCGTTCTACATCTGCCCTTCGCTTCACGCAGCCTATCAGTCGCGCGATATCTCAAAGTTCGAGGTCGGCGCGCGAGAGTTGAGCGTTACTGCAGGGCTCAAGGTCGAGTATATCGGCGTACACGGCGGGCTCTACTACCAGAATTCGGTCTTCTATTCTCGCCAAACCATTAGTGCAGCCGTGGGCTGGACGGGTGAGAATTTCTCCATAGCGTATGGTTATAATATGGGCTTCATGGAGAATGGCTTCCGAGGGCTTGACGCCTCGGAACACGAAGTGGCTATAGGGATAAAAATCCCCCTCAGTCAAAGACCTCGCCTCGCAAAACAATTGGATAAAAAGCGTCGCGTCATGACCAAGTACTCCCGCAAACGCACGGGAGCTAAAATGAGGCGCAAACGGCGCGGTCGTTAATTTCTGAGAGCGTCGGCACAACAAATTCGACGCTTTTCCGTACCTTTATAACACATCAGGAGTATTTTAATGGGTTACAAGAGCATGCAAGTCAAAGTTTTGACACTAACGGGTGTCGTGCTACTCGGTGCATTTGTACTCTCGTCTTGCAATAGCAACAGAAGAACCGGAGCCTCGCGAGCAACGGGTTGGAAGTACAATGACGAGAACTACGGTGGGTTCGAGGTCGTCGAGGGCTATAAGCCAGAAACTGCGCCCGGTCTCAAGTTTGTCGAGGGCGGAACGTTCATCATGGGACGTACCGAGCAGGATGTGATGTATGATTGGAACAATACGCCACGCCGCGTGACCGTCTCCTCCTTTTACATCGACGAAACCGAAGCAACGAATGTGGAGTATCGCGAGTATCTCTTCTGGTTGCGTCGAGTTTACGGCGATAAGCTGATAGAAGTCTATGACAAGGCGCTACCCGACACCCTCGTGTGGCGCTCTCCGATGGCATTTAACGAACCCTTCGTTAAGAACTACTTCCGCCACCCTGCTTACAATGACCACCCCGTCGTGGGGGTCTCGTGGCGTCAGGTGGTCGACTACGCGCAGTGGCGTACGAACCGCGTCAACGAATGGATGTTAGATAGAAGAGGCATCCTCACCATCGACGCCGATTACGTCCAAGGGCAACAGGCCGAGCATAACTTCGATACAGAGGCTTACCTCCTCGGACGCCACACCCCAGCCAACCACAAGGGGTTGCCTTCCAAGCAACCTGGGGCGAGCGAAACGGGGCGTAATGCGACCATAGAGGACGGTATCATGTTCTCTGAGTACCGACTCCCCACCGAAGCCGAATGGGAATATGCAGCTTCGGGGCTTTTAGGCAACACCGTACAAGAGAACGTAGGGGAACGAAAAATCTACCCGTGGAACTCGCACAACGTGCGTAACCGAAACAACGTGAAGAACGTCCTCGGGCAAATGCAAGCCAACTTTGTGCGTGGAAAGGGTGACTACATGGGTACTGCGGGCGACCTCAATGACCGTGGGGATGTGACCCGTCCTGTGGACTCCTACTGGCCAAACGACTACGGGCTTTACTGTATGGCGGGCAATGTCAACGAATGGGTGTTAGACGTCTATCGTCCCCTCTCTTCAGAAGATGTGGATGAATTGCGCCCCTATCGTGGTAACGTCTTCGAGGCTTATGATACGGATCTTGGTCCGAATAACCGTCCTACGATTAAGAACGTCGACCAGTACGGACGTATTCAGAAGCACGTAGATACCGCCTTCGCAGGACGTCGTAATTATGACCGTGCTTACTATATCAACTACCGAGACGGTGATAAGGAGTCTCTCCAAGAGTACGACGGGGACGAGATCTCTAATGTTGCTGCCACTGACAAGATGTACTACCAAGGGGTGAACAACGGTCGTATCAAGCACGAGGGGATGACTACCCAGATTAACGACCAAGCCCGTGTATATAAGGGTGGCGGCTGGCGCGACCGTGCTTACTGGCTTAGCCCTGGGGCGCGTCGCTTCTTAGACGAGAACTCCTCTACTTGCGACATCGGTTTCCGTCTTGCGATGGATGCTGTTGGTGAGCCTGCTGAAGTAGACCGCCAGTAGTCCTCTAGGTGATTGTCATTAAAAACGCGACAGAAGCACCCGCTTCTGTCGCGTTTCTTTTTTATTGAGAGATGAAGAAGGGCGTCTCAAAACAA
>CAJPTV010000106.1 GCA_905373665.1 Bacteroidia bacterium
CCCTTCCCCCTGTCTCGTCCTCCCTTCGCCCCCCATCGCAAGAACCCACATTTTCCCTACCTTTACCTCGCATAAAAGACCTTGACGCTGACCATGGAGAATAACGAGCAACCCCTCACGCCCACCTCCAACAAACAAGCCCTTTGGGAACGGAAACTCCTCGATCTCTCCCTCCGAAACCCGCTAATCAACTTGCGACTCACGCGCAGCGTCGTGCCGCTCCTTTTCCACCAAGTCGCCGAACTAGAAGATCGCCTCGCCGACAAACAAGAGTTCGCTCTTGCGCCACTCCCCGAGGGCGCGCTACACTCGCTCGAAGAAAACGGCGTAGAATGGCGCATACAAGACGAAACAGAAGCATCAAAGATTATCGATACTTCTATTGCGTCAAAACGACTTTACACCCCTTTTCTGCGCGAAATACTAGATAAGAACCTCACTCACCTCTATCGCACCTCTCGTTCTTCTCTACAAGAGAATGGCGCGAACTCGCTTTTTGTCGTAATTGGGCTCTTGCGGTGGTACGAAACTCCGTCAGCGAACGAAGCACGCTATGCCCCTATCATCCTTCTGCCAGTCGACCTTGTACGAAAACCCGCCGGGCAGGGCTATGCCTTACGCACTCGCGACGAGGATAGTATCATCAATATCACCCTCCTTGAGAAGCTGCGCCAAGACTACCAGATCGCGCTAACGGGGCTTGACCCCCTCCCACATGACGACCACGGGCTCGATATTTCACTGATTTTTAACACCATTCGCACGGCCGTTCAGTCAATGCCGCGTTGGGAGGTAATCGAACAGCCTCTGCTTGGGCTCTTTTCCTTCAGCAAGTTCGTGATGTGGAATGACATCCACCACAATGCCCCCCTATTGGCACGCAACCTCGTGGTGAAAAGTCTTCTGGAGCAAGCCAATGCGGGCATCCCCCCACTGACGGCTGTCCCCGACCCCGACGAAGCCTACAAGCCTAACGATGTTGCCCTGCCCGTCCCTGCCGATGCCTACCAGTTGGGAGCGGTCTTGGCTGCCGCTGAGGGTAAGAGTTTCGTGCTGCACGGGCCTCCAGGTACAGGGAAGTCGCAGACCATTACCAATATCATAGCCAATGCCCTCTACCAAGGGAAAAGAGTGCTTTTCGTAGCAGAGAAGATGGCGGCTCTGAGCGTAGTGCAGCAACGCTTAAATCGTCTGGGACTCGAACCCTTTTCGCTCGAGCTCTTTTCGCACAAGTCTAGCAAGAGTGAGGTGTTTGCGCAGTTCCAAGCCGTGCTCGATGCGGCACAAGTGCCCCGTCAGGTGACCTTCGAGCAGGAGGCTACCCGTCTCCGTCTTCTACGTACCGAGCTGGCGGAGTTTGTCAAAGAGATGCACCAGCCCCTCCCCTCGGGGCTTTCCCTCTATGACCTTATGGCGCGTTACGAGCCCCTCCGCAATGCGGGGGTAGTGCCCGTCGCCTCGCTCACCTTCCCCGCCACGGTGGTTTCGCTTACGCCAACCGATTTTATCGAACTGGTCGCGCTCCTCGAGCGTACCGAGACCTCAGCACGCCTCTGTGGCAACCTTGCCGAGCACCCCCTCAAGGCGTTCCTCAAGGTCGAATATACCCCCGTTCTAGAGGATGAGCTCCAGCGCGAGCTCTCGGCTCTCCTCCCCAAGCTTGCAAATCTTTCACCCCAGATTACAGCGCAAACAAAAGCGCTTTTAGGCGAGGAGTTTGTCTTGAAGACTCACGAACAGTTTGCTGCATGGGTCGACTTGCTGGAGCTCCTAGCGAGCGGAAGCCCGTTTCTTTTGCGATTGGTGGAAGAGCAATACGTCGACCGTTCCATCGACCGCCTCCACAACCTCTTGGGGCACGCTGTCGAGATGCAGCGTTGGGGAGAACTACTTTTGGCGACATACACGCCCGAGCTCTTGCAAGAAGATTACAGTCGCCTAGAACGGATACATCACAAGGCGGCTTCCTCCTTCTTCCTTTCCCGCCTGTTCGCAAAGCGAAAGCTGGGGAAAAAACTAAAGCGTTGCCACCGACTTCACCAATTTGCCGAGGCGAGTCTCCCCGTCCTCTTCGAACAGCTGAAGAGTTACCATCGTGAGCGTGAAGAGCTCATTGCGGAGACCGTCCTTTTTACCGCCCTTTTCCGTCATGCGGAGTGGTTGGCATGTGACTATGATTGGGTGCATGTCCAGACGACCTTCGAGCGTACTGTGCGCCTTATCGCCTCCCTTAAGCGCTTGGCTGCCGGAGAGAACGAATGGACGCTCCGCAAGCGCTTTGTGCGTAACTATAGCGCCGCTATAAGGGAGGGGCAATCTACGGCAACCCACGCGTGGGACACAGCACTCCTTGCCGAGTTACAGCCCATCCGTGCTACCATTGCCCATACGAACGCGCTTTTACCGCCACCGCCCCTTCCCGCATTGCCCTACTTTGAGGCTTTTACCGCACTGTATACCCCCCTCCTTGAAGGGTTGCACCTTTTGCGCGATTGGTCTAACTGGTCAACGTGTGCGACCACGATCGACAAACGGGGCTTCGGGGACGTAACGCGCCACCTGTTGGATGGACGCCTCCCCGTCGAACACCTCAAGGATACCGTGCTCATCTCGCTCTATGCCTACCTCATTCGCCGTCTTGTGAGCGAAGCGCCACGCCTAGCCCGCTTCAACAGTACGCTCTTTGAGGAGGATATCGCCCGCTTCCGCCAGATGGTGGGGCAGTTTCAGCAACTCACACAGCAGGAGCTCTTGGTACGCCTCGGGGCTAATCTTTCTGCCGTACTGAGCGACCCTGCCCATGCTGCCGAGCTAACCTTCCTTCAGCGTAAAGTGCGTAGCAACGGACGTGGGACGCCGCTGCGTAAGTTCTTTGAGGGAATTCCGAACCTCATGCAGCGCCTCAAGCCCTGTATGTTGATGAGCCCCATCTCCGTAGCGCAATATCTCGACCTTTCGCTCCCTCCCTTTGACTTACTGGTCTTTGACGAGGCATCGCAGCTCCCCACGGGCGAGGCGATTGGTGCGATGGCGCGAGCGAAAAACGTCATTGTGGTGGGAGACCCTAAGCAGATGCCACCGACCGCCTTCTTCGCCACCACCAAGGAGGACGAAGAGAACCTCGAAATCGAAGACCTAGAGAGCATCCTTGACGATACGCTGGCGATCCCCCTTCCCTCACTCCACCTCCGCGGGCACTATCGCAGTCGCCATGAAAGCCTTATCGCCTTTAGCAATGCCCATTTCTACGACCGTCAGCTTCTGACCTTCCCGAGCCCAGATGACCGCAAGAGTCAAGTCGTGCTACATCCTGTCGAAGGGGTGTATGAGCGTGGCACATCGCGCACCAACAAGCAGGAGGCACAGGCGGTAGTCGATGCAGTCATGGCACACCTAGCCGACCCCGAGCGTCGTAAGCGTTCGCTTGGGATTGTGACCTTTAGCATGCCACAACAGACCCTCGTCGAGGACTTGCTGGCAGACGCCTTTGCTGCGCACCCCGACCTCGAAGCCTTCGATACGCAAGCCCAAGAGCCTATCTTTGTCAAGAACCTAGAGAACGTACAGGGAGACGAGCGCGATATCATCCTCTTCTCCATTGGGTACGGTCCTGATGCCGACGGGAATTTGTCGCACAACTTCGGTCCTTTGAACCAAAAGGGTGGGTGGCGACGCTTGAACGTGGCGATAACACGCTCGCGTTACGAGATGCACATCTTTACGACCATCCATTACCAACAGATCGACCCCAAGCGAACAAGTGCAGAGGGGGTGCTGGCTTTGCGAGACTTCCTTGAGTTTGCAGAGAAGGGGATGCCGTTCCGACAGAGTGCTGCATCAGAGGGGGCGAACCAACCCGACTTTATCAACCTCGTGGCTGAAGCCTTACGCACCCGCGGCTATACGGTCGATACGCACGTCGGGGCATCGGATTTTACCGTAGACCTCGCCATCGTAGACCCAGCCCAGCCGTCGCACTACCTGCTCGGCATTCTGTGCGATGGCGTCAGTTACCAAGCAGCCCCGACGGTGAGCGACCGCGAGATGATTCGTCCCAATGCCTTACGTTCCCTCGGTTGGCATCTCCATCGCCTTTGGGCTCTCGACTGGTTCTACCGCCGTGACGAGACGTTGGAAAAGATAGAGGCGGCGATAGGTTCGTTGCGGGGGCGGTAAATCAATCTTCTCAACATGAAACTCACAACCTCGCCTTTTCAGCTCATCGCCGTCGACCTCGACGGGACGTTGCTACGCTCGGATCACACCATCGGTACAGAGGATCTCCAAGCCCTCACCGCATGCGGAGAGCAGGGGATTGTCCGTGTGGCTGCGACAGGACGTTCGTACTACTCCGCCCAACGGGTGCTGGATGAGACCACCCCCATCGACTACCTCGTCTTTTCGTGCGGCGCAGGCGTCCTGCGGTGGCACGACCGCGAGCTCCTTCATGCCCAGATGTTCCCCCCACACGAGGCGCAGGTCATCGGCGACCGCTTGTCAGCGCTGGGGCATACCTTCATGGTACATACGTCTATTCCCGACAATCACATCTTTTGGCACACTCCCCTAGGAGAGAACCCCGACCTTGAAGCACGTGTAGCGCACTACGCCCAGTGGACACGCGGCGAGCTCTCCGACGAGGCCTATTCGATGCCCGTAACACAATTCTTGGTCTCCCTCCTGTGTAGCGAGGCGGAGTTCGAGGTGCTGCAGGAGCGCTTTATGCCCCTTGCGGAAACCATTCGTTCCACATCGCCTTTTTTGCGAGAGTACAAGTGGCTAGAACTTTTCCCGCGTGGGGTGAATAAGGGGACGGGGCTCGAGTGGCTCTGCAGGGAGCTAGGCATTGCGGTAGAAAAATGTCGCGTGGTGGGCAATGATTACAACGACCTTGCGATGCTCGAGCGTTTCCCGCAAAGCTATGTCGTGGCGAATGCGCCCGCCCCCCTTCGCGAGCGTTTCCAAGTGGTGCGCGATCACGATGCTTGTGGGGTGGCAGAGGCGGTGTTGAGGTGATGGCTCCTCACGCCTTGCGCGGCTTCTATTATACTAATCCCCCTCCCTACACGTTTATCTTTCAGTTCAATCGATAGGGCATTACTATGAAACTTTGGCAATTAGGTATCTGTGGCTTTCTCTTCGGGGGGCTTTTATTCACTCATTACGAAGCTGCCGCACAACTCAATATTAAGGAACTCGACGGACGGAAGTCGGAGTCTGGGGGCGTAAAGCGCAATATCCTACACCCCGCCGTGCCGCTGTTATCCATAGCGCCCGACTCTCGCTCTTCGGCGATGGGCGATGCGGGGGTAGCCTCCTCACCAGACGTCTTTAGCCAACACTGGAATTCGGCCAAGTATGCCATGATCCCGAAGAAGTGGGGCGCGGCGGTCTCCTACATCCCATGGTTGAGAAAGCTCACCAACGAGATCAATCTGGCTTACCTTGTCGGTTACTATCGCATTGACAAGATGCAGAGCCTCTCCACCTCCTTGCGCTACTTCTCTATGGGGCAAATGACCTTTACTGACGAACAGGGCAACAAACTCTCCTCACACAACCCCAATGAGTTTGCATTTGACGTTGCCTACTCGCGTCTTTTCTTGCAGAACTTTAGCGGTGCGGTGGCTTTCCGGATTATCCGCTCTGACCTCACAGGGGGCTTCTCGCAACAGAACGCCGTGGGGACGAACAAGGCGGGAATGTCGTATGCCGCCGATATCGCGCTTTACTACCAGAACAACCTTAAGCTCGGCGCACTCCCCGCACAGTATGGGCTCGGGCTTACGATTACCAACATCGGTTCGAAGCTCTCTTACAACGACGTTTACAACAACTTCATACCGATAACCCTCCGTCTCGGAGGCCGTTTCTCTGGCGATCTTGACAACTATAACCGCCTCTCTGCCGAGCTCGATGCTTCCAAGCTCCTGATCCCAACCCCGCCACGTTACGATAAGGACGGTAACATCGTAAAGGGGATGAACCCCGACGTTGCGGTCATCTCGGGGATGCTCCAGTCTTTCTATGATGCGCCAGGGGGGGCAACAGAAGAGTTTCAAGAGGTTTACTGGGGGGGAGGGCTTGAGTACTCCTACGCTAGCCTATTGGCGCTCCGCACGGGCTATTTCTATGAGCATGAAAACAAGGGGGGGCGTCAGTACTTTACCCTCGGGGTGGGCGTGACCTACAATGTGATTGGGCTCGACGCTTCCTACATCATTCCTAGCGCTGGCTTTAATAGTCCGCTTGCCAATACGCTCCGCTTCTCGCTCATGGTCAATTTTGACCAGCAGAAGAATTCCGGGCGACGTCGTAGAGGGTAGCGCGCAGTATGTCTCCGTTCCGAATCGGTTCGGGCTACGACGTGCACCGTCTTGTCGCGGGGCGTCCGTTGGTACTGTGTGGGGTAACTATCCCCTCGCCCGTAGGGGAGGAGGCACACTCTGACGGCGATGTCGCGCTTCATGCGCTCTGTGATGCGCTCCTAGGGGCACTCGCCTTGGGCGACATCGGCAAGCTTTTCCCTGACACCGACCCGCAGTATAAGGATGTGGATAGCCGTATCCTCCTCCGTGCTGTGTATGCCGAGGTGCTGGCGCGTGGGTGGCGCGTGGGCAATCTGGATCTTACCATCTTGTTACAAGCGCCTAAGTTGCGTCCGTATATGGATGCGATGCGGGAGGTTTTGGCAGCCGACCTCGCCTTACCGCTAGACTGTGTGAGCATTAAAGCAACCACGACCGAGCGGCTCGGTTTCGTAGGGCGTGGCGAGGGGATTGCTGCCGAGGCGGTGGTATTGCTGGAGCGGGCGTAAGAACCTTTTTTCGTATCTTTCGGAAGAATCAACGAGAAGAGAATGGCTACGAAACGTCAAATGCCTATCGGCGAACAGAGCTTTCAAGAGATTCGGAAATGGAAGTATGTATACGTAGACAAAACGGAGTACATCTATCAGCTCCTTAGTGGTAAATTCTATTTCCTTAGCCGTCCGCGACGCTTTGGTAAAAGTCTACTCCTTTCTACCCTCGAAGCCTATTTCCTTGGAAAGCAAGAGCTGTTTAAGGGACTTTATTTGGAACATGCCGAGCTTGAACTCGCAGCAGCACAGGGACGTGACGCGTGGCAGGAGCATCCTGTGCTTTTCCTCAAATTGAGCGATAACAACAATAAGATCCCCGGGGCGCTTGAAATCAATCTGAATGACCAATTGGCAGGCTGGGAAAAACTTTATGGCACAGAACCCTCAGAACAAGATCTTGCGACTCGCTTCCGTGGGATTATCCGCCGCGCCTGCGAACAGGAGGGACGACAAGTGGTACTCCTCATAGACGAATATGATAAGCCCCTGATTGATACGCTAGGAGACCCTGAGCTCCATAC
>CAJPTV010000107.1 GCA_905373665.1 Bacteroidia bacterium
ATTTACATCCGTATCGGCAACACTGCTCCAAATGCGGATAATTATACCCTAACCGCGGTCAAAGTCAACGGTGTGCCGATTACGGAAAAGGACGGAGATTTCTACCTCTATAAGGTCACCGCAGATGTGACCTCTATTACGGCGGAGTTTACCCCGAAGCCTACTTATACAGTTACTTATCAAGCTTCGCAGCCCCCAGCTTCTCTTGAAGTGACGAAGCGCATTGGCGGCGCTGCCGTCTCTTCTGGCGCTACCGTTGTTGAGGGCACAGAGCTCGTTTTAACCCCTTCGGTGGATCCGCCTCTGGTGGTGAAAAAAGTCTTGGTGACCTTCGAGGGAGAAACCCCTACGCTCATCACCCCCGATGCGAGCTACAAGTATATTGTCAAGGTCACAAAGAACATTACGGCCATTACGGTAGAGACGGGGAGTGCCACAAAGTACAAAGTCTCTTTCCAGACGGAGGGGAAAATTAAGTACTTGGTGAAAAAGGACGATGCTACAAAAACAACTCTTGAAAACGGTGCGGAGGTCGAGGACGGCACAAAGATCTTAGTCGAGGTGACGTTCCGCAAGGTGCCGACGGCGATGCCACAAGATGTGGTGATTAAGCGTGCGAATCCGAATTATACCGAGGGGTCTTCCCAGCCGAAGCATTTCCTTGAGAGTATTCTTACCAAGGTCATTAACGATGGAGGAAATACCTATTATTGGTATGTGGTGCATAGCGATGTGACAGTACAGGCTTATTTCGATGAGCTCGATTTGCCACTCTTGAGCTTCGCCTTTGCTAGTAAGCCAGGGGAGTATACTCTCGAGGCGCACGTGGGGAGTCCGAAAGGTAAGGAACTCACGGAGGGGCAGATTTATAACTATCCGTCGGGGACGCTCTTCTATGTCAAAGTGACTCTAGACCCCTCTAAGGATCATCATAGTATCGCCCACACGTTTATCAATGGGGTTGAAACGCCGTTGGAAAAACAAGGGGAGTGGTATGTGGTGCCCCTGCGTGGTGATATCTTGAATATTTCGTTTGAACTTCAAGAGATTTCCTCTTCGATGTCCTTACTTACCTACAGTGACCCTGTCGGTGCGGAGCTTAAGATTTATAATCAGGGAGGACAGCTTGTTCCTAGTGGTTCGCAGATGCCGCAGGGTGCGGAGCTCTTTGCGGCCGTCTCAGATGCGGGAGCTAAGCTCTTTTCAATGCTCACGGTAAACGGTTTGGTAAGCCTTCCGCCTTTTCTCTCGCAGCAGCATGGTCGAAAAGGGATGGTGTTCAAAATGAGCAATGAGTTAAAGACAGAGGTGGTGGCTTATGTCGCAGAACCATTGCCAGAAGAGGCACAGTCTTACTTCATTACGGTAGAGAAGCCGTTGAATGGAACACTGAAGCTCCGACGTCGCCCAGATTTAACCGATATCATCGGTGCAGGCGAGACGAAGAAGGCGCGCATAGGTGAGGAGTTCGAGTTGAATACGCAGTACGTTGATGAGAATTACGAGCTCGTAAGTAACTCTATAGCACAGTACATCACGATTGACCCCGTACTGCATACTCCGATCTTTACAGTGCCTACGTTACCTGCAGGGGTAAATCATATCCGTGTGGTGTTGGTATATGCACAGAAACGTCCCACATTCGAGATCTTTTGGACACAGACGAGCGGAGGTTTCGTCTCTGCGGTAAACACTTCGGCTGGTGATGCAAATGTGCCCCTGAATGCGAAGGTGCCGCAAGGAGATTATATCCGTTATCGTCTCAATGCCAATGCGGGGTATCAGATCAAACAGTGTATTGTCAACGGAGAGTCGCTGGTTACGGGGACGGTAACCAGTTACGAATCGGTGTTCCGTATGGAGTCGAACCTATCGATTCTCGCCTCTTTTGAGCCAGATCCGACACTCCCGAACAAACCAGATGACCCCACGAAGCCCACTGGGGTGGAGGATGTCCCTGAGTTGGCGGGTGTTACGGTTGTTCCTAATCCGTTTACGACACAGCTTTACCTCCGAGGAGTTTCGATGCCTGACTTGCGTTACGAACTGCTTGATGCGCAGGGGGGAGTCGTTTCGAGTGGCTTGCTCGCTACAGAACAGATGATTCAAACTGCACATCTACCTTCGGGGCTTTACCTCTTGCGTGTCGTGATGCCAGATGGTCGGAGCAAGACCTATAGAGTGGTGAAGTAGTAAGTACTTTTAGAGAAGGAGTGCCGAGTTGCGATAGGATGTCGTAACTCGGCACTCCTTCTTTTCTCCCCTTCCACCCCTATTACACGTCTGGCGTGAGGAGCTATATACAATATCTTATGTAGCTTTGCCATCGAATCTTGGGGCGGCGTGCCCACTAATTTGGTGCAAAGATGGCGATGCGCAAGTGGCAGATCGAAGACTCGGAAGAGCTCTACAATATCAATGGCTGGGGAGGCGACTACTTCTCTATCAATGCTAAGGGCAATGTCGAGGTGAGACCTCACCCCGAGTGCGTGGGCGTAGACCTCAAAGAACTTATTGACGAGCTTACGATACGCGACGTCAGTGTACCCCTCCTACTACGCTTTACCGACATCCTCAATAGCCGTATTGAGGGCATGAACAACTGCTTTAAGGCTGCTGCCGAAGAGTACGGATTTCACGGGCAGAACTTCGTCATCTACCCCATCAAGGTCAACCAAATGAGACCCGTCGTGGAGGAGATCGTCGCCCACGGCAAGAAGTTCAACATCGGGCTCGAGGCGGGAAGCAAACCCGAACTACACGCCGTAATCGCCCTCAATACCGACAGCGACTCCCTCATTATATGCAACGGCTATAAAGACGAGGACTACGTCGAACTCGCCCTCCTAGCCCAAAAGATGGGACGAAGCATCTACATCGTCGTCGAAAAACCCAACGAACTACGCCTCATTGTTGAAATTGCCGAACGCCTCAAGGTAAAGCCCAACATCGGATTTCGTATCAAACTCGCTAGCTCCGGCAGCGGTAAATGGGAAGATAGCGGCGGCGACGTCAGCAAGTTCGGCTTAACCTCTACTCAACTCCTCGACGCCGTGCAGTTCCTCCAAGACCGCAATATGCTCGACGCCCTAAAGCTTCTCCATTTCCACATCGGAAGCCAAGTGACCAAAATACGGCGCATCAAGCTCGCCATCGAGGAGGCGGCACAGTTCTTCGTCCAACTCTCCAAACTCGGCTGCCACGTAGACTTTGTCGACATCGGCGGTGGACTAGGCGTAGACTACGACGGGACACGCTCCCCCAACAGTGCCAGCTCGATGAACTACAGCATCCAAGAGTATGTCAACGACGCCATCAGCACCATCGTCGACGCAAGCAACAAGAACGGACTCCCACACCCGAACATCATTACCGAGTCTGGGCGTGCCATCACCGCACACCATTCCGTACTCCTCTTCGAGGTCATGGAGAGCGCAACACCCCCCGATTGGGACAAAAGCGAAGAACCGCCCACAGAAGAAGCACACGACCTTGTACGAGAAATGTACGCCATCTACCAAGATATCAACATCTCAAGCTTCTTGGAAAGTTGGCACGACACGCAGCAAATCCGCGAAGAGATCCTCGACTCCTTCCCACGGGGGCACGTCGACCTCAAAACGCGCGCCCAAGTAGAATGCCTCTTCTGGGCAATTGCACGAAAGGTGCTCACCCTAGGAGGAACGCTCAAGCACCTCCCCGAGGAACTGAACGACCTCCCCAAGATGTTAGCAGACAAGTACTTCTGCAATTTCTCCCTCTTCCAGTCCTTGCCAGACTCATGGGCTATTGACCAAATCTTCCCCATTATGCCCATCCACCGCTTAGACGAAAAGCCCGAGCGAAACGCAACCCTACAAGACATCACCTGCGACTCGGACGGTAAGATCGAGAACTTCATATCTACCTCAAACCGAGCCTATTACCTCCCCGTGCACACCCTCAAGCCCGGCGAGCCCTACTACATTGCCGTCTTCCTCGTAGGCGCCTATCAAGAGATTTTGGGCGACCTCCACAACCTCTTCGGCGACACCAACGCCGTGCACATCTCGGTCACCTCCCGAGGCTATCACATCGACCAAGTCATTGACGGCGAGTCCGTTGCCGAGGTGCTCGACTACGTGCAGTATGACGCCAAGAAGCTCGTCCGCTCCGTCGAGTCATGGGTTTCCTCCTCCATCAAGCGGGGGCTCATTACCCCGACCGAAGGCAAGGAGTTCCTCTCCAATTACCGCTCCGGACTCTACGGCTATACCTATCTCGAACGCTAGTGAGGGCTGTGATTTGTGCCAAAAAGGTGCTTCTTGACTTCCATACGCACAACCGAACCCAGCAGGTAAATCCCGAAGCGATAGCAAGTTACTCACTCTCGGACGTCGCCCAACGTCCCCTCGGGCAGCCCTTTATCGTTGGACTACACCCTTGGGAAACCCTCCGCCCCGAGGCCGAGCAATGGGTTGTGCACGCCCTGCTTACCTACTTGCAAGAGCCCGATTGTCTCGCACTCGGCGAGGTCGGGCTCGATAGGCTGCGGGGAGCGTCCATTGTCCAACAAAACGTTCTTTTAGCACAACAATTGGAGCTCGCACGCCCCCTGCACAAACCCGTCGTGCTACACTGTGTACGCGCATGGAGCGAACTGCGCCAAGCCCTACGCGCGTACCCTTACCCGAAGGCCGTGCACGGCTTTGTGGGAAAAGAGGGGGTGTTGAAAGAGCTTTTGGACGATGGATGGTATATCTCCATAAAACGCCCCAAATCCTCGCTTCTTGCCCTCATTCCACCCGAACGTCTACTCTTGGAAACAGATGATACCACGACGCCTATTCAGGCGATTTATGCCGATACTGCACGCGTCCTCGGATGCGACGTCGCAGCGCTTCAGCAGCAGGTCGCGGAGAATATTCAACGTTTTTTAGCGCACAACACATGCCAGTAGCTCAGTGGCAAGACAGAACCCTCCTATGCGTCGGAGAGGAACGAATGGAGCGCCTCCGCTCCGCCCACGTACTCGTCGCCGGGCTCGGGGGCGTCGGCGGAGCTGCCGCTGAAATGTTGGCAAGAGCCGGGGTAGGGGAGTTGACCCTCGTCGACGCTGACCAGATTCACCCCACCAACATCAACCGCCAGCTCCTCGCCCTACATTCCAACGTCGGGGCGTTAAAAGTCGAGGTCGCCGCACAGCGCATCAGGGACATCAATCCCGACATCATCCTACACCCACGCCCCATTTACCTACAGGGCGAAGTCCTTGACGAGCTTGTAGCACAGCCCTTTGCCGCCATCATCGACGCCATTGACACCATTGCCCCCAAGACCTTTCTGATTAAAAACGCTCTCTTAGCAGGCACCCCCCTCGTGAGCTCCATGGGAGCGGGCGCGAAGTTTGACCCCAATGCCATCCGCGTGGGCTCGTTTTGGAAGAGCAATTACTGCCATCTCGCGCGCACCATACGCCGTCGCCTTCGCAAACTCCGTATCGAAGGGCTGGAGGAAAAAGACTTCCTCGCCGTTTACTCCACCGAGCTCTGCGACGAAGCCGCCTTCGAGGCCGTAGAGGGCGAACAGAACAAGAAAACACGCGCTGGCGTACTCTCCTACATTCCCAACATCTTCGGCTGCATGGCGGCAGGAGCAGCTATTAACCTTATCCTTGCCCCACCCTCTCAAGAGGACTAAATTTACCCTCTCTAAAGAATCAATATAAAATAGCCACTTTCGGTGATTGTATACTCGGTATAAATAGCCGACCTTTGCGGTGTACAAATCAATACCACAACAATGGAAAAGGTAGGAATTTTCTTTGGCTCAAGCACCGGTAACACCGAGAATATCGCAAACCAGTTGAAGGGGCTTTTGGGCACAGCAGAGGTCTTCAATGTAGCAGACACAAAGCCCGAAAAGATGGCTGAGTTCACCAACATCATTCTAGGTACTTCGACCTGGGGCGTAGGCGACCTCCAAGACGATATGATTGAGTTTGCCGAGGGCATCGCTGGCGTAGACCTCAAGGGTAAAGTGGTGGCACTCTACGGTCTAGGTGACCAATCTGGTTATGGCGACACCTACTGCGACGGTATGGGCGAACTATATCAAAAGTTGCAAGGCAAGGGCTGCAAGATCGTAGGTTTCGTATCCACTGAAGGGTATGACTTCTCTGCATCTAAGGCTGCTGAAGGTAGCGAGTTCGTAGGCTTGGCGCTTGACCAGATGAATCAAGACGACAAGACCGAAGAGCGTCTCAACGCTTGGGTAGCTGAACTTAAGAAGCAATTCGCATAACCGAAAACCTCGGGGGGGCAAATACGATGCTCCCTCTTCTATAGGGGCGCTCTTGACTTTTGACAATTTTCTCTCAAATGATACAATGTCTTAGGTTTTAAGCGTTGGGAGTGCCTGACCCGAAAGGGTTGGGCACTTTTTTACAACGACTCTCAAATCCTCTTATACGGTTATCTACATCTAAAAATCACTCCCATCATGTCGCTCCCTAAGCCAACAACGGCAGCTGCCGCAACTCTCCCCACGCCACCCCTGAACGCCCCACAATGCCCTGCAGTGAACCAGCCCGTGAGTAGCGATTTCAAAATCCTCTGTCACCATATCTACGAGTACCACAAGGGGTTACGTAGCCTCGTCCTCCACACTATGGACAACGCCGAACAGCCCCTAGTCGAACACTGCCTCTCCATCCGCAAAATCAGTTACTGCATCTACCCCCTCGGCGAGCACCGAATGAACGTCTTCTTCGGCAACGACGACTGCGTTGAGATCGTACGTGGCTTCCACACACACTCCCTCAGCAATTTAACCGACGAAGAGGACTTCATGCTCGGCATCATGCTCGGCTACGACCGTGCTGCGCAGTGTGCCCGATTCCTCAAGCGAAGAGCCGCCCACCGTCGCTAGTCTAAAATAAACTACTTTTGTTCCCATATTAAAGCATTTGCGGAAAATGTGGGAGCGCCTTGTTCATATCTATCGGAATCGCTACGTACGGTTCGCATTCATCACCCTACTCTATATCGCCGTCGTCATCTGGACGGGGCACTACCTCTGGCTCCTAGGCCTTCCCATCGTCTTCGACTTCTATATCACTCGCAAAGTACACTGGTTCTTTTGGCGCAAAAAAGGGGTGAAAAAGCAAAAGGCATGGGTCGAATGGCTAGACGCCCTACTCTTCGCCGTGGTCGCCGCATCCCTCATCCGCTTGCTCCTCCTCGAGGCCTTCGTCATCCCCTCGGGTTCTATGGAGAAAACGCTCTTGGTAGGGGACTATCTCTTTGTGAGTAAAGTGAGTTACGGTCCGAAAATGCCCGTCACCCCCATCGCCTTCCCCTTCGCACACCATACCCT
>CAJPTV010000108.1 GCA_905373665.1 Bacteroidia bacterium
GCTGAGGCTGCGGATTAGGCTGCGGCTCTGGCTTTGGATTGGGATTAGGCTGAGGCTGCGGATTAGGTTGCGGCTCAGGCTTTGGATTGGGATTAGGCTGAGGCTGTGGATTAGGTTGCGGCTCAGGTTTCGGATTGGGATTAGGCTGTGGCTGAGGATTAGGCTGCGGCTCTGGCTTTGGATTGGGATTAGGCTGAGGCTGCGGATTAGGCTGCGGCTCTGGCTTTGGATTGGGATTAGGCTGAGGATCGGGGTTAGGATTAGGCTGTGGCTGCGGCGCTTCTCCTCCCCCTTCACCCTCCTTCGTAAAGGAGACTTTTACCCATACGTCGCCCTCCGTAGTTTGGTAGAGCTTGCCCACGAAGAGGAACGAGCCGTTGCCATAGCTTTCATCTGCCAGATAGGTCGCCCCTTGCACCTCCCACTGCGAGAGTTTATACCCTTCTGCGGCCTTGGGAGCGATGCCAATCAGTGCACCACGAGGGATCTGTTCGCCATCCTTCAAAAGACGCTCTTTCGTGTCAATCAGATAGATCGGGCATTCGCCCCCCACGGTTTGTTCCTCAGTTGGGGCGTGTACGGTGCTCATAAGCGGCGCGGGCATGTCAGGATAAGAGGGAACGGGGACACCCGCCGACGGTGGCTGCGCACTCCCCGCCTCCACGACAAGGGAAGAGAGTACAAGCTCGGGCACTAGGGCAAAGCCAGTGCCGTAGACCATCAGTTGATACTCCCCGACGGGGAAGTCTAGTGGGAAGTCCATCGTCAAGCGCTTCGTTTCCCCGGGGAGGAGACTTTGCGTCGGCACATCAAACGCCTTTACGGGTTCGGTACTCGTACCGTACGCACTTTCAACCACCTTGACAAACGAGGCTAAAAGGTTCAAATTTACGGGCGCACTGCTGGGGTCGACGCGCACCTCATACGCCATTCGGAAGTGCTCGCCCCGCTTCAGACGGTCGGTTACCGTTAGGCGCGTAATCGTATACTTTTCTGAGAGGTTACTTTCCGCCAAGGTGAGGCGCTGCTGCGAGTGGTGGTCGCGTGGTACGGAGACCTGCTTGCCCGCATGCCATGGGAGCTTGGTGCTGTAATAGTCGTTGTTCTGCGCATTGTGGAAGAAGTGTAGGTACGCAGCGTCGTGCGGGACAACGGCGCTAAACGAACGTGTGGTGGTCGTGCCTGGGTCAATACGCATCCACGCAAGGAAGGGCAGTGCGCGCGCATCGGCAATAGAGGGTACCTCCTCACTCGCAGCAAAGCACATCGCTATGGGGCAAAGGTAGGGTTGCGTCCCCGTGTTGGTAATAGAGAGCTGAAAGGCTGTCTTCTCCCCCTTCTTGAGCACGGCGGGCGTCACCTTGAAGGTGAGTTGCGGCGCTCGCGTCCCTTCTTCGAGCACGATGCCCCTGTCCCCGACCGTTACGGTAAATAGCTTTCTCTTTACCTGATCTTGCATCGCCACGGTGTAGGTGTCGGTCGCTGGTTCGTAGAAAGCGGGGTGAAGGGTATAGGTGCCTTGGGCGACCTCCTTCAGGTCTAGGGCGACCGTCCGTGTTTCAAAACTCCCCTTACTCCCCTTGAGAAGGAAGGGCGCACCCGCAGCGTGTGCCTTGTAAGCGACCGCCCCATCTGCCCCCTTGAGCACCACAGCCAACGTGCCCACAACGGGCGAATAAGCCTCATTGAGCAGCCCGTGTACCATGCACGTGAACGCCTTACTTTCAGAGAACGTCCCGAGCGAGAGCTCTAAATCTTTCGGAGCATAAAACTCCTTCATTTCTTGCGCATGGGGGGCTTTGGCAGGCGACTGCATCCCGACGAGCATCCCATAGATGAAGTTATATTGCATCCCCTTACCATCGCCTCCGTCACCCGTCCCCACGACGTGCAGCAAGTAATAGCCATCAGAGGCTTCGCCCCACCCCCAGTTGATATGAAAAAGCCCCTGTCCGTCATAACCATCGCAAACAAACTCGTGTTGGGCATGGGTGATAGTCACCCCATCCATCGGCACAGGACGTCCAGCCTTGAGCTCATCAATCAGTAGACGCTGCCACTCAGCCACAGCGTGGTACGTGGTGACGTAATAGCGCAGCGTCGGGGCATATTGGAAGTGGCGACGAAGTGCTTCGAAAGCCTCGCGCGGGTGTGCACTACTCTCCTCGGCTTTGTAGGTGGTCTTAGCGGCGTAGCCCACGTCGCGCATAAGGCGTGCCACGGCCTTCCCCTGCGCTTCGGAATAGCTATTCCCGCTGTACGCGCCCAGCATATCGCCCCACGCATAGTCGGGTTCGTTATCAAAGTCGATTTCCAAGCCTGCGTGGGTAACCTTTCCTTGCGGTCGGGGTGGCCAAGCGTGGTAGCGCATCACCTGTGCCACGGCAGTAGCGACGCACCCCGTGGGGGCACGCTTCTGTTCGCCGTTAGCGGCTGTTCGGAGCGGCAAAAGCTGATTGTAGGGGAGGAACTGACTCCAGCGAAGGTTGTGCAAAAGGGGTGAAACCGCCTCGCTGGGCGAAAGGATCGGCACTACAGGCGCGGTCGCAGGGTTTCGTCGCACCTCCTGTACCAAGTGCTGATATTGGCGCAATACCGATTGCAACTCGGGTTGCAGCGTTTCGGGAAAGTGCCCCTCGGGTGAATAAGCCAAGATGGGGGCGATGGCGTCGTCGCCTGCCACGAGTACCCAGCCCTCCCCTTGCTTTGCCCCAAAGAGGTAGTAATCGGCTTGCGTATTGCCTCGCGTGGCGTGCCCATGGCTTGTGCGAAGAAGCTTTACTTGTGGAGCGCTCCCGCGGAGCGGGCGCAGACGTTGGAGCTGTTCGGAGGCGAGGCGTGCGGCACGTTGCACATCGATCGGTGCGGCAGTGGCTATCTGCGACGTCAAAAAGAGCACGAGCCCCCACAAGAGCAGCCGCAACGCTTTGTTATAACACATCATTACCTTTCCTTTCTTACTTCGGGGAGAGAACCCGCTTAGTCGCACAAGGTAGTAAGAACGTTAGTAACGATGCGCGAAAAAGCCGCTAGCGTAGCGCGCGTAGTGGTAAAGGTTGGGGAATTGTTGGCGGAGAGTCTTCACCCGTACTATGAGCGTACTATAAGCATACTATAAGCATACACAGCAGGTAAGCCCTAGAGCATCCCGAGCTCGAGCTTCGCCTCTTCGCTCATGCGGTCGGTCGTCCACGGTGGATCGAAGACCAGTTCGACCGAGACGCTCTTTACCCCCTCGATGGCAGCAACGGAGTCTTTGACTTCATTCATCAATTCCTCTGCCATGGGGCAGCCTGGGGCAGTGAGGGTCATGACGAGGAGCACCTCCCGCTCGTCGGTCACCTCAACGGCGTAAATCAGCCCAAGGTCGTAGATATTGCAGGGGATCTCGGGGTCGTAGACCGTCTTGAGTACCTGCACGAGGTCGCACTCTATGTCAAAGATGTCGCGCATTGTCGTCTGTGTGTTATTGGTGTTGCCGAGCGTAAGCGTAAATCTGTTCGACCATCGCGAGGAGTCCGTTGGCGCGCGTAGGGGAAAGGTGCTGTTGTAAGCCAATTTGGTCAAGGACGGTGAGCTTCGTGGCGAGGATCTCTTGCGGGGTATGTCCGTCGAAGATGCGCAGCAGGAGGGAGACGATGCCCTTGGTAATCACGGCGTCGGAATCGGCACGGAAGTGCAGTACGCCGTCCTCAGCGCGGCATTCGATCCAGACGCGGCTCTGACACCCGTGGATTAGGTGTTTCTCTTGCTTTAGTTCGGCGTCACCCTCGGGGAGGGTTTGCCCCATGTCAATGAGCTGTTGGTACTTATCGAGCCAATCTTCTAGGTAGTCAAACTCGGCGAGTATTTCCGCCTGTGCCTCGTCTATGGTCATTGCCTAAAGTGTACTGTGGAGGTGTTAATGCACCTCGGGGATTTCGATGTCGAGCCTCTCGTAGACCCCTTGCAGGTCGGCGGGTGTGGTCGCCATCACCAATATTTTGTCATTTTCTAGGAGCTGGGTCGCTCCGTTGGGCATAATAAACTGGTCGCCACGGGAGATGAGGACGATAAGGACGTCCGTCGGCAGGTTCAGTTCAATGAGCGTTTTCCCACTCGCGTAACAGCCCTCGGGAATGAGAATCTCTTGGAGGAGCGAGCTGAAGTTCCGACGCTGTTCGATGGCTAGGGGGTAGAAGGTCTTTTCGCCCATCGGAATATCGAGGTGCAACCACTTTGCCACCTGCGCCAAGGTAGTCCCTTGCAGCAAGACCGAGAGTAGGACGATGAAATAGACGATATTGAGGAAGGCGTGCGCCACCTCGTTGTGGCTCGTTCCCTCCTTAAAGGCAAGGATGGGGTAGAGGGCAAAGACCAGCGGACCAGCCCCTTTTAAGCCCCCCCAGACGAGGAAGAACTTGCTGCGCAGCTGTATGCCGCGGAAAGGGAGCAGCGAGACGAATACCCCTGCCGTACGCGCCACAAAGATGAGCACCACCGCCAGCAGTAACCCTGGCAAGACGTGGCGAAAGACCGCCTCGGGCTCGAGGATCACCCCCAGCGAGACGAAGATGAGGATCTGCATCACCCATGCCAGTCCGTCGAAGAACTTCATGGTGCTTTGCTTGTGCATAAAGGGCTTGTTGCCGAGGACAATCCCAAGGAGGTAGACCGCTAGCAGTCCGTTGCCATAGACCAGTTCGGTGAACGAATAGGTAAAGAGCGCGATGGAGAGGATAAGCACGGAGAATAGTCCCTCGTACTGCAGTGATATCCTGTTCACTATCTTGAGTGCGAGCCACCCGAGCAAGAGCCCAGCAGCCGCCCCGATCAGTAGCTGCAGGACGAGCTGCAGGACGATCATCCCGGGCGAGGCTTGTTCGCCCATTAACCAAGCAATAGAGACCGTGGTCAGGAGGAGCGCCATCGGGTCGTTACTCCCCGACTCAAACTCGAGTAGGGGGCGGAGGCGATACTTCAACTCCATGTTTTTGGAACGCAGTACGGAAAAGACCGCAGCCGCATCGGTAGAGCTGACAATTGACCCCAGCAGGAAGGCTTGTGCAGGCGTCACAGGTAAAAGGAAGTAAGCCGCCACAGCCGTCACGATAGCGGTAACGAGCACCCCCACCGTAGCCAGCGAGACGCTCCGCCAGATGACGGGTTTAACGGAGGCGAGGTTGGTATCCATCCCGCCCGAGAAAAGGATCAGAGACAAGGCGATGATGCCCACTTGACGCAACCATGAGAGGTCGTTGAGGATAAAGATGTCAAGCAAGTCGGGACCGAACGCCCAACCGATGAGCAAGAAAAAGATAAGCGCTGGTACTCCTAGTCGCCCGCTCGTCTTACTAGCGATAACAGCGACAAAGAGTAGCAGCGCTACGAATAGAAACCCATAGACTGGGGTAACGACCTGCATAGGGGGCGGCGGGGTGCGAAGCCCCTACTAGCGAGAGAGTCCTGCCAGAAAACGCGACTTATCTACAACAAAACGGGTGTGGTCGCCCTTTGCGATGAGCGTATCGCCTTGGTATGCCTCGGCGGTAAAGTTATATTTCCGCCCCTCTCTTTCCGTAAGCGTTACTCGTACTTGCACTTCGGCGCCGATGGGCGACGCCTTGAGGTGTTGTAGGGTAACGTACGTACCTACTGAGCTCTCTGTATTGATAAGGTCGGAGCTCATGAGGTTCTTAGCGACCTCCTCTATCATGGCGATAAGGCGCGGGGTAGAGAGTACGTCGAGGTCGCCCGAGCCTTGGCGCATAGCGGTATCTTCGAGCGTTACGGTGTAGGTGTGTAGGGCTTGCGTTCCGATTTCCATCCGAGAATGAGACTAACGATGTTATCCTTTTTACTCTGCCAAAGGTAGGGAGTTTTTAGGAAAAAGGGTGGGGGGACGCCTTAGGGCGGACAGCCCATGGTGGTATAATGGGCAAATGGACAAAAGTGGAGGTGACCTCTACCTAGATTTACTTAGCTTTGAGTAAGATTGGCTACCTTTACCTAAAATTAGGAGAAGAGATGACAGTTCGTAAATATCCCATCGGCGTACAGAGTTTTCGGAATATTCGTACAGAGAAATTCATTTACATAGATAAAACGGCTCATATTGAGTCGCTTGTGAAAGGACACGTCTTCTTCCTGAGCCGTCCGCGTCGTTTTGGTAAGAGCTTGTTCCTCTCCACTCTCGCTTCGTACTTTCGCGGTGAGAAGGAGCTTTTTAAGGGGCTTTATATTGAAGAGGCTGAGGAGCGGATGGCGCTCGCCGAGGGGCGTGAGCCGTGGTTGGAGCATGCCGTGTTGTATATTGACCTCAATATTAGCAATTATAACGCTGTAGAGGTCTTAAATGTGCGTCTGTCTAACAATCTTGCAAATCTAGAAGAAGAGTACGGCGTGCCTGTATTATCCGATCTGTTACCCGCCGAACGCTTTGCTCAGCTCATCAAGAATGTCTACCAAAAGACGGGGCGTAAGGTGGTGGTGCTTGTTGATGAGTATGATAAGCCTTTGCTTCACTCCTTAAGTGAGGGGGATCGGGAGCTTCATGAGCAGTACCGTAAGATCTTGGCGGGCTTCTATGTCGTGCTTAAGTCATTGGATGAGTATATCCGTTTAGCCTTCCTTACGGGGGTGACCAAGTTTAGTAAGCTGAGCGTCTTTAGCGGGCTGAACAACCTAAATGATATTAGCTTAGCACCTGCTTATGCAGGGATTTGTGGGATTACCGAGGCGGAGCTCCTTGCCACTTTCTCCGAAGATATTGACGCCTTGGCGCAACAGTTAAGCTATACCCGTGCTGAGCTCTTGGAGTTTCTCAAAAGTGAGTATGATGGGTACTGTTTCTCGACGAACAACGTCCATGTCTATAACCCATTCAATGTATTGAATGTCTTTGACAAGGGGATTTTAGGCTCTTACTGGTTTGCTACGGGTACGCCGACCTTCCTTGTAGAGATCTTGCGTGATCGGCAATACGACTACCCGTCGTTGGACAAGGACGTGATGGTGCCGCTCGTCGACTTAGAGAACCCGCACGAGCTGATCGACGATCCGATACAGGTGCTCTACCAAGCAGGTTATTTGACGATTAAACGCTTCGATCCGTCGCGCCGTCGCTTTGCTTTGGGCTTCCCGAATAACGAGGTGCGTTATTGCTTCCTGAATCTGCTGTTGCGTGCACTATTGCCCACCAAGGTAAATCTTACGGTGAAAGAAACGGATCTTTTCCTC